>NZ_CP011451.1:1564553-1877463 GCF_001007935.1 Nitrosomonas communis
TTCAGCTCCAAGGCCGCCATTCGTGCGCGCGACAGATCGAACCCCGACTGTCGAAAATCATCTCCATTAGTGTGCTATATTAAAAGCAGTAATTATTTAGTATCTCGTCGAGCCGAGCCTCTCCGCTCGCTTGAGAGGAGGCAACAGTGCAGTGCTGGCGAGATACAAAAGGCTCGAAGACTATGGAAACGAATGCTGGATCCGGACATCACCTATGATCGAAACGTGTAGCAATATCGTTGCACAACGCCGCCCATAGAATAACGGAGCATCCCTCAGGAGCACCCTCATGAATCCTAGAATTGACGGTACCAAATTTGGCTCCATCACTATTGATAGGGCTGATATCGAGCACGATGTTCTCATCAGGCTTTCAGGTGAGATCAAGAAGAGAAAGAAAAAATTATCCAAGGCAGTGTTCGGCACATCTCATATCATCTCGCTCGAAGAAGCTGAGCACATATTCGAGAAGGGAGCTGAACGGCTTATCATTGGCTCAGGCCACGATGGCAATGTAACGCTCTCTAAAGAGGCATCAGAGTATTTCCAGAAAGAGAGAGTCAGAGTTGATCTCTTCCCCACTCCCGAGGCCATTCACCAGTGGAACAAGGCTAAAGGCCACACCATCGGACTTTTCCATGTTACTTGCTGATCTCTGTATTTCGCCATGCACTTATATGACTATTGCTTCACCGCTCCTACCCAGTCGCGACTAATTCGTCTATCACCATGAGCGGTTATTCTGCCATTAGCTGGAAGGAAGCTGGTATTGAACGATCAGCTCGCTGGTATTCAGAAAAAGGAATGCCTGCGCCCAGGCTTGTGCGGATGATCGATGACCGCATGACTGCAGATGCGGCTTACCGCTTGGTCTGCGAAGGAACAGCACTACTGTGGAAGGGAGACTTCCAAAACGCTCGCCAATTACTGCAGGCATTGGCAAGGCGAATAGATAAAAAGCGGCTCGCACACAAAACAACCTCGTCACCTACCGAACTATTCCATCAGTACCGCCAGGCTCAATCCCAACGTGCCCGCATTTTGGGCAGCCTACTGATTCCTTTCAATGCAGATCACAGCATTCCTTTACGCCGCGCGCCCGATGTACGCTTGCAGTGTCTTGAAGCATATGGTCCGCGGACAGAAGCTTATATCGCATCACTTTGTGAATTACAGGGATTGATCGGGGCCTTTGAGTGGCGTAAAAAGGGTATAGCGTTGCCAGCATTAGGTGGCCGTATTCACCCGCATTACGGTGTATTCGCACCCATCCGAAGCGAGTATGTGGATTTGGTTATGAAGACTCCTCTACCCAGGCAAGTCACGGCACAGTCTGTTGCGTTCGATATCGGCACTGGAACAGGCATACTGGCCGCCGTGCTGGCGCGCCGAGGCTTTCAGCACATCGTTGCGACCGATCTGGATGCACGTGCCATTAACTGCGCGCACGAGAATTTCACCCACCTGGGTATAGCAACCCAAGTTGATCTGGTGCAAACCAACCTCTTTCCAGAAGGACAAGCCTCGCTGATCGTGTGCAATCCACCATGGATTCCCGCGCGGCCCAGCTCATCGCTTGAGCATGCGATATTCGACCCGGGTAGTCGAATGTTGTGGGGGTTTTTACATGGACTCAGCCTGCATCTCGCATCTGAAGGCGAGGGCTGGCTGATCCTTTCTGATTTTGCCGAACACCTTGGGTTGCGCACTCGTGCTGAATTACTTGCTGCTATTGACGCGGCGGGCCTTAGGGTTCTGAGTAAATCAGATGTCAAGCCATACCATAAACGTGTCGCGGATACCAGTGATCCGCTGCACGCTGCTCGTGCAGCAGAACTCACCTCATTATGGCGGTTAGCAGCAAAATGACCATTGAGCTGGAACGCACAACGTCTATAAATCCGTGTATTTTTTTGCGACCCCTTTGGATTTGCCAACAGGGTACTTCAGTGCGTTCTTTTCTATCTTCTCCAGCATAATTTGTTTAACATTAAAATCGTATTTTTCAGCCAGTAGAAAAGCAAACGCCAAAACATCGGCAAGCTCTTCCTTCACTTTGTCGATACCGGCTTGCTCAGAAGGTTTCCAAAGAAATGCCTCCAGAAGCTCGCCAGCCTCAATATTCAGCGCCAAGGCAAGATCTTTCGGGTTATGAAATTGCGCCCAATCCCGTTCATCACGAAACTCAACTAATGCTTGGATAATTTCTTCAATGTCATTCACTAGAGGCAGGTCTCAAATTTGACTAATGAAAGTTTTTTCCAGTTTGCAACCAGGTTAAAGCGCCCAATCCTGCTGCACGGCCACTGGCCAAAGCAGCGGTGAGCAAATAACCACCGGTTGGAGCTTCCCAGTCAAGCATTTCTCCTGCGCAAAACACACCCGACATAGTTTTTAACATTAATTGAGCATCCAGCGATTCAAAACAAACTCCGCCTGCGGTACTAATCGCTTCATCTATCGGGCGGGTAGCCATTAATTTCATCGGCACAGCCTTAATTGCAGCAGCCAGTAGCTCTGGATTAGCAAACTCTGTAGCAGACAAATATTCTCGTAACAGTCCTGCTTTCGCTCCCTCAATCCCAATCCGACTACGCAAATGATTAGCCATAGACTTGGAGCCGCGCGGTTTTGCTAATTCTTTAATCAAACGGGGCAAGCCCTTGTCAGGGGCAAGATCAAGATAAACAGTCACTGAGCCACAAGCATTAATCGTGTCACGTAACGGCGCGGATAAAGCATAAATTAAACTACCTTCTACACCAGTAGCGGTGATCATTAATTCTCCCAGTTTTTGATAACTTTTCCCGGTAGTATCCGTAAAAGATAGTGTCACCGATTTCAACGGTTGCGCGGCAAAACGACCACGAAAATACTCACTCCACAGTATATCAAAACCGCAATTGGCAGGCTGTAACGGAGCGATCACCACACCTTGTTCCGCCAATAATGACACCCATGCTCCGTCAGAGCCTAATTTTGCCCAACTACCCCCGCCTAATGCTAAAACCACAGCATCAGCATGAACTGATTTTTCACCGTCAGACGTTGAAAACTTCAATGCATGATTTGCCTCCCAACCGCACCAACGGTGGCGGGTATGAAAAGTTACACCAGCAGATCGCAAACGGCGTAACCAGGCTCTTAATAGAGGAGCAGCTTTCATTTCTAGCGGAAATACGCGTCGGGATGAACCCATAAAAGTTTCAATACCCAAATCACGAGCCCAGTCCCTTACCATTTGTGGCGTAAAATGATGCAGTAACGATTCTATCTCTGGCTGTCTACTGCCGTAACGCAAAACAAAGTCGTTAAAAGGTTCAGCATGAGTCAGATTCAAACCACCTATTCCTGCCAATAAAAATTTGCGCCCGACCGAAGGCATTGCATCATAAAGGTGAACTTCTAAGCCTGCTTGACTTAAAACCTCCGCAGCCATTAACCCCGCGGGGCCGCCACCGACAATGATAATTGTAGACATGGTAGTTAAGACAGAAAAAATGAATTAAATTGCAAATCATCCTCTATCACTGCTTGATAAAGGGTGTCATCCACAAATTCATTGGTAGATCCCTTCATGACCTTTCATGGCTATCACAAAGGGATTCAGCCACTGCCTGTGGAATCCGCCCTCCAACTGCAATATCAGCAGCAATACGTTGTATGTGTTCATCAAGCGACTGCTCATTGTCATTTCTAATGTATGGCTTCTCTGAGGATGGCGGTCGTTCAACTACTTTACGTACTGCTTCATAAAGGGCTAATGAGGCTGGCGCAAGGCAGGAACGGGCATCATAGTGCCCAGCGACAATGTAAGTGCGTAAATCAACGGCTTGGATACCAAACATTAATGCAATAGCCATATACTGCTGGAAAGCCTCGATGGATTGGCGAGCGAGATGGGCTGAACCATGGCCGAGACTACTGATGTTTTGATTAAATTGCTCGGCATGGGTTGGAAATCTATCGATAAGTGGATGACCATAAAACGTCAGTAAAGGCATGATCGAGTTACCACTGATCTGTAAGCCCTTAAGTCCCATATTAACCGTACGTTGAGTATTGCCGATCAGGCAAGGAGGCAAGCCATTACTAAATTCAGGCGTAACGAGCAAGGCAATCTGAACGTCGAGATGCTTTGCCATCAATCCTAAATAGTAACGCAACTGGTCCATCGCTACGCCAATATATTGCCCCAGAAAATTGCCACCATGATAGTCCATGCCCTTATCCGGATCAATTAGGGGGTTATCACTTGCGGAGTTTATTTCGGTGGTGACCTGTTGGGCAATATTGTCCATTCCCTCCACAAGTGGTCCCATATACTGAGGCAGACAACGGACCGAATAGCGGTCCTGGACTAGTTCGCCAATTCTATATTCAAGGCGCCCCTCCAATTCATCGCGAATCAACTTCGACCCTTTCAATAATTCAAGCATGGAGTTAGCTACCCACCTTTGACCGGGGTGAGGCTTATGAGTATGAATAAATGGATGAAACGGTTGATTGGATCCGTTTAAGCCCTGGATGAAAAGCGCGTGGGTACCCATGGTCATCTTCAGCAATAGCTGGGCATCGTACACGCATTGAGCAGCAATACCAGTCATCACACAGGTACCGTTGATCATAGCTAACCCTTCTTTGGGAAGCAGATTTAGGCGTGGCAGACCAAGCCTCTTGAGTGCTGATATAGAATCGATTTCTTCCCCAGCAAAATCGACAACAAAACTTTCATCCAATCCGATCAGCGCACCAGTGATGCTGGCAAGTGGAGCAAGGTCGCCGCTCACGCCAATAGAGCCAAACTCGCGCAGATGGGGAGTGACATTCGTATTTAAAAATCTCACCATCCGCTGCACCAACTCAAGCCGTAAACCAGAGAAACCGAGCATATGATTATTAGCACGAATCAGCATGGCAGCACGAACATCACTTCTGGGTAATCGCCTGCCCGCCTCTGACTTCATGAACCAGATCAAGTTTTGTTGCAGATCGCTGGCATCTTCAGGCGAGACATGGGTATGGGCCATTCCCCCAAAGCCGGTTGTCACACCGTAGATCGGCTTACAGGTTTTTGATACAACCCCATTAATAGGTTGACAAGCATTGGTAGCGTTCACGATGTAATCATGTGAGGCATTGATGCGCCGCAGAACTTCCTCATCGTCAGTTAATTGCACTTTTGTGTTGCAGCGCGCAACCCGTACGACATCATTTATATTTAACGCATTGCCTCGTATGGTAACTGTGTCGTCCCACTGAGATTTCGGTGCCGATAACGTGCTTAAGAAGTCCCTGACAGTTTTTTTCTCCATATCTCCCTCCAGTATCAACGTGGTAGATTAGCGCACAAATATCATAAACATCCTTTCCTATCAAATCGAAAGGTACTGATATATCAGATATACTGGTAAATACTCTGATGAATGATCAAATTATCATATATTCATTTAAACGAAGAGATCTTTGTCGGCACGTGGAAACCAAGCTTTGCCGCAAGCGCCCGTCACCGATCGCACCGGTAAAACTGATACGTGGGTCTATAGTATTTGCTTACTCGGTCGGTCTGATCAGCTTTTTGTTCGACAAGAGTAAAACGCCGGACATGCGGCCGGATAAGCTATGCCAGTACTTTGACCTTAGCCCAAAAACAGGTTTAGTGAAATCGACGGCTATCCTGGCGTTGTTTAAGTGCGGGCACACTGATCCAGATTGAGCACTTCCAAGCCGATTAGCAGACCATCCACTGACTCGGCTAATTTAGGTTAATGCTATAAACCTAGCCAGTTAGAAATAATTCAGAATGTGTAAGATATGAAGAGCATATTGACAGTTTGGTTCTATTATTCGCGCAGTGCTTTGGCCTACTTCTATTTATTTTCGATGACAAAAATGAGGATACTCTTTGGATCATTTCTAACTGATATAGCTATCTTCTCTCCACCTCTACCTGCCGTGCAAGCGCGAAATCCACAAATTAATTTTTTTTACCATAAAGATCAAAAGATTACGTTATAACGAATCAAGTGGTTGATTTGCAGCATTGGTAGGCGGGTGAAACTGTGGCGTTGTATTCTAGCTCTTCGTTACCGTATCCCTCGGTCCATCCTGCCATAGCGAGCTAATGCTGTTAAGGCGCACGTTATTGTCTTACTGAGCTGCTCTGTGATTGTTGGCCGAACTCTATGAAATTCCGGGTTATCTTTCCTGATGCTATAGACCCAATTGAGCCTCATGCGATGCGGGTGGATATTGAGATTGGTCGCCGAACCAAAACGCTGAATCAGCGTGAGCGTCCCGGTTTGGGCATCACACTTTTTGAATCCGACCTATTTGATCAAAAAATGTGATCATGCAGTTTTTCAGAGGTGATTTATGGGGTATAGGAACTACTAATCAACACTGCGACTCAAAATATCAGGAGCTCGTCAAGCGTTACGAGCAGGGTCGGCTAAAAGAGGGCTACTCAGCACGAGAAGTGTAAACCGTTACATTACAGTTGCTCACGAAGTTTCGTCAGCTGATTATGAAGAAGCCGTGCGTGGTTTGATCTCATGTTTGACGCCCGAGCAACGGGCGGAGCCAGGAAGCACTGTACAAGCTGGCACACAGTCGCGCGGCACTATTGATGTTCCGCAGTCGCCGCCGCAACCGGCAGGTGACGCCGATCTCGGCTGGTTCTGAAATGTAACTCGGCAATTACATTAACTACCTGGGCTGCTACGCGAAATATTTGGCAGTTTGGGTGGTATTCTAAATGGCGCTGAGAATTCAAGAGGCTCATTGGGTTTATTATAAATTGTAGATGACCGTTCCTCATCCAGTTGAGTTCGCTCATCTCGCAACATGGAGGAAACCCCTATGTCGATTTTTAGCACAATTCTTGAGAAGTTGGGACTTCGGAATCAAGCAAAGAGAAATACGGCGCAGCAACCTACCGCAACGTCAGCGAACCCGAGTACAAGTTCAACTCCCAGTGCATCTGGCGCTGCGAAGCAAACCGCGCCAAAAGCGGTTCCCATCTCTGATGTCTTCGCACAACTAGAGCAGCGCGCCGCCGCCAATCCACAAAAGCTCGACTGGCGCAATTCGATCGTTGATCTCCTGAAGCTCCTCGAAATTGACAGTAGTTTGTCAGCACGCAAAGAGCTAGCTACAGAGCTTGGCTGTCCGCCGGAGTTGATGACAGATTCGGCAAAGATGAATATGTGGTTGCATAAGACCGTGCTCGTGCAGATCGCAGCTAACGGAGGGAATATCCCGAAAGAACTCCTCGACTGAGCAGCATCCGAAGCAAACATTGCGGTATACCGGATAATTGCCCGGCAATTTCCAAGGGATAGCAGTGCGCTGTTATAACCACTCTTACAGTTTCCGCCGTTCAACCCCACTTGCATCCTCCCTCGCGGTTGCGTGGGAGGAAGAATGGGAGGGGGCGTTCTAACCTGATGAATTTAAATCACGGCGTTATAGGCAGATGCAAAAGCCGTGTGCGTTGGCACAGCACGCCTGGCTAGACTGAGACTGTCGTGTGCTTTGCGTGGCAAGCAGAAGGACAACTGCGCCTGATGTTTCAGGATGAAGCTCGCTTTGGGCGTATTTCCGATATACCAATGTAGGTACCCTCAACCTCTACGACCATTATGTCAGGCAATGGTCACTCAGGCATATGTCTATGCTTATGCTGCTGTCTCTGTCGCTGATGGAGAGCTGGATATACCTATCCTGCCTCAGGTTAATAATCATTGCATGCAGATATTTCCGGATGAAGTAGCGTCACGTTACCGCAATAACCGGATTATCCGGCACTCGATGGGGCAGGATGGCATCGTAGTCATTCCCTCAAGCTGCCACATAATCTGCGTTTACTGATGCTGCTACCCTACTCACCGGAACTCAATCCTGTTGAGAATCTTTGGGATGAGCTACGGGAGAAATCATTCCACAACCGTGTATTCGGCAACCTGGACGCGCTTGAAAATCACCTGGAAGTAGTAATGCACGACATGGAAAAAGATCGTGAATGTGTCTATTTCATTGTAGCATAGCCTAGGATTATAAATTCACTTATGAAATAGAAATGGAATGACATGGTGCCAGGCTGTTTCGGTAACTCAGGTAGCACATTGATTGCCGCCGAGAAGCAGGATGTTGCTGCTTCAAGCTGGAACTCGATCCAAAGTATGGTGATGTAATTTTGCGCTGCTGGCAGGATTGGGCTGGCAAACAGGCAGTCCTGGCTGGATGCGAGCAAACCTTTGCTGAAGTAGCTTAGCAGCGTGAAGCAGTTTTAGCCTAAATAGAACTCCTTCTCCTGCCGCTCAAGATTGCGATAGAAATTCTCGTGCTGTCCAAAGGCCAGCAGTTTCAGGCTATTCTCATCGAGAATACGATAAGCCAGCATGCACAACTAGGTAGATGAACGGAACTTGTAGAGTCTCGGATACCAAATAGATCACCACCTTCGCTTGACCTCTCTGAGGATAGTTAGCGATAAGACGCGCCGCTTCATCCAGCTCAGACTTCTGTTTGGGATGCAACTTTTTTACAACACGCTCAAACGAAGGTGTAACAAGCAGGCGCATCAGCCGAACTTATATTCGCCGACAGGCTCCTCTTGATCAGCGAGCAAGAGATTACGGATCATGCTAAACGGCAAATCAGAATTTTCCTCGGTATTCTGTCAATCTGTGACTAGTACTCGATTTGCTTGGGCACCGAGCGATGCTGAATTTGTACGTAGCGCTTGGTTTGAGCGGCCAGCTCTTCGGACAATTTTACGTTTAGAGACATGACAATCTCCTATTAAAACCCATTATAGTCTAATTGGTTCCATAAAGTAACCTTGATATTTTCTTGTCGGTTTTTATGCTGACAATAGAGCCTGACCGGTTATACTGCTGGTTTTACAACCAACAGGAGCATTTTAAATAATGTACAAATCAGAACTGATTGAACAAATTGCCGTTCAGGCAGAGATATCAAAAACCATCGCAGCCAAGGCCTTGAATGCCATGATCGACAGCGTGGTCGCAACGGTCGCCAAAGGTGACACCGTCGTCCTGCCTGGCTTTGGCACCTTCAAATCCACTAAGCGGGCAGCTCGTACTGGTAGACATCCGCAGACCGGTGCTCCGCTAAAGATCGCCGCGAGCACGGTACCTAAATTTGCGGCTGGAACCCTTTTCAAAAAAGCAGTGGCCACTACAAAGAAAAAGAAAAAATAACTTTGATAAACTTGAATGCAAGAGGGATCAGATACAGAACAAAGAATGCTTGTTCTTCCGAACAATAATCCCAATCGTTGTTGGGTGTAATTGACAAAACTCTCCGATTTCTCGCTGGCTATATGTGTTTGTTCTGTACGCAATAATTAATTGCCATTTTGTGGATTTTATATTGCGCCGCAATTTCAGACAAAAGCTTAGCTTACGGATGAATCAAACGCGGCCAGGATCGCGATATTCGCAATCATCCCGGCCGCCAACGCTTAAAATATTAATGGCGCGATTAATACGGTTAGCCTGCAGGCCATCCGTGCGCTATGATGGCACTATCAATGCGCAATCAGCTCAATTGTTTCAGCAAATCGAGCGACACCATCCACAGCAGCCTATATTCATATTATTTATGACCATGTGCGTTATTATCGATCCCAACTATCATTGATTATCTCAACGACTCATAACTAAAACTCGTATTTTTGCGACCGTACGACCACAATCTAAACTTGATGGAACGTTATGGGGAGTTTTTCAAGAAAAAGTCCTGTATAGTGGCAACTAGAAACTTTTTCACTTTTCAAAAGTGCTTGCGAAGCTTTTTTCCAAAATCATTCCATTACAAAGCAGAATGATGCATATTATTAACTGATAATTTCCAAATCATCGGTGACACCTAAAGGCCGAAATTTCATATGCGATGGGTATATTGTTCGTCACGTGGAAAACTCACTCGGCAGCACTCGCCACTGAGATCTGTTTTTCAACAAGTACAGCAAACCACTCAATACTTGATATCAATCAATAGTCCTTAGCTTCGTCTGCTTGCACAAGCTCTCCAGTAGAGGCCGGACGTTTTCAAATGTCTCCAAGCGAATGTAGCTTGGGTATCTCTTACTCATCCCCAGAATCTACGAATTCACAGGATTGCGAACAGGTTCGTAGACTAAATCATATCATTACGCAAAATAAAAAAATTCGGCAGGAACGTTATGCTTAAAAAATTGATTGCCTCGCTTTATTGATGGTAGCTTCTGCAACAGCTTTAAAGCAACATACTTGCTATACCTCTAGAAATCATAGATAAGGCGAGAAGTGACCAGCCATTCGGTTCTTTTTTCTTCATTGAGTTGAGAGGGGCCGCCCCCAAACTGAATCACAGAATTTTTGCTGAAGGCATATTGGATCTGGGGCGTTAGTCGATACCGGTAGCTGCGTTCGTTTATTTCGCTGTTCAGTTCGATCCCGAGCGAGAATCCCTTCGAATACATATAAAATAAACTGTTGTTTGACAAACCGATGAATTCTCCATTTTCATTGAAAGCCGTACGCCTGAAGCCAAACATATTCATCATGCTCCACTTATCCGAGAATTTATAATCGTTCAGGTAGAGCAGATCGGCTCCATACTCTTCTTCATCATTTTTTCTTCGCCCGATAGCTTGCCATCCGTGAATCATTCGTCCTTGAAACAACTCTCCCCAAGTTCCTTGTAGCGAAACCTTATACTGACTTAAATTTGTGTTTTCGACGGGCAATTCCAACTCGATCGCATGACCGTCCATGAACGAATATTCGATTTCAGGTGACCACTTGAGTTGGTCAGCGCTGTTAGAATAATCAAGGAACATGTTGATTTCAGTCTCGCCTTTTTTTGCGCCAAGCGGATCAACCAGATCGAAAACCATCGGCTCAGGTCTCCCATTCGGAAGCCCGGTTTTATCAGCATGAGCGATAGACGCCAGACCAAACCAAATGAAGAAAATCGGTGTTAATGATAGAAATCGAATATAACCGGGCATCAATCAATGATTAGATAAGAAGTAACGGAAATACTCTCCATGAAAGCAGCTGCCCACTATATAGAATATATCTCAGCGATTTATAGGAGATACAAGAATGAGTGCAGAGAATGTCAAGTTCAAGCAGTTCTGTTATTATGATGCTGCATTCACAACTTCAACTGATGAATTCATTGCTGCGCGCATCACTACTTTAATTCCCTGCTCAATATTATACTGCTTGTGTAGAGTACGGTGCCTTTTGTAATTTCTGCATTACCAGCCTCGAAAACAAAGTAAAGCTAACCATTAGACGATATTCTCCTTACAAAGCGGTTGGGATATGATGGGTTAAGTCTTGCTGACTCAATACCCTTCATGTAACTCTCGTGGGATATCATCCTTCACTGCTGATGGTAGTAGATTTAACCTGAACCTTTCCGGATCCGTTTTCCAGATTTTGCAGATATTTGCTCGGGCCGGATCAATTTTTTGTTCGATAAGAGCCAGACGCCGCATATGCGGCGTGCATTGACTCCTTATCTGCCTTAAGTGTTTTTTCTGGGCTGAGGAAGGGAACTGCCTTGGTCCAGCAAGTAAATCCAAACCAACGGCAGTATCAGTTCAGATTGATGTTTCTCTATACCATGCCCTTCTAAATTGATCATATGCTTGAATAGCATTGTCTAGCATAGCTCTGAAAGTATCTTATAATCAGTAAAATGACCCCATCTAAGCATGCCAGTACTTCTCATAATCTAGCACATGTAAATAATAGAGAGTTCTAGCCAGCTTTTCGTTTATTCAACCATACCCTTATCTGATGAAAAACCCTATTCAAGCATTTGAACCCAATACTGATGGCCGAGATTTCGTTGTCGGTGACCTGCACGGTTCCTTCTCTGCGCTGGAGAAGTTACTGGAAGGCCTGAATTTTAACGCACTAAAGGACCGCATCTTCAGCGTTGGTGATCTAGTTGATCGAGGGCCCGATAGCCAAAAGTGTCTTGAGTTGCTCTATGAACCGTGGTTTCACGCGGTTCTTTCCAACCACGAGCAGATGATGCTGCAAGCGTTCAACGGTGGGGAAATGGGTTACTACTGGTTCCAGAATGGTGGCTTTTGGGGCCAGAAAGCATTGAGCGACTGGAACAAACGGCATCTACAACTTCCTGCTGGCAACAGCCTTAAGCTCTTTGAGATGCTACATCTGGTGAATGAGCTGCCGTTTCTCATCACAATAAAGCTGAAGAGTGGAAGGAAAATCCATGTTATCCACGCCGAGCTTCCAATTGGTCAGCTCATCACTGATGCCGACTTGGTTGATCCTCAGAAGGTACTTCAATACGCCCAGATACAGGATCGAAACGGTGACTGGTTTCTTTGGGGTCGTTTCATTTACTACGACTTCTACCGCGTCAACCTTACAGATAAGGACAAGATTAAGCGTATTGTTGCCAATCGCTTTGCACATGGCATCCCCATATTCAATGACCAGCTGAGTCACATCATCAGTGGTCACACAATAGTTCAACGCCCACTCACCATTCTTGGTCAAACAAATATCGACACCTGTGCCTACGGGTGCTATGAGTGCGACAAGTCCAATTGGGAAGCACTTACTTGCGTTGAGCTCGATACATGGCGCTTCTTCCAGGCAACGCCCGTGGACTTTCGCGAGGTTAAGCCGCTTGAGGTTACATGGGAAGATATTTGACAAAAACCCGTTATCACTGCATCTTATCAGTACCGTGTGAAATATTAATGCAAAACTGAATAATCTTGGGCAGTAGCCCGCGATAATAGCTCTGGCTACTTGGTGGCCTGATTCCGATTCCCGAACTCAAAAATCCGCTTAAGATGATCGTGGTGCCGGAAGAAGAACGTGGCGGCTATTACATGTTAAGTAAAGTCATAGAATTACGCGCGGATTATCAAGTGGATTATTTTCAGCATTGGCATTGGTAGACGGAGAAAACAACTTAATTTTGTGAATAGAGAATACTTGAAATCGCCTAAATAGCTTCTATTTATACAAGGCTTGATTAATAAATTTTTACATCAGAAAGATCACCGAGTTATAACAATTAAGCGCAGCTGATGTTATATTCACAAGATGAACTATAAGTAAGGCACTTGGGTCAATATGCCTGCTAAAATAAAAAAGTAGTATTTTATATTTATGATTGGAGGTCAGTAAAATGAATCAAAATTATTCAACAGTTGCCCAAAGATCGTCATCTGTTTTGGCAACTAACAAGGTATTGCGTAATACTTACTTACTGCTATCGTTGACATTGTTGTTCAGCGGTTTAACTGCTGGGCTTTCAATGTTCTTAAATATGCCACCGATGACCTATTTGATTTCTGTCATTAGTGGCATGGTGATTGCAATGTTTGTATTACCGCGTTTTGCCAACTCTACAGCTGGGATCGGAATTGTCTTTCTGATTACTGGCTTGCTGGGATTTGGGCTGGGACCCATGTTAACCATGTATGCTTCATTGCCCAATGGTGGAAATATCATTACATTGTCACTGGGGGGCACAGGTATAATATTCATGGGATTATCCGCGTATGCGCTTGCTACACGAAAAGATTTTAGCTTTTTAGGTGGATTCCTGATGGTGGGTTTCTTGTTAGTATTAATTGCTGCATTGGCAAATATTTTCTTACAGATACCTGCAATGTCATTAGCGATATCATCTGTCGTTATCCTGATCATGAGTGGTTTCATTTTATACGACACTAGCCGTATTATTCATGGTGGCGAAACCAATTATGTGTTAGCAACGATTGGGCTATATATGACAATTTTCAATATCTTTATCAGCTTGTTGCAAATTCTAGGCATTATGGGTAACGATGATTAATTGTCAATCACTGTAGCTAGCTATTCACAGCCCCGGCTTGACCGGGGCTTTGTTTTTAGAGCGAAATATATGGAAGGAGAAGAGGTCTGGATATGGATTGGATGCAAATTGCCTCTGCATTAGCGTTAGGAATGTTCTTAATAATTTTATTCCCTGCAGCACTGCAAATGATGAAGAACAGCCCTAAAGCTTCACCTTCGGATTGGAAGGCTGTAATCGTTCCCATGATAATAATTGTTTTGTTCATCATGTTGTTAATTAAATTAGTTTAAAGTCAAGCTTTTATTGATACAAACTTTGGACTATAAGAAGATATGATGGCGCGTTGATTTTAAATTCTTGCGAAGTAAAAGTTACTTGACCCGCAGCCATATGAGTGAGCTTTTCCACCAGCGATAGCGCTTATTATCATATGTAGCCCTCTTGATTTCCTTGCTGCTCCCGTTTGTGTGCCACCGTACAGACTGGGTTAATAGCATAGGTACAATAGAGGCTCGTCTTTATTCTTAGCCTTAAAGCCGGAGACCTAACTAAAGAAGCTCTGCTATGAGTGACGCTACCGATCCTATATGCAAGCGTGCATTGATAGAGGCAGGAAGACCCAGGGTGGCGTAGTAATCGAACTGATGAAAGTGATACGTTACGAAGCAATGACGAGGGTCAACCACTAATTAGATTTTGATGCGGGACATCTTCTAACCTTTATCCGATAAGCCGGCTTCCCCATACTGTTAATAAACATTAGTGAGCGGAAAACAGGGAAGTTACTTGCTCGGCATTACGTCATTCAGCAGCTTGGTGCTCTATTGAAGAAGATAAGGATATTAGGCATTGCTTATCCTAATACACCGTTGACCACGATATCTAAAAGGGACCATGATGAACAGATTTAGCAAAACCTATGCCGTTATTGCACTTCTCGTAGCCTTACCCATTGGAGTTCCAGCACCACTGGCATTAGCAGAAAATGGAACCCAACCTGGAACAGCACCGCCCGGTGAGTCTAAATCGGCAAAAACAAAAATGCTAGAAGCCGGCGCCAAGCTTCTGCAAAGCAATGATCCTCTAAAGGAGTTTGACATCTACCTCGTGGGCTTTCATCCCATGAAGGATCATCCGGAAAACCAGATGGAAGCTCATCATTATTGTCACCAGGTTAATGAAGATTTTGCCCAGTGCGTGCTATTCGATGGCAATACCAAAGATGCCAACCTGAATGGTATCGAATATATTATTTCCGAAAAGCTTTTCGCTACCCTACCCGAAGAAGAGAAAAAATACTGGCATCCTCACAATGGCGAGATTTTGTCCGGACAACTGATCGCACCCAATATTCCCGACATTGCCGAAAAGGCATTGATGAAGGAAAAAATGAACAGCTATGGTAAAACCTGGCATGTCTGGAACACGGGCTTTTATAAAGGCACACCAGCCGACCTGCTCCCTCTGGGGGATCCAATGCTTGGCTGGTCGTTTAATCGTGATGGCGAAGCCATGCCTGGTCTCGTCGAAGAACGTGACAGAAAGATGGATATCAATACGATGGAAATACGCAAAAAGCGCGATGACTTGCATAAGTTTGCAAATCCTCAATCAGGTGTCGATGACCTGAAGGGAAAATTCGGACGTCCGTTCCAGGATATTCCAGGAGTGGTGGATAAAAAAAGCGTAAATAATTAAAAATTAAAATGGATGAAAGTAGCTGCAGGACATTGACAGCTGAAAAAGACTCATTTTCGCAGAATTGTGGTCAGGTAATGAATATTGGAGAGTATAAGCAGTTGCACCAACAGCGGTTGGGCTATTATTCGCAAGAACAAGAATTCAGGATTCTGTATCTGGCCTCATTTGCACTAAAAAAAGGAATATCACGGGCTGATATGACGTTTGCTCTTATTCAGCATCTCCACTTCATAGTGCTTGACCCAGCACCGAATCAATTTGGGCAACCTCTCTAACTGCCTGCCTACCATAACATAGACATAGATTATGCTTTGATGAGGTTTACGCTTTGGCCCTTTAACCTTGAATTCCAGCGTGAATGCTCATGGCAATAATCTCTTCATCTTTTAATCTCATTGCCAACTCCTCATTTAAGCTATCAATGAAATTAAACAGATCAAAACAAGCGTTTATTCAGGTAGCCAACTACGAGAAGGACTCATGCTGGAAGACTACTATTTCATTCTTCGTGCGGTATCGTACAGATAAGTTTATAAGAAGTGAGTTACGATTTCGATACAGCGATTATGCTGGTTTATTTGGAGGCTATCATGAAATTCACTTTAAAAAACACAATTAGTTCTTCGATAGTTGCAAGTCTTATCTTTTTTGGCCTGAATGGTATCCTGAATGCTACAGGACACGATGGCAAAAGCTCTACGGGGCAGTCTTCCTCACAAGGTAGCTCTATGTCAGGAGGCTCCTCATCTGGACAGGAAAGCGCTCCAAGCCAAACTGGAAGGTCTATCGATCCTTCCGAAGAGCCTTACTCGAGCGGAGACAAAGGCATGGCACCAACTTCCACAGGATCGGATAATGCCCCCGGGCCCGCTGAGCAACCGGGCGCAAAAAGGGGAGAAAATAGTTCAACGACTGGACAGCCTTCGCCGCAGGGTAGTTCTTCAAGCGGCCAAGAAAATATGCGGCGCAACTATTAAACAAATATCAATCTGATATGAGAATGTAGGAGGATAATTTTTTATCCTTCTGCACTCTTGCCCTCTTTATCTCTGCCTTCCAAGATTTCCAAATACTTGCTTTATCACATAACATAGCGTGGAGATCGCAGCGAAAACATTTATAACATAGGTAATGTGGCCAGCTAAGGTTTTTAGAAATGCTTAGAATGGTTGTTGTTGATTACAGCGGGTACTTCATGGCTATTTCATCTAGTGGACTATTATTATCATCCCATCAACGAAACACTTGACGGTAATTCGTCATCGAAAATGCCCATCATCAATCTGAAATAGAACCGAATTTGAAGGCTAGATTTATTTAGAGGATGAATATTTCATAATTGAAATGCATAAAAGGATGAGAAAGAAAAAGACGATTTGAATATAGCCTCGCAGTAAAAATGACCGATTGTGCCAAGCCTTTGTTTAGCTGAAATTGCAGTGCAATACAAAGACCGGAAAACGGCGGTTAAGTTATTGTTCGCAAGAACAATAATTCCTGATTCTGGATCTGTCCCATTTGCACACCACAACCAATTCTCAGATATCATTCTTTTCGCTTTGATTCATCATGAGCAAATTTTAATTCTTTAACTTCCCAAGGACACTGAAGGCCGAAAACCAGTCTAAACAAAGTCTCACTATCCATCATCTAATTCCATTTCTAAATCAAAAATGACGCGAAGGCGAACCGCAGACAGTACAAATAATACGGCAAGGTGAAGCCGACAAGGTCAGTTTTGATTTAGAAATGGAATAATAATGTCATACCCACTAAAATTCATATATAACCAGTAGTTATATGCTACAGCTTGATAGATCTGAAGGTACATGGTGCGGTGATATAGCCAAAATTAAAACCCTTTTTCTGGTTTATGTACGCTTTCGTACAGATAATTACCTGATTTTACTGCTAGGATGAATCCTCCTTTTACAAAGGAAGCTCATAAATATCACTAGCAGATCAGTGTTGGCGCTTATGATAGGGATATTTTTCGTTAACGACGCGGTTTTGAATTGTTATTAGCGGCACAATTAACATAGCTACTAATCACAGTTCTTTAAAGACTCCACCAAATTAATCAGTCTCGAACCGCTTTATTGCGTGCCTTTAAATTAATCAAAAAATCAATAGGAGTTATACCATGATACATAATAAATTTCTTTTCAGCATAGCGTCTATAATCAGTCTCAGTTTTTTATTTACTTGCGCATCCGCACAAACTAATGAGAAGCAGGAGTGGGAGAAAGGTAGTAATTCGAAGAATAAAGCTGAACAGTCTTATGGTAGTGGCGATGATGTTGAATGGGGTTCCACCGATGTGGCCTACGATATCACTGCCACAAATCTCATGGATATGAAAGTTATTGATCAAACTGGCAAGAAAATTGGTGAAATTGATGATTTGATATTGAGTACAAAAGAAAAAGTCGCTTATGCAATAGTATCAGTTGGCGGCTTCCTCGGTGTTGGTGATAAATTAGTCTCTATCCCATTTCAGGATATAGAAATCCGTAAAGCAAAGAAAGAAGCTGTCATTAATCTTTCTAAGCAAGAGTTAGAAAAAATGCCTGAGTTTAAATCAGAATCTATCGAGAGTCGTAATTACCAGGCAGAGGATCTTCCTGCAATGGATGCAACCAAACGCCTCACTCGCGGTGGCACTGAAGATTACGCTATAAACGCTAAAAAGCTTTTTGATGTAGACATCATCGATAAAAATAGCAAGAAAGTAGGTGAAGTTGATGACTTGTTATTGAGCCAAGATGGCAAAGTTGTGTATGGAATAGTGGATGTTGGTGGCATGCTCGGCATGGGTAAGAAATCGGTTGCCGTACCATTTCATCACTTAACAGCTAATAGGACAGAAGAAAGAATTTTATTAAATGTTACTAAGGAGCAGTTAGAAAAAGCGCCAGAGTTTAAATTTAGAAATAAGGATTAATAAGTTTACTCCTTACCTCCGGGCAAGCTCGGAGGTTATATTACATAACCACCTTAGAACACATTTTGCATGTTTTTTACCAAGGTTATTAATCTCCATTTGTGCACTGAATCTCCAGCGCATAAGTTGTTGAGTGAAAGATACACTTATTATCACTCATCATATTTTTTCTCAGCATTGAGGTTTTAGTAATAATTTGGAAATTATCAGTTGGGAAAGAAAAAAGACGATTTCAATCTAGCCAAGCAACAAAAACTGCCGGTTGCGTAAAGCCCCTGTCTGAAATTGCAGTGCAACACAAAGACCGGAAAATGGCTATTATTGCTACCTACAAACCAGCGGCATACAGTCAGCAAGGAATTGGAGAGTGCAGCCACTTATACCAACAACGGTTGGGGCTATGGTTCGAAAGAACAAGAATTCTTGATCCGTATCTAGCCCTATTTGCACTTATAAATTCAATTCATAAAGAAACAAAACACCTAACGCTAGCTAGTCCAAGGACATTCCGAACGCATAACCTTTTATTCTAAAGAGTAGTTACATAACTTGTAACTGAGCACTCTCGTTGGATAAATATATGAGCTCCTACTCACCATTATTTCCCATTAAACTTCCCCTACTCTACTAAGAGAAAGCGGAATCGCAATTGTCAGCTGGATCGCCGATCCAACTCTTGTGAGTGTACACTTCATTTCAGCAATTCCGCCACAAGCTTATGGTTGAGATGCATTGCATTCACCCACATGATCAATGGAAGCACCCGCTGCTGCTGCCTCGCATGCATTACCATAGGTTATTCCATTGCAACCACAGACTGGCTCATACTGTCTTGTGCAAATAGTAGGCTTTTCCTTGCAGGTGCCCTCTGCATCGGCAATCCGGCAATGACCGATACCAAAATCACAATATTGTTGCGTACTTGCACATTGTTTGCCTTGGATCCCGCCACAGCTCTGTGGTTGGTTGATTACATCAATTGGTTCACAAGCTTTAGTTAATTCTACGTTATAGAAAGTACCGGATGGAGGGTGGATAGCGTTTAGTCTCTGTATAAAATCGCTGAATTTTTCTGGAGTGGCACTAAAACCCGCCTCAGCACATAAAGACATGCCACCTTCTATAAAAATAGGTCCCCCTGCTCTAGGACTATATACATACAGCGTATCGACAGCTCCATCCTTAAACGCATGACCGATAACCTTGCGAACTCTGTGTTCAGAAGCAGAATCAACAGCGCCTCCTGTACCGCCAATGCTAACATTAACCGCACGATGTTCTGCATGCACGGATATTGTATTGAACAAGAATGCTCCACCTATTAAGACATATGCAAGTCCTTTCATTTTTCTACCACTTATTAAAACATAAGAATTTATTAACCAAGTTATGAGTGTGTTCATAGCTATTACCTCCATAGGCTGAAAAAGAATTTATTGATGTATAAATTCCTCAACGATGAAATATTAATGCGTCTCTTATACTCTCAGAGTCTGCACAGCTATTACGAGTACAATTGGCAATTATTGCTGTACTTCATTATTCATCTATAAATGCTTATAAGATCGATTGATTTACCATATCAGATTATATTTGGCTCCTTTTTGATGCTGAATTGCTTGCCATCCTCCTTCCTTTTATCACCTCCTGTCGCATGGCAGAACGATTAGGTGATTCATTATTTCCAGATAGTACAAAAACATTAGAGTGTTGACCAGTAATTCCATTCCTATTTCATAAATAAATTTATAATCCAAGGCATGCTTGCTTCTTATATTGTTCCTGCATTAACAAGCCCCCTTGGCTTGCCTCTACTCTGACTCGCCGTTCAGGAACGAAATCCACAAGTTGATACTTTTATTTAATTCAATCTATTACGATCGAATGGGTCAAATGGTTTATTTTCAGCACTAATGGGCAAAGAAAATGCTTTAATTCAAAGCGTAGAAAATAATGCGTCTGGATCGTTTTCCACATATAAGAGCTGGGTTGGAATGCCATAGCTGAATCTGTCCGAAATAGAGGCCTTTAAAGCTAAGTGTGTGCGTTACCCTAGTTGCCCCAGATTGCTATAAATATTTTCGCTTTAAGTATTCTAGAAAAGGTTTCGACGATAAGTCTCGACCGGTCACACGTTGGATCAGTTCCTGCGGAAAAAGACTTGAGCCGTGCTGATAGATGTTCTCCTTCAGCCACGAATGCAGTACGTTAAAATTCCCTTGCATCATCGCCTCGGGTATTTCCGGGTGGGCCTTAAGAGCAGCATCGTAGCACTGCGCACTAAAGAGATTGCCAATCGTATAGCCTTGGAACATTCCACCGATACTTCCGTAATACCAATGCACATCCTGAAGACAGCCTTGGGCGTCGGACGGGGGGCGTATGCCCAGGTCAGACTTATACCGATCGTTCCACATGCCGGGCAGATCTCTCACCTTAAGTGAGCCATCCAAAAGCTGCGATTCAATGTCGAAGCGAATCATAACGTGTAGATTGTAGGTCACTTCATCGGCATCAGTTCGAATCAACGAAGGCTGTACGTGGTTAATACCGTGATAGAATTCTTCGAGCGAAACATCCTGAAGCGTATCAGAAAAATGGGCCTGCAGATGAGGATAAAAATAGGCCCAAAATTCGCGCGACCGACCTACCAGGTTTTCCCACAGCCGACTTTGGCTCTCGTGAATCCCGGCGGAAGTGCCGTGTCCCAGAATGGTTCCGTCCAAGCTTGGCGAAATTCCTACTTCATAAAAGGCATGACCGGACTCATGTATAGTGCTGAAAATGCCGTCACAGAGATTCGTCTCATCGACCCTGGTCGTGATACGGACATCCCCGGCTCCAAGCTTTGTCATGAACGGGTGATGAGTGAGATCCTGGCGCCCACGATTGAAGTTATAACCGATACTCTGGGCCAGCCAATTTAAAAATTCCAATTGTCGGGGCTTTGGATAGACCCGTGACAAGAAGTCAGTCCGCGGTCGCGTGTGAGAGGACAACTTCCGCACCAATGGTACGAGATCCTGTCGGAGATCAGCAAAAAGTGTCGTGAGACCCGCGGTTGTCATACCGGGGTCAGCATCCTCGATGTGCGGATCCATAGGATGAACCCATGCGGTCTCACCGGAGTTGAAAAAATCCGAGATGGCCTGTGAGTACCTGACGGTTTTTTCCAGAAACGGCGCCACTGCATTGAAGTCATTTGCTTTCCGAGCATGGATCCAAACGTCGTAAGTCTCAGCCATGTGTTGAAGAAATTCAGCCTTGAAAGCGGATGGAATTTTCGACGCTCGCGTAAACTGGCGGCGGGCCAGGCGCAGGAACGCCCGATCGTCTGTAGACAACGTTGCCTCTGGCAATCCCGAGGCGGTTTCCAGAAGCTCGGCCAAAGCTGGATCAATCAATTTTTCGTGGGCGGCCTTTTCAACCGTGGCAATCATACGGCCGCGTGATGCTGTTCCGTCTTGAGGCATGTAGGTAGACATATCCCACTGAAGCACGGAGCCTGCCCGCCGCAGATCATCGATTTCCGCAAACCGGGCCTTTAAAGACTGGAGGGCTGTATGCATGAGAACATTGTCCTTTCTTAAGTGAGCGACGTATAGCAAAAATAAAAGTGCTTATACATATAAGAAATAAAGGTATAAGAATGTGGATACAGTGTCAAACACATTGACCAGAAATCACAAACCCAAAAATTGGGTATGTTATCGGCAGGTAAAATTGCTGAATTTCAGATCTGGAGCTCTTTTATCCTTAACTAGTGACTACCGGGTTTTGCCACCCACCGGGCGGCACGACGCGCTGATCGAGCTCTATCGGTCCCCAAGTGCTCGGCTCGTATTCGTATACCGGCGTGGTCGCTTTCAGGACGGGATCGATGATACGCCATGCTTCTTCCACGTAGTCCTGGCGCGCAAACAACGTCGCATCGCCTTCCATCGCGTCATCAAGTAAACGTTCGTAGGCATCCGCCTGCTCAGCACCGGGGTGGCGGCTCGCCAGCAACTCAATTTGCTGACCAGCCATCTTATCCTCAGGATCGTTCACTGTCAGGCCGAAAGCACCAGTGATATCGGGGCTGATACGGAAACGAAAGTAGTTTCTCTGTGGATCACAGGTCGAAAACACGGTTGGTGGTCGGCGTAAGCGTACCAGAATCTCCGTGCATGTCACAGGCAGCGACTTGCCTGCGCGAATATAAAATGGTACGCCTTGCCAGCGCCATGAATTGACTTCCAGACGCAAGGCAGCGAATGTCTCAACTTGTGAATTCCGTGCTACGCCCCCTTCGGCGCGATACCCTCGGTACTGCCCACGAACCAGATTAGTCGCTTCAATTGGCGGAATGGCCTTCAATACCTTTACCTTCTCGTCGCGCATCGACTCACTATCAGTGCGCACCGGCGGTTCCATTGCTAGATTGGTCAATATCTGGAAGAGATGATTCTGCACTACATCGCGGATGGTGCCGATATGGTCATAGAATGCGCCACGTCCCTGAACCCCGAAATTTTCTGCCATGGTAATCTGTATGCTCTCGACGTGGTTCCGGTTCCAGAACGGCTCTAACAGCGCATTGGTGAATCGGAAGAACACCATATTGTGCACGGGCCGCTTGCCTAGGTAGTGGTCAATACGGAAGATGGCTTCTTCAGCAAACGTTTTCAGCAGGATGTGATTGAGCGCCTGTGCAGAAGATAAATCTCTTCCAAATGGTTTCTCCAGGATGAGGCGTGCTCCATTGGTACAGCCGGCCTTGACGAGTTGCTCGACTACTGTCCCGAAGAGCGCAGGCGGGATGGCGAGATAGTGTACCGGTCGTTGGGCCGCCCCCAGCTCTTTGCGAAGAGCATGGAAAGTGGCCGCATCGTTGTAATCACCGTCTACATAGTGCAGTAACCCTGACAGCGTATCAAAAGCTGCGACATCAAGCCCGCCGTGCTTCTCAATACTCTCCCGAGCACGCGCTCGTAGTTGCCCAAGCGACCACCCGGACTTAGCCACGCCAATCACCGGCACGTTCAAGCTGCCGTGCTTCACCATAGCGTGTAATGACGGGAAGATCTTCTTATAGGCTAGATCCCCCGTTATTCCAAAAAAAACCAGTGCATCGGAATATAGGCTATTCATAATGAGTGCCTCACTCCCTTGGTTTCTCTAGGTGACCACCGAATTGGAGGCGCATCGCTGAGAGCAATCTGTCCTGATAATCCGCCTCACCGCGCGAACTGAAGCGTTGATAGAGCGCAGCGGAGAGCACCGGTACTGGCACGGCTTCGTCAATCGCCGCCATAATCGTCCAGCGCCCTTCGCCGGAATCGGACACCCGTCCGGAAAACTGCTTCAGATCCGCATCTTCGACCAGCGCTGCCGCTGTCAGATCGAGCAACCATGAAGCAATGACACTGCCACGCCGCCACACTTCGGTAATATCACGCAGATTGAAGTCATATTGGTAATGCTCGGGGTTGCGCAACGGTGTCGTCTCGGCATCGGCCACATGTTCCTGCTTACCGATATTAGCATCACGCAGCACTCCCAGTCCTTCGGCATATGCAGCCATCAGGCCGTACTCGATGCCGTTGTGCACCATCTTGACGAAGTGCCCACCCCCATTCGGCCCGCAATGCAGGTACCCCTGTTCCGCCGTACCGCCGATCTCGTCACGGCCGGGCGTGCGCGAGATATCGTTTCCTCGCCCGGGCGCCAAACAGGCAAAGATCGGATCAAGGTACTGTACCACCTTGGACTCGCCGCCGATCATCATACAATACCCGCGCTCCAGACCCCAAATTCCCCCGCTCGTACCTACATCCACATAGTGGATGCGCTTGGCAGAAAGTTCTTTTGCGCGACGGATATCATCGACATAGTATGAATTACCGCCGTCGATCAGAATATCGTCGGGATCCAGCAACGGCGATAAACCTGCGATCGTCTTATCTACCACCGCCGCAGGAATCATCAACCATATTACGCGCGGCTTTGCGAGCTTCTCCACAAGATCATCCATTGACGTGGCGCCAATGGCTTTCTCGTTAACTAATTCCTTCACTGCTTCCGGCGACAAGTCGAACACCACGCACTCGTGGCCGGCATTGGTCAGGCGCCGCACCATGTTGGCACCCATTCGTCCAAGACCGATCATACCTAATTGCATTATCGTTCTCCTCTTGAGCGTGACTGCTTTTGTCAAAGCGGGCGCACCTTAACCTCTCGAAGATGGCAGTAAATTCTTCATGCCGGCGCGCAAGTTTATAGGAAAAAACACATTTTCCCATTAGAAATGAAAGTACTAGAAAGCGGATGAAGTGTCAAACATATTGATAAACGATTAAAAATTCAAAAATTTGTGTTTGTTTGGTAGCAAAGTGTTGGTTTTACATTAAAGGTACTGGTTCCAAATTTTTTATTGTCTTTCAAGCGCGCAGGATACTCAAAGGCAAAAGGTCGACCAAGTCAGAAAGAGAGCGATTAAGGGTGACATGGGTCCGCGCTTTCAAAACGCCCGAAATGTGATTATTCTGGAATATATAGCGTATCTCAAACTAAAGCGCTTTTAAATAAATTATAATGGAAACAAGTAATTCCATGCCTTAGCTATCAGCATTGGTTTATAGATTTCTATTGTGCTATTCAATAACTACAAAACAGTTTACGTTAATAAAACTAGATGAGTAAGTTCACGCGCACCCTTGTTGGTTGAAGAAAATTTTATGAAGCGACGTACTTTGTTACAAATGCTCGGCCTGGCAGCCGTGTTTCCACTGGTTCCCGCATGCTTTCGCGCACAAGTGGTGGGCGAAGCGATCACACCTATTACGCCTCTCAACAAACCACATAAGGAATGGCGTAAATTGCTCTCATCTAGGGCTTTTCAAATCCTGTTTGAGGAAGCTACCGAACGTCCAGAATCCAGTAATCTGGTTTATGAAGATCGTGCAGGCATCTTCATTTGTGCCGCCTGTTATTTACCCTTGTTTGATAGTGCACATAAGTACGAGAGTTGGACGGGCTGGCCGAGCTTTACCCAGCCAATCGCCGGGCATGTAGCGACTAAAATCGACTTTAAGAGGATCTGGCCACGCACGGAATATCACTGCGTGCGCTGTGGCGGTCATCAAGGCCATGTATTCCGCAACGGCCCGCCTCCGCGTGGAGAACGCTGGTGTAATAACGGAATTGCTCTAAAGTTTGTGCCAAAAGACGAGCAACTGCCAGCCCTTCGGAGCTGATCAGAAAAGTTGCCGCAAACTTATAGCAGATCCCATATAAAATGATTTAAATTTCATAAGCGGCAAAGAGCTGCTCGATGGAACAACCTTCCCTTTTTCTGATGGCTTTGGCCTGAGCCCATTTGGGTTCAATGTCATTTAAGTCTGGGGAATAAGGCGGCAGGTATTCAAGTGTATGCCCGGCATTGGCAATGGCGGTTTGGATATCCTGCCGTTTATGAAAGGTTGCGTTGTCCATGACAATCACGCAAGCGGGCAGAAGTTTAGGCAAAAGGTCCTGCGTCAGCCACGCATAGAAAATGTCAGCGGTGATATTGGCGATGAACAGACTTATGGTCAGCAGCGTCTTTCCGATGAGAGCGCCAATCACATTGGTTCGACCTCGTGCATGCCAGTCTTTTACGCCATGGACGCGCTCACCCACTGGCGCATAGCCATGCGTGCGTGGCATGTCGTGCGCAAAGCCGCTTTCATCAAGGTAGACGATAACGCGGCCTGCTCGCTCATAGTCTTCAATTTTTTTCTGGAAGATACGCCGCTCTTTTTCGCTGGCTTTGGGGTGACACAGGCTTTTTTTTATAAGTCACGCCCAGACGCTTTAAAGCATGGTTAATGCCTTGCTTGCTGACACCCAACCGTTTGGCGCGCTCGTACTGATACGCGTCCGGATAATTCTTGATGTCCTGCGCCAACATTTCCATGCTGATCTTGGTGGCAGGTTTGTTGCGGGTGGTCTTGGGATCGGGAGTTTTGATCCAACGCATCACGCTGGCGACACCTACGCAAAAACGCTGCGCCACTTGCGCCATTGAGAGGTTCTCCTTCTCACGAACGGATAATACTTTACGGCGAAATAATATCGGATAGGTCATCTGTAAATTATAATCAATTTATAGGGGACATGCTATATCTGCTTCTTTCTCTTCTCAATACCAGCTTCTTCTGTTTACTAACCCATCTTTTTACGGTGCAGAAAATAAGTAATGTCCCATCTCATTTGCCTGCGCCACATCAAAAGCACTAAAACCAAATCAGGAGCCCATGAAACCACTTAACCCGTGAGAGAAGCTATACTTAACCAACAAACCTACACCGGCAAATTAAACGACCTCGTCTTACATAACTCCGTAAAACACGTCAATATTCATTACCGTCTTTCCTATCAAACCGGTCTATTTTTTCATCAACACTTCTTTAAAAAGGTGAAAATCCGATTCGGGTAGACTAACAAATGGATCATAAAGATTAGGATCAAATAAGAAAAATTTACGGTCGATGTGTTCCTCAATTTTCAAAGAATGTAGAAGATTATTTCAACGTTATACCTTTATGAGATCTTCCAATTGAGCTCGTATCAACTTCCATAATTCAGACTGATGATATGGAATCTTTTTCATGAGCCTGGTTTTGAATCTTCTAATAATGCGAAGAAAACCAGTCTGTTGCAGAAAATAGCGATCATTAATAAATTAATGATTTTAATTATTGTCTGATAAATTACTGATTTATTAACACCTGGGCGCAACTGGGCGCTCTTATTATGGAAATTGCGCTACTTTTTGGGCTTATTATTCTTAACGGCATTTTTGCCATGTCTGAAATTGCGCTTGTCATGGCTCGCAAGGCCCGCTTGCAAAAGCTCATCAATGCAGGCGATCATGCTGCCAAGGCTGCTGTGGAACTGGGCAACGATCCCACTAAGTTTCTCTCTACCGTGCAAATCGGTATTACCTCGATTGGCGTCATGAACGGTATAGTCGGTGAAGCAGCCTTAGCCGGGCCTCTGAGTACCGGCCTCACTACGCTAGGTATTCCCTCGCCTCATGCCGGTTATCTGGCCACCGGCTTCGTGATTGTAACCATCACCTACTTTACTATTGTGCTGGGCGAGCTCGTCCCTAAGCGTTTAGGGCAAATTAATCCCGAATCGATTGCACGGCTGGTGGCTCGCCCCATGATGTTACTTGCGACCTTGGCCAAACCCTTTGTATTTCTACTTTCGGCTTCCACGCAACTCTTATTGCGCCTGTTCGGTATTAAAGATATTGGCCGGCAACCGCTGACGGCAGAAGAACTGTATCTGGTTCTGGAAGAAGGCTCACAAACGGGTGTTATCGAGCAGCAAGAGCACCAAATGGTGAAAAACGTATTTCGCCTGGATGATCGTCAGATCGCGTCACTTATGGTGCCGCGCAGTGAAGTCATCCATTTCGATGCCGATGAAAGCCTGGAAGAAAATCTGCAACGTTTTGGGATGAGTCCACATTCGCGCTTTCCCGTGGTGCGTGGTAACTGGAATGATGTCTTGGGGATGGCGAGCGCGCGCCAAATACTGGCGCAGACCCTGCGTGGTGAGCAGCCGAATCTCATCAAAGATTTGCAACCTGCCGTGTTCGTTCCGGAGTCACTCACGGGCATGGAGCTGCTCGAGGAATTCAAGAATTCCAGTGTGCAAATGATCATCGTGGTCGATGAATATGGCGAGGTACAGGGCATCGTGACATTGCAAGATGTCTTGGAAGCGATTACCGGTGAATTCGTACCGCATAAAATTGAAGAATCCTGGGCAGTTCACCGCGATGATGGCTCGTGGCTACTTGATGGCCTGATCCCGATTCCTGAACTTAAAGATCGGCTCAGGATAAATGCAGTGCCGGAAGAAGAGCGCGGACGCTATCACACGTTAAGTGGCATGATGATGCTGCTTTTGGGAAAAATCCCACAAACGGGTGATCGGTGTGAGTGGGAAAACTGGATCTTTGAAATCGTTGATCTCGATGGTTTTCGCATCGATAAAGTACTGGCAGCGCCTAAACCCGCTATTGATGAAAAAAAGCAAGGCGCATGAAGAAAAAGCAAGACGCCCGAATGGTAATTTAACTTTTATTACTCACGCACCCATGCACCTTTGTAAAATGATTAAGCCGTGCACAAGGTAGTCTGAGCAGCCGCTCTTCAACGCGTCCATATTCTACCGTAACTCCTTTTTCTTATCTGGATCGTACCCCTCTCTCTACTTCTTCCAAGAGGTCAAACCTTACTAAAATACTCGATTTAAGGAGCGCGAATTTAACAACCTCTACTCTGCACTCTCCAACAGCCTGCGGTAACCCGCGACGGTGGCGTCGACTGAAAACTCAGCAGCACGTGCTTGTAGATATACTGCATCCGGCGGAGCTGCCAAGGTCGCAAGCATCGCACCTGCCATGGCTTCAGGATCTCCGATTGGCACCAGCGTGCCATAGGTTCCATCCTGCAGGATCTCACGGGGGCCATTCGGGCAATCGGTGCTGATGACGGGGCAGCCGCTTGCTAACGCTTCAAGCAGCACGAGCGCAAAACCTTCCCATGCTGAAGACAAGACAAATAGTGAGGCATGACTCATCCAGGCAAAGGGATTGTCGACAAAGCCAGGCATGAGAACGGAGTCCTGCACGCCAAGCTGATGAGATAATGTTTCGAGCATTCTGCGCTCGCTGCCCTCACCCACAATTACCAGTCGCAGATCGCGTTTCTTGTGCGCAATAGCAAAGGCGCGGATAAGCGTAGGAAAATCCTTCTGGCGGTGCAGGCGCCCCACGCCGAGAATGAGTGGGCGCGAGCGATCGGTGAGCCAGGGATGCTCAACCGGCATCTGGCCGACACGAACCACTCTTTCGGCATCGACAGGGTTATAGACCAGCGTGATCAATTCCTCGGGAAGGTGCGCTGTATGGGCCAGGTCCTGTGCCACCCCGCGGGATACGGCAGCAATCGCGTCTGCCTCTAGGTAAAAACGCTGCACGAGTCGCGGATAAGCACGTCGAAACAGGCCGTGGCCACGGTGTGCCACGATTGACAATGTATTGTGCTCGCTGACTACCAGCCTCGCAGGCAAGCCGGTAGCAGCGCGCGCGATAATAGCCGCGAGATTTGATTGGGTTCCTGCCGCTAGAACGGCGTCAGGCCTGGCAGTACGCAGATACTCTATCAATGCGGGCAAGCGCCAGAACATATCTGGCTTCAGCGGTGTCAAGAAGGGCAACAATCGGAGCACATCATGAGGACGCGCCTGGAGCAATGCAAGGCTACTGGTGAGTATATTGCTGCGGGGTAGATATCGAATGCTCACGCCTGACGGTAGCTCGCCTGTTGTTCCACCAGCACCATGGCCCGTTACGACCTCCACCTGGATACCACTCTTCGCAAAGGCTTCGGCCAACTGCAAAACAATGCGCTGCATTCCACCCCCCTCGAGTGTGCGCACAATCAAAGCGAGCGAACGAATCGGCAGAGACACCACGATCAATAATCTCCTGGAGCAACAGGTAGCGCTTTAGCAGAAGCGCATACCCCATCAATTTCGTTCGCGCGCCCTTCTCCAAAATACCAATTACCATACCCTCTATTGGGTAAGTATGCGACAACAAAATATGAATCAATCGGTGCAAGAAAATTGGACGTCAGTCCAATGTTTCTTTGAAATCGAGATAAATTGTCAGGATAAGCACAAACGGTACACTGATCAGACTTTTTGTCACGAAAATCGCGAGATTTATAGCATCCGATGTCGTGTGCAACGCCTCGATGCAGAGAAGATATAGACACCACCCTTTCTCCCCATGAATTAGGAGTTACCCTTGCTATTAGTTGTCTCAGAGTAGTATAAGCGCTCACGTTTAAATCAAATGGTTATTAAAGGGAGGCTACTCTGGAATAAACTATACTCCAGGTAAATTTAGATGTCGATGATACGGCACCCCATATGGATTCAGTATTGAACTTAGCGACCGATCAACGCATTCGAAGTAAGCGGTTTTTTTGATTAATGGACCCCTCTAAAATCCATATTTGCGAGCATCCGCTTCACGGATTGCCTGCTTACCCCGCTGCGCCAACATTTTTTGTTCTCGCATTGTCTTGGTTAGAACTCTGAATTTCTAGAGTGCCCCTAATGTGGTTAAGGCTGCGTCCTTGCTGCAAGTCACGCGCCCTTTTTCCCGATACGACGGAATCGATACCAGAGTAAGTATAGTGGCGTCCCAGCTAAGACGGTCGCGATTCCCACACCTCCTTCTAACGGCCGTTCATAGAGCACGCTCCCAACTATGACGATTGACACCATCACATAGAACGCGGGAATAAACGGATAAAAAGGCGTGCGATAAGGGCGGGGCAAATCCGGTTCCCGTCGACGTAGAATCAATACTGCACCGACTGCGAGTGCGCTGAAAATCACCAACGCAAAACCACTATAAATTACCAATTGCTCGAAGCTCCCCGATACAATCAGGACTGAAGCCCAGAGGCTTTGCAGCAGAATAGCGTTGAACGGAGTACATTGCCTGCCAGAGGTATTCGCAAAGATGGAGGGAATCAACCCATCTTGTGCCATGGCATAGTAGACGCGCGATCCGACCCACACCATGGCGCTCACAGCTCCTGCGATCGAAAGGCACAAGATGACAGTTACAAATCGGCCGGCTTCGAGGCCCAGCATGGCTCGCGCAACTTTATCGGCAACGGGTAAAAGTGGTGGCGTAGCTAGCTCCGTCACCGGCAGAGCGTAAAAATAGAATCCATTCAGCATGAGATAAAGCAATGCCACGAAAAGTGTCCCGCCAATCATCGTGCGGGGAATAGTACGGGCAGGATCAGTAATTTCTCCCGCCAGATACGCCGCGGTATTCCAGCCAGAATAGGCATAGAGCACAAAAACCAATGACACGACATAAGCTCCCATACTGAAGGCAGGCTGAGTATCCGCGGGAATAAGATGTGCCCAGTCACCTGCTCCGAACATCAGCCCTGCTACCATGAACAAGAGAATGGCTCCCACCTTCAGCAACGTCAAGCTGCGCTGGAGAGCGCTTCCTGCCCCACCGCCAGCCAGGTGGAAGCCTGTAATGGACCAGAGGAGGGCTAAGGCTAAGGCTGTAGATAGCAACCTTCCCTCGCCATTAAGCGGAAGGAGTTGGAGGAAGTAAGCAGCAAAGCTCATGGCACTTGCAGCAATAGCAGCACTAAAGCCGATGGTGAAAGACGTCCATCCACTTAGAAATCCAAGGAATGGCCCATAGGCGCGGCGCAGGTATGTATATTCTCCGCCGGCGACTGGAAAGGCCGCGCCCAGCTCACTATAGGAGAGAGCCCCTGCGAGCGCGATCAGCGCCCCTACCAGCCAAACCGAGAGGATCAAACCAGGATGTCCGAGATCGCGGGCCATGAAGCCGGTAGTGGTAAAAATGCCAGTGCCGACAACACTACTGACAAGGACGCAGCTAGCCGTAAACCAGCCGATGTGCCGGGGAAGTGTAGACGGATCTTGCTTTGATTTCTCCATCTGCACGATCTACTCTTGTTGTCTCTCGCGCACTAACGGGACAAACCGCACGAGCGTAATGATTTTACGCTCAAAGCCTTTAGCAGTCCGGTAATGGAGTTCCAGGGTCTGGTAGTCGCGGCCAACTGGCAGAATCAGCCGCCCCCCAACCGCGAGCTGATCAAGGAGCGGTTGCGGTACATGATCGGGTGCGGCGGTTACAATAATGGCATCGAAAGGCGCCTCTTCAGGCCAGCCTCGGTAGCCATCACCAACGCGCGTGTGGATGTTGCGGTAACCTAGTTCCGCCAGTGTATGCGCGGCTTTTGTCGCCAAGGGCTCGACAATCTCTATGGTGAAGACATCCGGCACAATCTCAGCCAGAACCGCAGACTGGTATCCTGAACCGGTTCCTATCTCAAGCACCCTCTTGGTTCCTTCCAATGCCAGTGCTTCGGTCATGAGCGCAACAAGAGAAGGTTGCGAGATCGTCTGGCCGTGGCCGATCGGGAGAGGAATGTCATAATAGGATAGATAAGAATAACTAGAGGGAACGAACTTATGGCGAGGAACATGGCGCATTGCACCCAGGATCTTCGGGTCCTTAATACCCTGAGGAATGATCTGTTCATCTACCATTCTGTCGCGTTCAGTTTGACGCGTAGGATCTTTGAGCAGCGAGTCCTCTCGTGAAACTCCGCTGCATCCGGTAAGAGCAAGCAGACTGTGGATCAACAGGATGCTGACTATCCATAATGATATCAACGCACGAGCTGATGAGTTCATAAGAGATACGGTATCCAAATTATGAAATCTAAAAGAATAGGTAAGCCTATGTCGAGAAATAAAAGTTATTCTCTATTAAAGTAAGAAGTATATAAAGTTAATTAGTTGGAACACACTTTCTGTTAAACGATCCAAAAATTCTCATTTGAGCAGAGCAATTCAAACTTTGTCGATTGCTGGAGTCGATTGACACACATATCACCGGTAAAGTTGCAGGGTGTATTCATTAACAGAAGAAATCCAGCACTGCAGCTCGGCTTAAACTATTGATTCATTGAAAAACCCAAAGGATTCAATTAGTCATCCTCCTCTTTATGTAACTCCAACAATTAATTTTTTTGGGAGAAGCTACCCTTGGATCCGGTAAAGTAGTGTAATTGCGCCTACAATAACGATTAATTTCACAAACCAAATGGATATGTTTGCCCAAATGTACCCGGAGTTCGTACAAAGGCCAATAAAAGGACTAAGGTATGCTGAGTTTTGTGGAGTGAAGGAGCATCCAGTAGAGCAAGAATCATAAAAGCGCTATGGACGATCGACGAATGCTCCTGCAAGCAACTGGAATCAAGGATCGAGCAATCTTTGCTTTGCCCGAGGCAATCACCATAGTGCTGCAGCAACTTTGCAATCAGTGGTCTAAGCTCATTTCTATTCAAGAAATCACTGAGTATTTGCACGCCTCATACCGAGGCGGCATCCCAAAATGATACGAAGGCGAGCTGTAGACAGGATAAATATTACGACTAGGTGAAGCCGACAAAGCCAGTGTTGATTGAGAAATGGAATTATAGCTATTTGACCGAGAGCATCCCGTTAAAGGTGAAGCAGCTCCTCTCTCCCCTTCCCTGTTTTAGATTTCTTATAGAGGCCTATATGAATATGGATTTCATCATCATAAGGAATGATATGGCTCCAGTCTTTAGCGAATTTCTCCGGATTGCCCGCGCAGTCCAAGAGTTCAAATAGCTGATAGATCCAGCCCTGCTCGAAACCGAATCGATAGCCATCGTCGATAGAATCGAAGACCATGCGCTTGCGGATCTCGATAGAATCGACTTCCTTAAATCCGAAATTGGTCATCTTACTCCTCAATTCTTGAGAACTCTTAGGTATGTAATGCTTAGCAGAGCTAGGACTAAGTCCCAATGGAATGCCGAGTTTTTGCCCTTTAGGCCAGGAGCTGAGAAGAGAGGACGCTACTGAAATATACCCATCCGGCTTAAGCAGCCCTGCGACTAGCGGCAGAAGCTTATCTATGGATACATATGACAAGAGAAAGTGAATAAAAACCACATCAGCTTTATGATGTATGAAATTCGACATGGTCAGTGCGCTAGCTTGGACAATCTGCATTGGAGGATATTTTTCTTTGGCAATTTCCAGCATCTTATGAGAAATATCGATACCGTATACTTCATTCAATGATCCGAAAATATTTTCTGCCAGCAGAATATTTTCACCCGTACCAGTCCCCACATCGATAATCGAAGGAGAAACCAAAGGCAGCTGTGAGAGTTGAATTTCAATCTCATGCTTGACGCGCTTAAAGATCCTACCGTAATCATTGTCATAACCCGCTGCTATCTGGTCATAGATTTCACTGTTCGCTGTTTCGTCTTCTTTTCTCTGGTATATACTGCTCGTCGCCATCTTAGCGAAGTTTGTGATCGTACTGGGCCTAATTCTCATTATGAATTCCCTTTTGACAATCAAGAGATGGAAAATCGCCCCCCAGAGCAGGGGAGCACCATGAAATCAGGAGCGGCAAAAGCTCAACAGCACTCCTTTTGTCTTTAATATAATAGCTTTCTTGAGATTACCGAAGATCACTTGAAACTTAATGATATTCTGTTGAATATTACATTCAAACTCCAACTTTTATCGTTCAGTATTATCTCGATAGCTTCTTTGACCTTATTTTTGATTCTTTTATAGGATCTTTGTTCAGAAGAACGCTTGATTATTATTTGGCCATTACCAGAGGATAAATTGGCAAATCAAACTATCACGTCTAAACATAAATTTGGCCAATGCTTTAACGAATAACGAGGGATTAAATTTACGTGACTGCTATTTTCTTTTGATCTAAAAAATGTCGTGTATTCACACTCTAGAAATAACAAAGGAGCCTATTGGCTCCTTTGTTATTTCTGTTATAGGTGGGGAAAATTACTTGGCGCGGCTGCGGTATTCCAGCGTGCGGGTATCAATTTCGATTTTGTCGCCGATTTCGCAGAACAACGGTACCGGCAATTCAAAGCCGGTGGCAATTTTAGCAGGTTTCATTACCTTGCCGGAGGTATCACCCTTGACGGCGGGTTCGGTATAGGTGATTTCGCGTACTACCGAGTTGGGTAGTTCGACCGAAATAGCCTTATCATTATAAAATACCACTTCGCAAGGCATACCATCTTCCAGGAAATTGAGCGCGTCGCTCATAGTTTCTGCTTCAACTTCATATTGGTTGTATTCAGCATCCATGAAAACATACATGGGTTCGGCAAAGTAAGAATAGGTAACCTCCTTCTTATCCAGCACAACGATGTCGAATTTGTCATCTGCCTTGTACACTGCTTCACTGGGTGATTCGGTGAGCAGATTCTTGAATTTCATTTTTACTACGGAAGAGTTGCGACCGGATTTGGTAAATTCTGTTTTCAGCACGACCATAGGGCTGTTGCCAACCATAAACACGTTACCTACACGAAGTTCCTGGGCTGTTTTCATCTAAATCTAATAGTTCTAGGGATTATAAATATTTCTATTATACTCTGAGCACTTTTAAGAATTCAATTCCTCTTATTATATGAAGAATATTTATAAATAATTATTTTCTAACTATCAAATAGATAGTTCATTAAAATTTTTGTTTATCTCTTATCCCGCTTAAAAATTCAAATTCTTAGAGGACACTTTATTCTTGCAAAAACTTACCAAATTGGATGCGAGGTCGGTAAGCTGCGCAAGCTGCCCGGCCCAAGCTGCGGCATGGCTTTGCAACTCCGCATGATGCTGCCAGAAATCATTCCAATCCAAGCATCCACCGCTGTTCCAGTTGTGGTGAAAAGTACACAATGCGGCAACGGCCTCTTCTGCTAATCCTTGACAATAGCGATACAGGAAAGCATCGAGTTTGATCTGATGGACGTTTTCCTGTTGCGGATAAATTTGCCAGATCAAAGGCCGCGCTGCCCATTGCGCTCGCACGAAGGAGTCTTCACCGCGTACGAAATTGCAGTCGCACGCCCACAACAGGAGATCATAATGCTCCTGTGGCAAGAAAGGAATGATCTGCAGGAGCAAATTGCCACGCTGCACACTATCGCCTACTGCCAGACCTGTTCGTCCAGCCCAGTTCGCTGCCTGTCCCAATGCCTTGCCCTCTGGCAACAGACAACGTATCGCTGTGGTTGAGGCCGCCCAAGCGTCCAGTAGATTGCTTATCGGCGCACTGTCATAGCAAAACAACGAAATGGTGGTTTCGGAAGAAATAGGCAAAGGTAAATCAAGCTGACACCATAATTCTGCCAGATTGTGTTGCAACACATCCCGTTGCATTAGTAGTCCTTTTTCTCGCAGCAACCCACCCGTCATGGGGGTAAAACCGGGAAAGAAGAAATGCTTGATCATCGGTAGGTACGGATGCGGCGAAGGTAGGCCATGACAACCTTCTACCCACTGCTCTGCCGACAAGTATTCCAGATTAATCCATACGCGCTTTACCTTTCCTCTCGCAAGAGAAAGCCTGCTCTGAGCTTGGCCTGTAGAATGGGATACAGTGGGCACCATCGCCGCCACATAATTCTCCGGCAACTCGCAGCCAAATGCCTCAATCACTACATCGGCCGGTGCCAACTCTGGCAATGGCTCAGTCCAGCGCCGCACTTCTACTCCTCGACAATTTTGCACCTCCTGGAAAGCATCAACATCCGGGCAAATGCGCTGCAAGCTAGTTACATTATCTACCCACAGCCGTACTGCAATGCCATGCTCTGCCACTAATTGCCGCGCCAATCGCCAACATACACCAATGTCACCGTAGTTATCTATGACACGACAAAAAATATCCCAACGCATCATCAACTTTGTGGTTGATAAAGAGTTTTTTGCAGTATTTTATATTGCTCTACTCTATCTGCTGTTTTTAGATTGGAATAGCTCCTTCCTATTCTATTATCAGCACGTGCATTAACGGTAGAAGTTCGTCCTGGTCGAGGATGCAATAAGGACGAGTGTGCTTGGTACAATGGTGGAATAAATCTCTTTTTCAACACGTGGGTCCTAATTCGAAGTATAACTTTTGATGACTATCTGGTATAACTTACCGATACACCGAAACACACTTCATGCGGCACTCTCAAAATCCCGATACTTTATCAGTCAATTTCATATTACTGAGAAATACTATCGTAGCAAGCCATTTAAGCCATTACTATTTCTCATTCCATCCTCGCTCCCATGAATGGCCAGGAGGCGCAAGCTAAATGGCAGCTTCCAGCTCTGAGGCGATAGTTTCATGTTCTGCAAATTTATTGCCATTATCAAATGTTACAGTGTGACCTTTATGCTAGTGGGAAAGTAGCAGATTATTAATCCTTTCTGTTACCCCTTCAGTAGGTTTAGTTGATAGTCGCCCGTCAGAATATAGCGCGATTCCACTATGCCAGAATAAGAAGCACTCTTTCGAGCAGCTCGGATGTTATCGTAGCTTGTCTCTTATTAACCTTATAAAAGTTGTACTTCAAACTTGAATCTGCCTTATACGCAAACCCAACACAAATAGGAGAATTTCATGAACGATACCTACATTATAAAAAGGATGACCCAAAAAGAGTTAGATTTCACGATTGAATTAGCTGCATCTGAAGGTTGGAACCCTGGCTTGCATGATAGCGATTGTTTTTACGCAGCCGATAATAACGGCTTTTTTTTAGGCTTACTTAATAATGAACCTGTAGCCTGTTTATCCGCTGTTAAATACAGCAACTCCTTTGGCTTTGTTGGACTTTATATTGTTAAAAAATCATATCGTGGCAAGGGTTATGGCAGCAGAATTATGCATGCGGGATTGGAGTATCTCAAAGGTTGCAATATTGGATTGGATGGCGTACTCGCCCAGTTGAACAATTATAAAAAATACGGTTTTCAACTGGCCTACCATAATATTCGTTATCAAGGGCTAACAGGTGGCAAAGCTCCAAATAATTTAGGCCTGATTAAACTTACAGAAATTCCTTTTAAGCAGATTAATTTATACGACTCAGCATTTTTTCTCGCTGACAGAGCCGCATTTCTAAAATTGTGGCTTACTCAACCAGATAGCGTGGCACTTGGTGTTATTCATGAAGATAAGCTCGTTGCCTATGGAGTCATTCGTGCTTGTCGCGTTGGTTATAAAATTGGTCCATTGTTTGCAGACAGTCCTATATTCGCTGAAATACTGTTTCTAGCACTGAAAGCAAATGTAAGAGCAGAGCAGCCCGTTTTTCTGGATATTATGGAACAAAATTCCAATGCATTTGCATTAGTTCGGCGCCATAAGATGCAGCCAGTTTTTGAGACAGCAAGAATGTACACTCAGCAAGCTCCTGCCTTAGATACTGAGCGATTATACGGCGTGACCAGTTTCGAATTAGGTTAGTTTATATTAGATGCTATCTAATTCCATTTTTAAATCACAACTGACTTTATCGGCTTCACCTTGCCGTATTATTGATATTGTCTGCTGCTCGCCTTCGTGTCTGTTTTGATTTGGAAATGGAATAAGCAATCTAATCTTTGACATGGTATACTTAACTATGGTAATCCACAGTCAATAGTTTCGTTTCGCTTATTTAATTTTTACATTAATTTGGATTCCTGTCATCCAGCCATGAATGTAAGTGATATTTATGGTACTGCAAGGCAAAATAACAGAGATTATTTTTTCTGTCCCCAATCCCTATTTGGTTAAAAATCAGGCGTAGTGATTTATTAGAGCTGCCTCATGATTTTTGGTTGCTATTGAGTTGCTCAAATTTAGCGGAGAATTCGGCCAATGCAGCCCTTAGCCTTCGTTGATCTTGAAACTACTGGCACCATCGCCTCTGTCGATCGGATCACCGAGATTGGCATTATCTTGGTTGATGGCTCTGAGGTTCAAGAATGGAGCTGCCTGATCAATCCGGAAACACGAATCTCTACATTTATTGAGAATTTGACCGGGATTACCAACGAAATGGTAGCAAATGCCCCAACCTTTGCACAGATTGCCCATCAAATATTCCACATGTTAGAAGGCCGTCTTTTCATTGCGCACAACGCCCGGTTCGATTATGGTTTTTTGAAACAATCATTTAGACGCGAAGGTTATGACTTCCGGGCAACGACAATCTGTACCGTCAAACTTTCCAGATGGCTATTCCCCGGACACCCTAAGCACAATCTGGATAGTCTGATTGAGCGGCATGGCTTGCAGGTAAATGGCCGTCACCGAGCACTGGCAGATGCGCAACTTATTCATCAGTTTTGGCAAAAGATCCAGCAACAGATCCCTGCCATCGAAGTTGCGGCTGCGATCAAAGCCTTGTCTGGACGCCCAAGCATGCCGACATATTTGGACGAGCAGGTGCTGGATAGCCTGCCTACAGGTCCTGGTGTTTATTTATTTTACGGAGAGAACGAACTACCACTGTATGTTGGCAAGTCAAAGAAACTTCGCCAAAGGGTGCTTTCTCATTTCACCGGTGATGTTTCGTCAGCAAAAGAAATGAGCCTTTCACAACAGGTACGGCGCATTGACTATATCGAGACAGGAGGCGAGATCGGTGCACTGCTCAAGGAAGTCGAACTGGTGAAAAAGCTTCAACCGACGCATAACCGCAAACTTCGACGCAATAATGAGCTCTGTTCGATCTCACTCAAGGAAACTGAAGCAGGACTGCATGTTAACATAGCTTATGCGCATGATTTAAACTTTGGTGAACAATCGAATCTTTATGGCCTATTTAAAAGTCTGCGAGCAGCCAACAATGCACTGTCCGGTCTGGCAAACGAGCATGGACTTTGCAAGGTCATCATTGGGCTGGAAAAGGTTAAAGCTGGCAACCCATGCTTCGCTAGACAGCTCAAAAAATGCCGCGGTGCGTGTGTTGGTGAAGAACCGTTAGTTATGCATTCACTACGCCTGAAGGAAGTGCTATCCCAACTGCGTATCCATACCTGGCCTTTTACGGGTCCCGCTTACCTAAAAGAAAATGATGATTTGATCATAGTAGATAACTGGGCCTATCTTGGCACGATCAAAACGGAGGGAGAACTCTGCCAACTTCTGGGCTCACCAAGGCCTCAATTCGACAAAGATTCCTACCAGATATTACTGAAGGCTATAAAGTTATTGCAACCTATTTTGGGTTTAAGGGAACAAACCGTCACTTGATCTCGATTAATAGCATTGTCCGGCTCAAGTGCCCAGCCAGAAGCGTGCAGGTCATCAACTCACCACGAACAGCCAAAACAATAGAGTCGTGATGACATAAATATATTTCATTAACGGAAAGCAAACTGCTCAAAATGAATTTGCCGCCTGGATACACCTTGTTTCTGTAACCAACTGATGGCTAGTACTATTAACAACAGTGGTCCACAGAGGTATATTTGCCGCTCTTTTAACCTGCTGATACTCGCCAATGACTTGAATAAAAGCGTGGGATCATTCTCCATTACTAAAGAATAATAATGTAAAACGCTTGACTGGCTGCATAGGTTTGTAGCTCTTTTTCAAAGGGTACATTTTCTTTATCGCGGTGAAGGTAAATCAGATCTGCTCTATGGGCCACTTTGTAACTGCGTAACCAAGCCAGAAAAGGGAGAATACCAATACCAACAGCAATCCATATCTCCGGTGAGAATGGTCGCTCAAGTAAAAAGGTGACATAATTCCATTTCCAAATCAAGAATGACGGGAAGGCGAGCCGCAAACAGTATTAATAATACAACAAGATGAAACCGATAAAGTCAGGTTTGATTTAGAAATCGAATAAAAGCTACCATTGGACGGGGTCGAGCGTGAACCCCCTCCAATATGAAGCTAAAATGGCAAAACTCAAAAAGATCACTTTATTGGGGAGTTACAACATGCTTGAACAGGTCAACCATCTCAGCATTGACCAAGAAACTCCTTAACTACCTGAGCGACCGTCCTTAAAGCTAAACTCTCTTTTTGACAATACACAGAATCACGCACACTTAGGCATATACCTGGCTTCAACTAAACCATTCAACTGAGAGGTAATCCATCTACGTGCGGGTATTTCCAGCAAACGATGACTCCAAATTGCGATCGGGATGACCAGGGTGATCATACAAGTAATGAGTAATAGCGATCCGGCAGCACTACTCTGCAAAGCCAAGCCAGTATAACTTTCCCAATCCTTCTGTGCGGCGAACTTAATAAGATAATGCCACATATAAATGGAGAACGAAAATACTCCGATCGTGTATAGCGGGCGCGTGGCAAGCCACTTGCATAAGAAACCCCGATCTTCCCAAGTAATTAAAACTATCACAGCCATTAAACCAATCGAGACAACATCAGTGATACCAAAGTGTAGTGCCAGCAAAAGCATAATACCTGCCGTGATCTGAATAATCGTTAACCATCTGTCAGAGACAGTAGACATCGTCTCACGCTTTAAGAACAGCATGATCCCAATCAAAAAAGCTGATGCAGCACGTATGATAGACAAGCGAAAATTTTCATCTACATCACTACTAGTACCAAGATAAAAACAATAGAAAAGCATGGCAGTGCATGACCAAGCAAGTAAAACAAGTTTTCTGCCTCGGCCTTCCATGACGAGAAGAGCAGCAAAGCCCAGATAGCAAAAAAACTCCACACTGAGAGACCATGATGGGCGATTCCATGTCTCAAAATCAAACATACCCCAAGCATGAATAAGGAACAGGTTAGCCATCAGTGATTCGGGGCTTCGCAAGTCATCCTCGAATACACAGCAAAATCCTCCCCCCCAACCCCAGTTAATCAGGGCTCCTGTGATAAAGAATAAGCAAACAGCTATAAGCGATACAAAATGTAATGGATATATTCGAGCAAAACGAGCAATCAGATAGTGAGTAACCTCAGGAAAAGTACGACGCTCAGGACGTTCGATACCATAGACATAGGACAAAACGAAACCGCTGAGGATAAAGAAAAAATCTACCCAAAGGTAACCCTTTGCAAAGAAAAATGTTACCTCATCCGGATCAATCGATGGATGCAAAAAGGACCGAAAGTGAACGAGCACTACCATTAATGCTGCCCAGCCTCGTAGAGCAGTATGGGAACGAATCTCATCTTTTTTTAGTGTGTGAATCATAAAAAATTCTCTCCAGTGGCGATACCTCTTGTTACTATGAAGTGAGGTTTCGGTCTGCTTTAAAATGTATTAATTACGGTTTGATTTGACAGTCACCAAGTTGAGCGGCTATCTGCCGGATTGAATCTAATTTCAGTATTTTTATGTGAAATCAGGTAAAAAAATAAAATTTTTAAGCTATAGCCAAGTGGAGAAGCTCTCTACCAAAATGGCTGTACTATGAACAATGGCTCTCTCACTTTATCGCTTCCATGATCATCAATATCAAGCTCCTCGAAAGTACTTACGCCAATTTTAAAGTCATCATTCGAAAAGAAGACATCAGCACTGCTAATGATGCAATAGCCTTACTAGAATCGTTATCCATGTGATCCGCAGCTTTGTATCCATTAATACAGCGATTATCGCCACATAGGAAGAATCACTTATTCCTCTAATACAACTATAAAGAAAGCGGGTGGTGCTCCCAATACGGGTATGCGAATTGTTACTCACCCATAAAGTATTGGCTAACTTTAGCGAAATCGTTAATCAAACGAGAAGTACAAAAATGGTCTGCGATCAATTAAGTTACCTCCTTCTAAAGTAAAGGTAATATAACTATTTAATTCTCAGCATAGCGTTATTGAAAAGTCGGATTCGGATAAATTAATCCATATTTAATCACATGATAATGTGACAAATATTAGTAGATCTATCTCTATCCATTTGGGATATACTTATATTAACTTTATAAATAATTAATTGATAGGAAGATTTCGACTTGAAGATTAACTGTTCATTAAAATTATGCTAATTTTCCGAGACAATTACCGTAAATATAGAATTTTCGCGATGCTTAAAATGATTTAACTTCCTTCACAGCCAAGAACAATTTAATTATCTTATTATTTTCTAATGTAATTAGCCCCTCCACTTATGCAGATAACAAGCTCATCAATAAACGAGACAAATGAGATCACCATTAGTTCCCGTTAACGAAAATCTTTTTCATCATCAGAAGTGATTACACTATTATCATCTTTTTTTTGCTGATCAGTCGTCTTTGGGCGTTCCGAGCGCACGCGATCGGGCATTATGTTAAATAATTGATTAAAGTTCATATTATCCCCAGTATTTAAAACGTTATCAGTATCACTGCCAAATGATTGTGGAGATCTGTGATCAATAGCGTCTTGAGTGGGAAAGGAAAGCGAAGTTTGCTGGGAAGTTGTCTGATTGCTGTTTTGAGAAAATAGAATACTAAGCGCCATACCGGTTATGCTAAGTATAAATAAATAATTAATACCTTTCTGTAGCTGCTGTTTAGATTTACGGCTATTCTGATTATTGATTGAAAGCATCTTCAACAAACTAACCGCTATGACCAGAATCAATCCAGTCAATACCCAGATATTATCCAGATAATTCCAGAAATTAAAAGTTTCCATTTACTGCCACCTCTTCATCTCATCGCCCGATTTTGTCTGGCTAAAGCACAATTACCATAGAGCAAAAAATTCCCTATCTTTTAAAGAGAGCTCTGTATAGCTGGCTTTTTGGGTAAGTGAGTATTCTAAATAATTGATTTTATGTGTCACACACATAGAGCAAAATTTTAAAAGCACAGTTATGCAGAACTCTCAAACATATTCCGATCCAGGATCGGACAATAATTCACTTATCTTCAGAAAAATTATCCAGCACGAAGAACGGTCATTTCTTGTTATATTGGATAAAACTTAAGAGGAAAAGTTTGACAAGATTTTGTATAGAGCAACTAAACTCAGCTATCAGCTCATGTATCAGTTCAGTTAGCCATGTTATTCCATTTCTAAATCAAAGCTGACTTTGCCAGCTTCACCTTGCCGTATTGTTGATGCTGTCTACGGCTCCTCTTCACATCATTTTTGATTTAGAAATGGAGTTATTAAGCCGGATAAATTAATGTGCCAATAACAATACTGCCCCTACTGTAATCGGTAGGGGCAGTATAACATGCGTTTAGGAGCTACCAATCAAGAATCAGATTACCAGATTTCTTCCAAGATATTATTGTCTTAAAGCTAATTTCTAATCTGCCTGTCTTCTCAGGAATGCCGGAATATCCATCGGGTCGACACCTGATTGCTGCATTGCTGCTACCGTGGCACTGCTTCTCCTTCCTGTACGCATCACAGCTGGTTCCTCAAACTGCATAGTGGAGGCTCTATCATCTGTTCCGGTACGGGTATGGATAACGGTAAGGGGTCGGGTTTGGGTTTGAGTAACGCTTCCCAACCCAGTGGCAACGAGCGTTACACGTAAGTCATCGTTCATTCCTTCATCGATGACTGTTCCAACTATAACGGTCGCATCTTCAGCTGTCAGCTCTTTAACCGTATTCATTACTTCATGTACTTCGCGCATTTTCATGCCTGAGTTGGCAGTAATATTTACTAAAACGCCGCGCGCACCTGATAGTGTTATTTCCTCAAGTAGTGGACTAGCCACTGCCTGCTCTGCTGCCATACGTGCACGATCGACCCCACTTGCCACAGCTGAGCCCATCATGGCCATACCCATTTCTGACATGACGGTTTTAACGTCAGCAAAATCGACATTGACAAGCCCGGGACAATTAATCACTTCAGCAATACCCGCTACTGCGCCGTATAGCACGTCATTGGCTGCTTTGAACGCGTCCAGCATACTGATATCGTTACCCAGCACCATCATCAGCTTATCATTGGGAATGACAATTAAAGAATCAACATGCTGTGCCAGGGCTTCCATACCAGCTTGGGCTGTTTTCAGACGTTTTCCTTCAAATGAGAAAGGTTTGCTGACCACAGCAACAGTAAGGATACCCATTTCCTTGGCTATTTGTGCTACCACGGGTGCAGCCCCTGTTCCGGTACCACCACCCATACCGGCTGTTATAAATAGCATATCAGCGCCTTGAATCAATTCTGCAATGCGATCTCGATCTTCCAAAGCAGCTTCACGCCCAACTTCCGGATTGGCACCTGCTCCCAATCCTCTCGTAATACCCCCACCGAGCTGAAGCAAGGTGGGTGCACGGTTTGCTTTGAGTGCCTGCGCATCGGTATTAATACAAATAAATTCAACCCCTTTTGTTTCATTCTGGATCATATGATCGACTGCATTGCCACCACATCCTCCCACACCGATTACTTTTATGATGGCTTCCTGACTATCGGTATTCATGATTTCAAACATGATGCTTCTCCTTTTAGCATGTTAAATTTTAGATAACTTCGTTTTAATGCGCTGTGTTGACAACGCTATACTCAAAAATTCTTCTGAAACCAATTTTTCATTCTTGCGAAGACCTGCTTAGCTGATCCCCCTTGTAAATGGCTGTGCTGATGGAGCCGATGCTCCTCCATACCAGCCATAATTAAACCAATACTTGTGGAAAATCTGGGAGTTCGAACAACTTCCTCCAGACTGCCTTTATACTGAGGTATCCCTAGACGTACAGGCATATGAAATATTTCTTCGCCCAGTTCTACCATTCCCTGCAAAGAGCTACTCCCACCGGTAATAACAATTCCGGATGAAAGCAGCTGTTCAAAACCGCTACGTCGTAATTCAGCTTGTATCAATAAATAAAGCTCTTCTACACGTGGCTCAATAACTTCTGCGAGCGTTTGCCTAGAAAGCTGGCGTGCTCCTCGATTACCTACGTCCGGCACTTCCACCGCTTCACGCACGTCAGCTAACGTGCGTAAGGCACATCCATAACGACACTTGATGTCTTCCGCATCTTTGGTCGGTGTGCGTAGCGCCATGGCAATATCATTCGTGATTTGATCGCCGGCAATCGGAATCACTGCAGTATGGCGAATTGCCCCATTAGTAAATACTGCGATATCAGTTGTTCCTCCGCCGATATCAACCAGACACACACCCAAATCCTTTTCATCCTCAGATAAAACGGCAATGGCCGAAGCGAGTGGTTGCAGAATCAAATCGCGAACTTCCAAACCACAACGATGAACACATTTAATAATATTTTGCGCAGCTGATACTGCGCCAGTCACGATATGCACCTTTACTTCAAGCCGTATTCCACTCATACCAATAGGTTCTCGCACATCTTCCTGCCCATCGACAATAAATTCCTGATTAAGGATATGCAGGATCTGTTGATCAGCTGGGATATTGACCGCTTTGGCGGTTTCCATCACTTTCTCCACATCCAGTGCCGATACTTCTTTATCCTTGATTGCAACCATCCCGTGTGAATTGAACCCTCGAATATGACTGCCTGCAATGCCGGTATAAACTTCACTTACCTTACAGTCTGCCATCAACTCAACTTCTTCGAGTGCTCGCTGGATCGCGGTAACCGTTGTTTCAATGTTAACCACAACGCCTTTCTTCAATCCACGTGAGGGATGACTCCCCAAGCCAATAATCTCAAAACCACCCTCAGGTTTTATTTCAGCAACAATGGCCATAATCTTTGAAGTGCCTATATCCAGACCAACGATCAGGTCTCTGCCTTCTTTGGCTTTATTCATTTAACATTCCTCCCTGATTTCACAACTTCTTGCCGGTACCGGTCTTACGCGAAACCTGTGGCATTGCCTCAGACAGCCGTATGGCAAACCCATTAGGATAACGCAAATCCACATATTCCAGAGGAATTGACTGATTCATGTTTACGATACTTTGGCTATAAACCGAAATATAACGCCTCAGTCGAGTTTCAATTTTTTCACGACCCAGTTTTAATAATGTTCCATTTTCCAGACGAACAAGCCAAGCATGCCGTGGCGATAACGTAATTTCTGCAACACTTTGTTTGATTGGCTCTAATAATTTGTTAAAAACCTTATATTGATCAATAATCACGGATACGCTTTCTTCACTAGGGCCGGTAAAAACCGGCAATATTTCGTCAGTCGGGGCACGAAATATTTCTCCTTGCCTATTCACTAGCGCCGTATCGCCCCAGTACGCAAATGCGCTATGTTCTTCCAACATCACTTTCAATCCTGATGGCCAGGTACGCTGAACCTTTGCTGATCGCACCCATGGCAAACTTTTAAATGTTTCGCGTAATGCATCCAAATTAACAGTAAAAAAATTTCCTCTCACTTCATTCCGAGCAATACTTTCAATCTCTTGGCGGGTGATATACCGTAGCTTAGTATTTTCCAATTGATTGGTACTCATTCCTTCCACACTTATTTCCTTTAGTACAAACAAGGGTAATTTTATCACCCTTGAACCAAGCACATAAATTGCAGCCAATATCACGCCTATAAACATCATGTTGGCAAATAGATTCAGCATTCGATAATTATTCCACATAGGACAATGCCAAAATTTTTACGACTAACTCTTCAAAAGGAATACCTGCAACTTTCGCAGCCATCGGAACAAGGCTATGATCAGTCATGCCTGGGGATGTATTCGTTTCAAGAAAGTAAGGCTGATCATTTTTATCCAAGATCAAATCTACCCTGCTCCATCCTGCGCACCCTAAAATTCTGTGTGCCTGTAAAGCCTGCGCCTGTAACTGGCGACTCAGTTCATCCGGCAGCCCGCTTGGACAAAAATAACGGGTATCATTTGCAACATACTTTGCATGATAATCGTACAGTTCTCCGGTCACTTCTATACGAACCAGTGGCAACGGTGTCTCACCCAGAATAGCGGCAGTTAATTCCTTACCCTCAATAAATTGCTCTGCCAATACAATCGAATCATGCTGTGCTGCTAACTGATAAGCATTTGAAAAGTCTTTCTTTGACTCAATCTTACTAAGGCCTATTGTTGAGCCTTCGCGTGCAGGCTTAATGATCAAAGGTAAATCGAGATAAGCTGCCACTTCATCAAAATCACTTTGGGCATCGATGATAAGGTAACGGGGTGTACTAATGCCCACGGCCTGCCAGATTAGTTTAGTACGCCATTTATCCATTGCCAGAGCGCTCGCAAGAACACCACTGCCAGTATAAGGCAACCCCATCAGTTCCAAAGCCCCCTGGACTGAACCATCTTCTCCATAACGGCCATGCAATGCGATGAATGCCCGATTGAACCCTTGTTGCTGTAGCGTCTCCATGGGCTGATGAGCCGGATCAAAAGGATAGGCATCCACCCCTTCACTTAGCAGCGCCTCAAGTACTGCCGCGCCACTTTTAAGTGAAATTTCACGCTCTGCTGAACGCCCACCTAGCAGTACTGCAACTTTTCCGTAGTCAGGCACACGCATTACTCTCATCCCTGGCATCGCCAATAATCCTAACCTCCTGAATCAAATCAATTCCTGTTTTTTCCTTCACGGTGTTGCGTATCATGGAAATAATTGCCTCGATATCCGCAGCAGTAGCACCCTCGTCATTGACGATAAAGTTAGCATGCTTGCTTGAAACGACTGCTCCACCTACACGATAGCCCTTGAGACCCGATGCTTCAATCAGGCGCGCCGCATAGTCGCCAGTCGGGTTACGGAAAACCGAACCTGCATTAGGAAAACTCAGTGGTTGACTACTAATACGCGCTGCTAATAATGCTTTGATTTTTTGTCGGGAATCGTCATGATTACCTTGGTGTAATTTGAACCACCCGCCGACAAACCATTCTTCATTGTCGATGCTATCGGATGCTTGTTGCAAAGCGATATGCCGGTACCCGACGAGATAATCCTCTGGGTTGCGTTCATGCAGCTTACCTACTCGATCAACTGTTTTGACCTTCTCTACAATTTCCCAAGTTTCTGCCCCATAACATCCGGCATTCATTGCTAAGGCTCCCCCTATCGTCCCTGGAATTCCAGCCAGAAATTCGGCACCAGCCAAATGATGTAAAGCTGCAAAACGTGCCAGCTTGGCACAAGGTACTCCCGCCTCAGCGTAAATTAAGCCACCTGCTTCATCTTGTTTGATCAGCAGTAAAGCATTGAGCCGAGCATGCAATACCACGACTACACCGCGAAGCCCTCCGTCACGCACCAGCAAATTGCTCCCTAACCCAATCATATGAACCGGCTCGGTTCTCGGTAAATGGTGTAAAAAAAAGGCAAGATCTTGCAGATCAGCCGGTAAGTAAAAATAATCTGCCACACCTCCAGCACGCCAGGAAACGTGCTTTCTCATTGGCTCATGCATGCGTAGCTCACCCCGTAGCAAACGGGTATCGATCACTCCAATAAAATCATCCTGCTCTGAAATGCTCATAACAGTCACATGCGGCCGAGATACCGCTCGACTAGATTTTGGATGGCGTGATATCAGTGTACTCATAGCTTCATTCACCGACGACAGCCAGCTTTTTCACGGCTTGCTTCACGCGAGCAGCTACTTTCCCTATCGAGCCAGCACCCATGATCAATACGATATCCTTATCTAATACAACCTCATGGATCACTGCAGGAAGTTCCTCTATATATTCGGTATAAATGGGTTCCAATTTCCCTAGTACTCTAATGGCACGAGCTAGTGATTTGCTATCGGCAGCAACGATCGGCTCCTCTCCCGCTGAATAGACCTCGGTCAGCAGCAATAGATCAGCGCTCGACAATACTCGGATGAAATCTTCAAACACATCTCGCGTACGAGTATAACGGTGAGGTTGAAAAACCAACACGAGCCGGCGTCCAGGAAATGCACCGCGCGCTGCCGCCATAGTTGCAGCGATTTCCGCTGGATGGTGACCATAATCATCTATCAAGGTAAAACTACCTTGTCCGTTCAATTTAATCTCACCATAGCGCTGAAAACGGCGTTCGACCCCCTCAAATGTCGCCATCGCACGAATGATGGCCGCATCTGAGACGCCCAGCTCATTACAAACTGCTATAGCGGCAAGCGCATTCTGAACATTATGAATACCTGGCAGATTAAGCGTAACCTTGATTTTGCGTGCGGCACCATTTACGCCAATATGTGCACAAAAATGCATTCTGCCATGATCGTGGCGAATATCAGTCGCACTAATATGGGCACCTTCGGACAAGCCATAGGTGGTCACTGGCTTAGTAATGGCTGACATGATTTCGCGCACATTTTTATCATCGATGCATAAAACTGCCATGCCATAAAAGGGTAAGTGCTCGATAAATTCGACAAATGTTTGTTTGAGCTTACTGAAATCATGACCATAAGTAACCATATGATCGGCATCAATATTGGTCACTACTGCCAGAATAGGCTTTAAATAAAGGAAGGAAGCATCAGACTCATCTGCTTCTACTACGATAAATTCACCACTACCGAGTTTGGCATGACTGCCCGCTGCCTCGAGTTTGCCGCCAATCACGAAAGTCGGGTCAAGTCCTGCTTCTGCCAAAATACTTGCAATGAGGCTGGTGGTAGTCGTTTTACCATGGGTACCTGCGACAGCTATGCCTTGTCGCAAGCGTAATAATTCTGCCAGCATCATGGCACGGGGTACTACCGGAATACGACGTTCACGTGCGGCTGTAACCTCAGGATTGTCCTGTTTTACTGCAGTTGAAGTTACCACAACGTCAGCAGATGCCACATTCTCTTTCGCATGGCCGATATGAACTATGGCACCTAATTGCCGCAAACGCTCAGTTGTTAGATTCTTGCTTAGATCAGAGCCGCTTACCCGATAACCCTGGTTAATCATGACTTCAGCGATGCCACTCATCCCTGAACCGCCAATGCCGACAAAATGCACATGCCTAACCTTATGTTTCATCTGGCCCGCGCTCCTATTTCCAGACAGACATCTGCGACTATTCTGGTGGCATCCGGTTTCGCCAGACTGCGCGCGAGTGTTGCCATCTCCAGCAATCTTTCACGTGTAAATCCCTGGATCAAATCTGCCAGAACCTCTGGAGTCAATTGGTCTTGCGGCAATAACAGGGCGGCATTATGTTGGCTTAAGAACTGAGCATTAGCCGTTTGATGATCATCCACTGCAAAAGGGTAGGGAACAAGAATACTAGCCACACCCACCACCGCCAGCTCTGATATCGTCAGCGCACCAGCACGGCAGATGACTAGATCGCATTCCGCATAACTCGCAGCCATATCTTCGATAAACGATACCAGGTCGCCCTCTACCCCACATTCGGAATAATTTTTTTGCAATTCATTCAAATTATTTTTTCCTGCCTGGTGGGTGATCCAAGGGCGCTCATTTGCTGGAATCAGCTTTAATGCCTGGGGTATGGTGGTATTCAGTATGCGTGCCCCCAAACTGCCCCCGATCACTAATACCTTAAGCCTCCCACTCCGCTTAGCAAAACGTTGCTCAGGTACTGGCAAGCGCAAAATGTCATATCGCACTGGATTTCCAGTCACCTGTACTTTGTTGGTCGTCCCTTCTATGGCCGCAGGAAATCCCAGTAAAATTTTGTCAGCGATTTTTGCAAGAACCCGGTTCGTAAGGCCAGGAATTGCATTTTGCTCATGAATTAAGAGAGGTTTATTTAGTAATGAGGCCATGATACCGCCTGGAAAAGCGGGATAGCCGCCCATTCCCAATACCACATCGGGTTGAGTGCGGATAATTATTCTGGCGCTCTGCCAGAAAGCCAGCAGCAAGCGCCATGGCAACCATAACCAATCCAACGCTTTTTTCCCCCTCAAACCGGAGAATTCAATAAGCTCAGTGTGATAGCCATGCTTGGGTACTAATACCGCTTCCATCCCATTATATGTACCCAACCAGACGATATTCCAATCTAATGTTTTCATATGATCAGCCACTGCCAATCCAGGAAAAACATGACCGCCTGTTCCACCAGCCATAATCATGATTGTTCGTGCCACCTTCACATCACTAGAATAGTTATCAAAGTCATCACACGTTTAACCCTTTTATTTTCTGTCTATTTTCCCAATCTATCCGCAATAAGACAGCAAGTGCAATACAGGTAACAACGATACTACTTCCACCAAAACTCATAAGTGGTAGTGTCAATCCTTTGGTCGGCAACACACCCATATTTACCCCCATATTGATAAAAGCCTGGAACCCCAGCCAAACCCCGATTCCTTGTGCTACCAAGGCTGAGAAATAGTTTTCCAGGAGGGCTGCGGTACGGCCGATACTAAATGCGCGCACAAGTATACAAGTAAACATCGCCATCACTGTTGCCACACCTACAAACCCCAATTCTTCAGCAAGCACAGCAAACATAAAATCAGTATGTGCTTCCGGCAAGTAAAACAGTTTTTCTACACTTCCACCCAACCCCACTCCAAACCATTCACCTCGCCCAAATGCAATTAATGCATGGCTTAATTGATAACCCTTGCCATAAGGATCAGCCCATGGATCCAGAAAGCCATCAATACGGCTACTACGATAACTTACTGATATAATTAATAAACTTAAACAAGCAACGAGCAACCCCGTCACGCCAATAAATAGCTTAAGACTCATCCCCCCCATGAACATAATGGCAACCGCAATGCCAGTCACAACGACAAATGCGCCGTAATCAGGTTCGCGCAGTAACAAAAAACCTACTGCGGATATCAAAGCTACGATAGGTAAAACCCCCTTACGCCAGTTATCGAGGTAAGCTAATTTACGAACGACATAATCCGAAGCGTAGATCACCATTAAGAGCTTCATCAGCTCAGATGGTTGAAAATTGACTATTCCCAGAGAAATCCAGCGCTGACTGCCATTAATTTCACGACCAATTCCTGGAATCAATACCAGAATTAATAATATGGTTCCGACCAAAAATAGATAGGGACAATATTCCCGCCATGTGCGCATAGGAAATTGGAAAGCAAAAAATCCAATTACTAGACCTACGAACAAATAAATACTATGGCGTATCAAATAATAGTATGAGCCACTTTCACCATATTCCGACTCGGCGATTGCAATGGATGCAGAATAAACCATGACCAACCCAAGGCTTAACAATACGAGTGCAGACCAAATCAGATAGAAGTCAAAATCGGTTGTTATTTCTTGGCGATTAATAGTGGGCTGGTTAATCATGGATCAATGGCTCTCTTGATCAGAAAAAATAAACTTCTTTTCAATTTCTTTGACAGCAGCAATAAAAACTTCTGCCCGATGGATGTAATTTCTAAACATATCCAGACTGGCACAAGCTGGGGACAACATCACCACATCACCGGGCTGTGCCAATAAAAAACTTATCCGTACAGCCTCGTCCATCGTTGCTGCATAGTGAATTGAAAGCTGGCCATCACTGATCACTTCAGCGATCTTCTTGGCATCACGACCAAGCAATACCACTGCACGTGTACAGTTAGCTACAGCTTGCTTTAAAGGAAAAAAGTCTTGTCCCTTCCCATCTCCCCCTGCAATTAACACCACGTTTTTTTGCATTCCACTCAACGCTGCAATAGCGGATCCTACATTAGTGCTTTTGGAGTCATCATAAAAAGTAACATTATTGATCACCGCTATTTTTTGCATACGATGAGGCAATCCCTGAAACGCACGCAAAGTTTTCAACAAGGGCTCATAGGGCAATGTGACGGCACGACATAACGCTATCGCTGCCAGCGCATTGGCAATATTATGCCTGCCTGGAATCATCATCTCGCTCGCTTTTATTAGGTACATTCCTCCTTGAACCAGCCAAAGATCTGCACCACTTTGCAATAAACCAAAATCCATATTTGAGATGGGTTCATCCAGGCCAAAAGTCATTTGTTTTCTGTCAGGCAATGCCATAGCGCGCACCATTGCATCATCCCGATTTAGAATTTGGACACTTTTATTATCTCCGATAAAGATTCTTGCTTTGGCTACTGCATAGTCATGCATGCCAGCATAGCGATCGAAGTGATCTTCACTTAAATTAAGTACCGCTGCTGCATCAGCAGCAAGATTATGTGTTGTTTCCAGTTGAAAACTGGAAAGCTCCAGTACCCAATATTGCGGCAATTTACCCAAGTCCATGCGGCGCATGAGTGATTCCAATACTGCCGGACCAATGTTGCCTGCCACTTCAACATCCCATCCTGCATTTCTGACCATCTCACCTACCATCGTTGTGACAGTTGTCTTTCCATTCGAACCGGTAATGGCCAGAATTTTGGGCCTTGGTTGCTCAAGCTTTTCTAGTGCCCGGGCAAATAATTCAATATCTCCTACAACGGGGATGTCGCGCTTCACAGCTTGTTGTACGAGCGGCTCAGCTAATGGCACACCCGGGCTGATCGCAATGAGATCAACATCATCAAATACTTCTGCTCTGAACGGCCCACTGTATATTTTTCCAGCAGGAAGCAAATGTTCCAGCACTGCATGATTGGGAGGGGAAGTACGATTATCAGCAACACGCACCTCTGCACCTTGGCGTGCCAACCATTTCACCATCGATAGACCCGTTTCACCCATTCCCAAAACCAGCACTTTTTTATTATGCAGATTCATCGTAACTTTAATGTTGATAATCCCACTAACACTAGAATGATTGTCAGAATCCAGAATCTGACAACCACCTGATTTTCTTTCCATCCTTTCAATTCAAAATGATGATGAAGGGGCGCCATACGGAAGATACGCTTACCAAACAGCTTAAAGGATGTGACTTGTAACATCACAGACAAAGCTTCCATCACAAATACTCCGCCCATAATGACCAACACGATCTCCTGGCGGACAATCACGGTGATCACTCCTAATGCTGCACCCAGTGAAAGCGCACCTACATCGCCCATAAATACTTCTGCCGGATAAGTGTTAAACCATAGAAATGCCAAACCAGCACCCGCAAGCGCACCACAAAAAACCGCCAGTTCACCTGCATTAGGGATATAAGGAATACCCAGATATTTTGCGAAAACAACATGACCGGCTACATAAGCAAAAATCGCCAGCGCACCGCTAATCATAACTGTCGGCATAATGGCAAGACCATCTAATCCATCTGTCAAATTTACTGCATTACTTGTTCCCACGATAACGAGATAAGTCAACAACACAAAACCAGAGATACCCAATGGAATCACCACCTCTTTAAAGAATGGCACAATCATATTAATCTGTTCAGGAAGCTCAGCTATCGAGACGAGATACCATGCCACACAACACGCGATGACTGATTGCCAGAAAAACTTCACTGATGCAGACAGGCCTCTGGAATTACGATGGACTACTTTGCGATAATCATCTATCCAGCCAATGACGCCAAATCCCAAAGTTGTCAATAAAACGATCCAAATGTATTGATTAGTCAGATCCGCCCATAATAGCGTTGTAATAATAATCGAGACGAGTATCAGTGCTCCCCCCATTGTTGGCGTGCCCGCCTTAACAAGATGAGTTTGCGGACCATCATTGCGTACGGATTGGCCAATTTTATACGCCATCAACTTGCGGATCATGGTCGGGCCGACAATAAATGAAATCACCAGGGCGGTAAGTGCAGCCAACATCGTGCGTAAAGTAATATAACTAAACACATTAAATGCACGGATGTCCTGGGAAATCCATTGAGAGATGACTAATAGCATTTTTATCCTTAGAACACTACAAGTTGCTGATATTGCATTAAATAGTTATTGTCATTCATTTTTTATCCGGGAACGAGACAACATCAAGCCTCTAACCGTCTTATCACGCGTTCCATCTGCATAAAACGCGAGCCCTTTACCAGCATATTAACGTTGATGTCCAATAATTTCTCCGCTTCTACAAGCAAGGCCTCCATAGTTGGAAAGTGGCGAGCACCCCTACCAAATCCAACCGCAGCATGCTTGCTTAAACTGCCCAAAGTAAGCAACTGGTCTATCCCGAAATGATTCGCTTCCACACCAATCTGGTGATGAAAATCTGCTGCATTCGGACCTAGTTCTCCCATATCGCCAAGCACCAGCACTTTTTTTCCAGGTTCATTAGCGAGCACAGCGAGTGCCGCTTTCATTGACTCCGGATTAGCGTTATAGGTATCATCAATCAAGGTTGCTTGATGTAAGCCAAGTTTTTTTTGCAGGCGCCCTTGTACGCCACAAAATGCCTGCAATCCTGATACAATCGTATGTTTATCAATGCCAACAGCAACCGCCGTTGCTGCAGCTGCCAAGGCATTATAGATATTATGCTGGCCTGGCACTTGTAACCGTATCTCCTCGCTTCCTTCAGGAAGTTTAAGCATCCATCTATTTCCGGAAGAATCAGATTGGTAACAAGCTGTTACTTGTGCAGGGCTATTCAAACTGAAATCAATGATATGTCTACTTTTTACCAGGCTGCGCCATAATGAAGCGTGATCATCATCGGCATTGATGATGCCCACACCCTTATCACTCAAACCCTCAAAAATTTCACCTTTGGCCCGCGCAATAGCTTCTACCGAACCAAGTCCTTCAATATGAGCTGCACCGGCGTTTGTAATGACGGCTACAGTTGGATGAGTCAAACGGGTTAGATAAGCGATCTCCCCAGCGTGATTCATACCCATCTCGATTACGGCATAAGCATGCTGCTCGCGCAGCCTTAACAACATTTGTGGTACACCAATATCATTATTAAGATTACCGAAAGTTGCCAGTACTCTGTCTGAAGCTAAATCGTTTCCTTCGACATTCGCCATCACTGCTTTACGGAAAATGGAGGCAATCATTTCCTTGACCGTTGTCTTACCATTGCTTCCAGTAACTGCCACAAGTGGTAATGAAAAGCGTGTACGCCAATAAGCTGATAATTGCCCTAGACCTAATCGCGTGTCAGCAACTTCTAGCCAACCAAATTCCGGTAGAGATTGTCCAATATCCATCCTTCTCTCTACTAAGGCAGCAACGGCTCCTTGATCTCTTGCACTGGCAATAAATTGATGGCCATCGAATTGTTTGCCGGATAACGCGACAAATAGCTCGCCATGCTTGATAGTTCGACTATCTGTGCTTACACCTGTAAATAAAACATTCTTACCCCCCCACTTTGCGGATAGGGCATGCGCAGCTTCTTGTATCGACATCATCTCTGCGCCTGCACTTTCAGGTTAGCCAGATCATCTAGTACTTGCTGCGCAATTTCACGGTCATCAAATGGATTTTTTTGTCCATTAATTTCCTGATACGCTTCAGATCCTTTACCAGCGATCAGCACCACATCGCCTTTTCGCGCATTATGGATAGCCTGATAAATCGCTGATGTACGATCTTCTTCAATTGAGTAATTGTGACGCGAGATACCCGTTACTATCTGGTCTATGATGGCACGGGGATCTTCGCTACGGGGATTATCACTAGTAATGATGACTTCGTCGGCAAGTTTTGTAGTTATTTCACCGGCTAAAGGACGTTTTCCTCGATCCCGATCACCCCCGCAGCCAAATACACAGATCAATCTCGGCTTTCTTAAGCTAAATTTATTTCTTGCTTGACTGTTATAAACCGTTTCTCTCAATCCCCTCAACACCTTCTCCAAAGCGTCCGGAGTATGAGCATAATCAATGATAACCACAGGTTGCTCGCCGCCGCCAAATTTCTCCATTCTTCCTGCAATCGGTTTAACCTGTGATAATGCATGAGATGCCTTATGGAAATCGACCCCATTCGCAAGCATAGTAGCCAAGACCGCCAGCAAATTCGAGGCATTAAATCTGCTCGTGACATTAGCTTTCAAACTTTCCCGCTGTCCTTCAAATTCAACATCAAACTCCAGCCCATCGATATTTGCTTTAAGGTTACTTCCTCGCAATATCCTCAAGTTTTGCGAGTATCTCCCCATATTGTCTGGTTGATAGAATCCATATCCAATTACTTGCATATTTTTGTGTACAAGCTGGTGAGACAACTCCATGCCCAACACATCATCTAGATTTAAAACCGCGCACTTAAGTGTGGGCCAGAAAAATAATTTTGCTTTAGCGGCAGCATAGGCATCCATATCGCCATGATAGTCAAGATGATCACGCGATAAATTAGTCAACACTGCCACGGCAAATTCAGCGCCATTAACTCGCCCCTGTACCAGACCGTGAGATGAAACTTCCATTACCACACCTCCTGCCCCATTTTGCAAAATCTTTGCAAATTCTGCCTGAAGTGATACCGCATCCGGTGTGGTATTGACCGACTCATTTAGTGAATCTAAGAATCCATTCCCTAACGTACCAATAACCGCGATTTTTTCCCCCAAGGTTGTCATTGCCTGAGCATACCAATGACTACATGAAGTTTTACCATTAGTGCCCGTAATGCCTACAAGCCCTAATTCACGCGAGGGATATCCATAAACATGACTGGCAATCACACCAGCCTTGGCTTGCAATCCTGATACAGCACAATTCGGTATTTTCCAAAGGGGGTTCCATGTAAATTGATTCTTCTCCCAAATCACAGCATTGGCACCTACTGCAATAGCCTGAGGAATATCTTTGCGTGCATCATATCTTTCACCGGCATAAGCTAGAAAGGTATCGCCTGGCATCAACTTACGGCTATCTGCAGTCAAGCGCGTCACTGGTACTCCCAGTTGACTGAAAAGTCTGATGGCAAAATTTGCATCCGTTTTCCGTATGGCTCCTGGTGTCATCCTTCATTCTCCAACTTAATAGGTAAAGGAGAAGTGACAATATTGCCCAGCGCATCATGTGGCACACGTAATTGGCGCAAGGCACCCGACATCACTTGACTGAATAGAGGAGCTGCCACAGCCCCTCCGTAATATTGTCCTGCTGAAGGCTCATCAATCATCACAGCAACAACTAGACGAGGATTAGATACTGGCGCATAACCGACAAAAGTAGAAATATATCGGTTCTTTGCATAACCTTTCATACCACCTTCCAATGGCTTATGCGCTGTTCCAGTTTTGCCAGCAACTCGATAACCGTTGACTTTAGCTTGCAAGCCGGTACCGCCTGGCTGCACTACTGTCTCCAGCATCCTGCTCATGGCCAGTGCCGTTTCACGTGAAATCACTTGCTGACCAACAGGTGGGGCATCCCGTTTTAATAGCGATACAGGTTTGAGCTCTCCTCCTGCAGCAAAGAGCGTGTACGCACGTGCTAACTGCATTAAATTGACTGATATTCCATGGCCATAGGACATCGTAGCCTGCTCGATCGGTCGCCACTTATGGTAAGGACGCAACCTACCGTTTTCTTCTCCCGGAAAGTTTGCTCCCGTTGGCATACCAAAACCAGAGCGACTCAGCATTTCCCACAATGTTTTAGGGGGTAACATCAAAGCAATTTTTGCTGCCCCCACATTACTCGATTCTTGGATAACTTGAGATACAGAAATTGTTCCTTTATTACGGACGTCCCGTATCGTAGCGTTTCCTATTTTCAGCATACCCGGAGAGGTATGAAACAACGTATTGGGATTAATCTTGCCTATCTCCATCGCGACAGCGACAGCAAATGGCTTGAGTGTCGAGCCCGGTTCAAAAACATCAACTAACGCTCGATTACGTGTGGTTCCAGGCCGTATAGTTGATCGCTGGTTAGGGTTATAGGAGGGATAATTGGCTAATCCCAGCACTTCTCCTGTCGGTACATCCAACACAATCACACTACCCGCCTTAGCCTGATTAGCTTTAACTGCCCGCTTTAATTCTCGATGAGCAAGATATTGGATTTTACTATCAATCGATAACATCAAGTTTTGGCCAGGTTTGGGTGAGCGAATTTTTTCGACACTTTCTATGACACGCCCGATACGATCCTTGATAACGCGCCGGCTACCGTGCTCACCCGTAAGGATATCTTCCCATGCTAGTTCTACACCTTCTTGTCCCTTTCCATCTATATCAGCAAAACCAGTAATGTGGGCAGCCACATCCCCTGTTGGGTAATACCGGTAAAATTCCCGTTTAAGATACACACCGGCTATTTTTAGATTAGCTACACCAGATGCCATTTCCGGTGATAGTTGTCTTCTTAGATAGACAAATCTCTTATCCTGATCAAGAACTCGCTTGCGTAAATCTGTTATATCCATTTCGAGCAATTGAGCTAATGCCTGTAATTGCTCGGGTGTTGCGTTTACTTTTTGTGGATCAGCCCAAACAGATTTTACTGGGGCACTGATCGCCAGTATCTCACCATACCGATCTGTTATTTTTCCCCGTTGCGCATTCAATTCCACGATACGGCTATAGCGTGACTGTCCTTGTTGTTGGAGAAAATCCTTATTCAGTCCTTGCAGATAAATAGCGCGCCCTGCCAGTACGGCCAACCCCAACAGCAATAGCATTATCAGCAATCGTGAACGCCATAGAGGTAAAGCTAAAGACGAGGCAGGATCGCGTCTCATGATCAAGGAAACTCCTTATAGAGCCGGCTTGAGGCATGATCAGGCAAAATAACTTGAATATTTAAGGAGGCTGGTACAGTCATATCAAGCTTTCCTCTGGCAATTTTTTCAACATGTCCATGCATCGCCCATGTTCTCTGCTCAAGTAGCAGTTGATTCCATTCTATTGCCAATTGATCAGCCAGCTCCTGCTCTTTCTCTAACAATATAAAAAGTTTACGTGCCTCATGCTGTGAGGTAACGATGCCTAACCCACAAATAATAAGAATCACAGCCAAATAAATATTCAGTTTAGTCATATAATTACTCACTAATTATGATTCTTTCTGCCACACGCATGACCGCGCTTCTTGCGCGTGGATTAACCGCTATTTCCTGTGCGCCCGGCCGCGTTGCCTTTCCTACCAATCGTAACCGCTGTTTACTCAACGCCTTCACTTCTCTATCACGCAAAGGAAGTTTATGCGGCAGCCTATCTGAGCTTGCTTCCGTGCGCATAAAACGTTTTACTATGCGATCCTCAAGTGAATGAAAACTGATGGCGACCAATCGCCCACCAGGGTTTAATAAATCTACACATTGCGGCAAAGTTAACAACAATTCTTCAAGTTCTTGATTAAGGTATATCCGTATCGCCTGAAAAGTGCGTGTGGCAGGATGATGCTTACCTTCCCGCTGATACCCACGCGCGCGCACGACCGCTGCTACAATCTCGGCAAGTTGAATCGTGCTAGAAATAGGATGCCGTGCTCGTGCCATAACAATCGCTCTCGCAATCTGCTTAGCATTCCGTTCCTCACCATAGTTTCTAATTACTTCTTCTAACTGTGACTCCGTAACAGAATTAAGCCACTCTGCCGCTGTTTGCCCACAGCTAGTATCCATCCGCATGTCAAGCGGGCCTTCTAAGCGAAAGCTAAATCCACGTGTACTTTCATCCAGTTGAGACGAAGACACTCCGAGATCTAACAGCACGCCGTCTACGCGTTCTACTCTTAATGCGAGCAATTCATTTTGTATCTTGACGTAACTGCAGTGCCTTATACTGAATCGCTTATCATCAATCATTGCTGCCGCTTTGATCGCAGCCAAATCTTTATCAAATGCAATCAAACGTCCTTTTTTACCCAATCTGGATAAAATCAAACGACTATGTCCACCATACCCAAATGTACCATCTACATAAACCCCATCTGTTTTGATTGCTAACGCATCGATAGCTTCATTTAGCAGAACGGGTAAATGCACAACCATACCCCAGCATTACAATGAGAACCCTTCCAGCTCGGGGGGCATATTCCCATCTTTATATACAAGCGCCGCCTCAATTTCTTGATTCCACTTTTCAGCATCCCACAACTCAAATTTCTCACCCTGACCAACTAACACAATATCTTTGACCAAACTGGCAAACTGCCGTAAGGGCGCCACGACCAGTACCCGTCCCGCACTGTCCATTTCAACATCACATGCATTACCTACAATAAGACGTTGCAAGCTACGACTTTGTGGATTGAAACTAGAGAGACTATTCAGTTTTTTTTCTATGGGTTCCCAAGAAGGCTGGGGGTAAATCAGCAAGCATCTTGAAGGATCAGCAGTAATTACTAAATTTCCGGCACAGCTGGATAATAATTCTTCGCGGTACTTCGCAGGCACCGCAAACCTGCTCTTACTATCCAGGCAAAGTTGTGTAATCCCGCGAAACATGCCGCTCCTTTATTTTTTATTGGAAGCTCACGCTATATTCCAAATACCCTCCACTCTTCCCCACTTTTTACCACCCTTTGCCACTCTAATCAAAAAAATGAGGGTAGTCAAGCAGAAAAATATACACTTTTCACTTGTGTGACAAAGACTTAAAAGAAATAAGCAAGGCCTTAAAAATAAACAAAATTACTTTAATTTTGAGAATAAATTGCCGATAAATATCGATAAGCTATCGTGTAAAATGAATTTCCAATTGAGCAATTAACAAATAGTTTTTAGCGTAGTAATCCGCTAGAGGCGGCAAGGCGCGCAGAAGAAACAAGCGGCGTCAGAGCTTGAGGAGTAAAGTTGGAATGTCGCGCTGGAGAAGACCGACCCATCACTGGTGCTAATCCGCCCGTTTTTTAGCGTGGTCATGGGTCACGTCGGCGACATTGGTGAGTCCGTGGCAACGGACATCCCGTTTGAAAGAGTGAGTACAACGACGTGCCTGAACCAGCGCGACATTCCAATAGAGATAATGGAGGATGTCATGGCAAAGTTCAAGCAAAGTAAATTGGAGTTAATCCATCCGAATGCAGCGGGGATTGATATTGGCTCTGCGAGCCATTTTGTGGCGGTACCGCCGGATCGAGATAACAAGCCGGTAAGGGAATTCAAGAGTTTCACCGCAGACCTGAATGGTTTAGCGGACTGGTTAGAGGCTGTGAAATTGACACTGTGGCAATGGAATCGACGGGGGTATACTGGATTCCACTGCATGAACTTTTGGAGTCGCGCGGGCTGACTGTGTATCTAGTAAATGCGCGGCACGTTAGAAATGTTTCTGGCCGGAAGTCGGATGTACTGGACTGCCAATGGTTACAGCAACTGATGAGCTTTGGGTTGTTGTCTGGCGCATTCCGTCCGAAAGATGAGATATGTGCACTACGAGCCATATCTCGTCAACGCGATATGCTGATCCGTTATCAGGCGCGACATGTGCAACATATGCAAAAGGCTCTGGCGCAAATGAACATACAATTGGCGAACGTGATTTCGGATATTGTGGGCGAAACCGGTCAAAAGATCGTTCGTGCCATCATTACTGGTGAGAGAGATGGGCACATCCTGGCGAATCTCAAGAGCAATCGCATCCGGGCTGGCAAAGACGAGATTGAGAAATCGTTAATCGGGAATTGGCGGGAAGAACACCTGTTTGCACTCAAGCAAGCGATGTCACTCTATGACGCCTACAGCGAACGACTCACCGAATGTGACCGGCAGCTTGAAACCATGCTGGCGGCACTTCAGGTGCACAAGGTAGAGATCTGCCAGAAGAAGCGCCGCTCCAATGTCAAGAACGCTCCCAAATTTGATTTGCGTGCCCATCTGATTGGCATGTGTGGGGTTGATTTGACGCGAATTGACGGCATCGAAGTGACGACTGCGATGAAAGTCCTGAGTGAAGTGGGCGCTGACATGAGCAGGTTCAAGAGTGCGAAGCAGTTTGCCTCGTGGCTTGGGTTGTGTCCTGGAACAAAGATATCGGGCGGAAAAGTGCTATCGGGGGCAAGCAAGCGCACAGCGAACCGTGCGGCTCAGGCACTGCGCATGGCGGCAGTTTCATTGAAATCCAGCCAGTCTGCACTGGGTGCCTATTACAGAAGATTATGTGGCAGACTCGACAAGGCAAAGGCAATCACAGCGACAGCACACAAACTGGCGCGCTTGATCTACACGATGCTAACGAAAGGAACCGAGTACGTCGATAAAGGGCAGGAGTACTATGAGGAGCGATATCGTCAACGCGTGTTGCATCATCTGACTGTTCGCGCTCGGAAGCTGGGGTTTAATCTTACCCCTGTTCCTGAGGCTACTTAATATTTGCTGTAAAACCATTGTATTACATTTGTTTCTTGAAAGTGACAGAGCAAAAGAGTAAAGGATGATTTTACTTAAAGAAAAACAGCGAAATGCGCCTGTATTCTGGGAACAAGCGAGGAATGATTTAGCAAAACGAGATCCCGTCATGCAACGGCTCGTAAGCCAATTTAACGATTCCGCACTTTATTCGCGCGGAGATGCTTTTACTACACTGGTTCGTGCTATTATTGGCCAGCAAATATCGGTCAAAGCTGCAGCAAGTGTATGGCAAAAACTAGCGACTGTTTTATCGAATATTACACCTGAAAATTTGTATAGCATCGATACAGAGATATTACGAACATGTGGTCTATCTGGAAGAAAAATAAGTTATCTGCAAGATTTATCCGAGCGATTCATACAAGGTGGATACGACGAAATAGCTTGGCAAAAGATGAATGATGAGGCTCTGATTACTCACCTCATACAGATAAAGGGTATTGGTCGCTGGACCGCTGAAATGTTTCTGATCTTTTATATGCAGCGGCCAGATGTTCTCCCCTTAGCCGACATTGGATTGCAACGAGCTGTAAGCATTTACTATAATGGCAATCAACCAATAGAGAAAAATAGATTACAAACACTTGCCACAAACTGGCGGCCTTGGCGTTCGGTAGCCACCTGGTACCTATGGCGCAGTCTTGACCCTATACCCATCGATTATTAGGCAGATAATATCGCAAAAGACATAGACGTAAACATAAGGGCGCCTCTAAAAATTCAGAGTTCTAAACAAGACAAGGCGAGAACAAAAAATGTTGATTCAGCCTATCACTGATAGGTAAGGAGATATTTCTTGTGAATAACGTAGTATTATGACAGGATGGGGTAAGCAGGCAATCCGCGAAGCGGGCGCTCGCAAATATGAATTTTTAGAAGGGCTCTTAAATTCATCCTATATCATTCCAGCCTGATCCTTGGATCTACCAGAGTATAAGATATATCAGTCAATATCAGACCTACGATGTAGAGCAAAGACCCCAGAAACACCATAGCGCGAACTACGGCAAAATCCTGAGAATTGATTGCCTCAATAGTATAACTTCCCAATCCTGGTATACCAAAAAACGACTCAGTAATCAGACTGCCAAGAAACAATAATGGAATAACTACCACTGCACCCGTAAGAATTGGAATCAGAGCATTTTTGAGTACATGCCTGAATAATACAATACTTTCTGGCAAACCTTTGGCGCGTGCAGTCCGAACATACTCCTTATTCATTTCTTCCAGAAAAATTGTGCGATACCACCGTACATTCGCTCCAGCACTACTTATTACCCCGATGATAATGGGTAATAGCAAAAACCTGCCTGCATCTAGTTCACTACCATAACCAGAAATAGGCACTAAATGCCACAACTTACTTACAAGAAATTGGCCGCCAATAATATAAAACAAACTTGAAATCGACATGAGCGCCACACACATTACGACACCCCAGAAATCTATATAAGTCATGCGAAAAAAAACCATAACCAGCGCAAAAGTAATATGAGCTAGCAACCCCAATAAAAATATTGGCAGCGCAATTGCCAGACTCGGCAACATCCGTGATTTGATTTCATGCGCAATATCGCGCCCGTCATCAGCATGACCAAAATCAAATACAAACATTGCGATTGATTTCTCAAAGAATATGGTGCCAGTCAGTTTTGCTAGACCCTCAGCCTCGGGATTATACAGCAAGGGTTTATCATAACCGTGTTCTAGCTTCCACTTCATGATTGCCTCATCCGTCACATGCTTGACCCCTAGATGCATCCGTGCCATATCATCAGGCGTATTAACTACAAAAAACAAGGTGAAAGTGATGAGATTAACCCCCACTAAAATTGGGATTGCATAGAGAATGCGTCTAAAAATGTAATTAAGCATACAACTTAAGAATTATTCCAATTTATGCAACTGATTTCCCGAGTCCGACAGCTCGTTGTCTGCGGCGATAAGCAATTATTCCAGGAACAAGGAATAAGAGAAGCACAGCCACGCCCGCTCCAATTGGCCATATCACTGGCTCATTCCATTCACGCCGCTTTTGCTCCCGTGAAACAAAATCAATACGCGAATATTTAATGTTGTTGAAAGACAATTTATTGAGTTTCACATTTTGGTACCAGGAATGATACAAGGCATAATCTTTCGGATGATACCCCCACAACCAAGGCGCATCCTCACGCAAGATATCAACCATGCGAGCGATGATTTGCTCCCGCTTTGGACTATCCTCCATCTTTTCCATCTGCTCGAACAACCGGTTATACTCGGCATTATCATAATTAGCAGCATTATTTCCGCTATTACTGCCAACCTTACGCTGAGGACCGTACAATAAAAACAGAAAGTTTTCTGGATCAGGATAATCTGCATTCCAACCCCACTCAAAAATTTGAGCATTACCCTTGCGTATTTTGTCCTGAAAACGATTATAGTCAGTACTACGAACCACTAGCTGGACATTGATTTTTCTGAACTGCTTGCGCATCCAGTCAAGTAGCGATTTGTCATCGGCACTACGCGCTGTCACATCAAAGTACAATACAAGCGGCGTACCAATCTTATTATCTATTCCATTAGCATAGCCAGCTTCTGCCAACAACCTGTTTGCTTCTTCAATAGATCTGCGTTGCGCCTTTCCATCCTGCCATTTATAGACAATCGGATTAACTCCTTCCTTGCCTTCTCGATAGCCCGTAATTCCAGGGGGAATAGGGCTTTGCGCCGGAATACCTCGACCATTGGCAAATATCGAGATATATTCTTCATAATCCACTGCAATTGAAATGGCTTGCCGTAATTTACGGGCAGACTCCTTTTCTTGCTCAGTACGACCTCCCACAACCGGATCAAGCATATTGAATCCGATATAATAAGTAGAAGGTGCGACAGCTGTCTCCAATCGCATTCCTTGTGCTTCCATTGCTTCAGTAACTGTTGCCTCGCCTTGCCCAGTCACTTGTACAGCCTGATCAAAACTGTCAGAACTGATGCCTGAAGCATCATAATATCCCTGCAGAAATTTGTTCCAACGCGGAATACTCTCCTTTTCACGACTAAATATAATCCTGTCGATAAATGGAAGCGGTTTACCGGCATCCTTCAGTAATCCCTTTTCTATATCATCAGGCATACCTTCAGAAGGATAAAACTCCCCCTTAAAATTAGGGTTTCGTGCCAGAACCATGATGCGATTAGGATCATTCTCTGTAAGCATATAAGGCCCAGTCCCTATCGGGTACCAATCCAGGGTAATATTTTTTTTTATGAGCTCTGCTTGGGCGTAGAAGCGATCAGCTTCCCAAGGAATGGGTGAAAAAAATGGCATTGCCAACCAATACATGAATTGAGGATATTTACCTTTTATCTTGATACGAAAAGTGTAGTCATCCACCTTCTCAACGCCTGCTAACGGGAAATTGCGTAAATCCACGTACTCATCGTTAGGAGCGACACCAGCCTCCTTCCTCAATATATCGGCATATTCCCTCAAGCCAACGATATAATCAGCCATTAACCCAAATATGGGTGAATGCAATTTTGGATGCGCCAATCGCTTGATTTGATAAATATAATCTTCCGATAACAATTTCCTTGTATTCGTTTGAGTAAAATCAGCAAGCTTGAAAATTTTTTGTAACTCCTCTCGTGTCAGATCATGATAGAGAAACTCTCCCTGATCATTCCGAGCAAATGCTGGGTGAGGTTGATAAAAAATATCTTGCTTGAGAGAAAGCTCATACACGGAATAAGCAACATGATTGCTCTCATTATCTGCTGATAAAAGATTACCGGCCTCGTCAAAATATTGCACGGTCGGCATTTTGTCCACTGTCTGTGGGATAAGTGTAAATGGACGTTTCAAATAATGGTACTGCAAAGGAGGCTGATATATCTGAGCAGTAAATAATATTTCGTTAGAACTATATGACTGAACGGGATCAAGATGTTTGGGACGCTCAGCAAATGCATTGTAAAGAATATTTTTACCTGAATCATCGCTTGGATAGGGATTATTCCATATAGCCTCATTGCAGGCTGTTAGAAACAAAATCAAAATAATGAGTGAACTCATCCTGAGGAATTCTTTTGAAAAAACTAAGATCTGGAATGAGAGAAACATTCAAATTATCTCACTGTAAATGGAATTGATTTCAGCATAAATATAGAGATGGGTTAGTGTATTCATATTATTTATTCCATTTCTAAACCAAAACTGACTTTGTCGGCTTCTCCTTGTCGTATTAGTTATACTGTCTGCGGCTCGTCTTCGCGTCATTTTGATTTAGAAATGGAATGAGCTTATATTTCATGCTCTTTTGCATATGATAGTGTGGAGAATAAGATGAAGATAAAGAAAATTTACAATCAATTTCTTGCAGCAATCTTATTATCTTTGCACCACTCCTCTTTACCATTATCCTTAGGTTATAATTTCAGATTCAATCAGTAGAAGGACATATTATGGGATTTCTAGACAATAAACATATCCTCATCACCGGACTACTCAGTAATCGATCTATTGCTTATGGTATAGCCAAAGCCATGAAGCGTGAAGGCGCACAACTAGCCTTTACTTTCCAAGGAGAAGATATAAGAGATCGTGTTGCAAAACTGATTGGTGATTTTGACAGCCATTTATTGTTTCGTTGCGATGTCAGAAATGATGAAGAAATTAATCAATGTTTTACAGATTTGAATAAAGAGTGGGATGGGTTGGATGGTATTGTACACTCTATCGCATTTGCACCACGCGAAGCATTAGCGGGTGATTATCTTGAAAGCGTTAATCGCGAGGCATTCAATATTGCCCATGAAGTCAGCTCTTATAGCTTTGCAGCATTAGCAAAAGCTGGCTTGCCATTGATGGAGGGAAGAAATGCTGCACTTTTGACGCTCAGTTACCTGGGTGCTGTTCGCGTCATGCCCAGTTACAATGTAATGGGTCTCGCTAAAGCCAGTCTAGAGGCAAATGTACGTTTCATGGCTTCCAGTCTAGGCAAAAAAGGTATACGCGTAAATGCGATCTCGGCCGGACCAATTAAAACACTGGCTGCGGCCGGCATAAGCAATTTTGGCAAACTGCTTGGATATGCTGAGAAAGTCGCGCCATTACGAAGAAATGTAACCACCGAGGAAGTTGGCAATGTTGCTGCTTTTCTTTGTAGTGACTTAGCCAGTGGCATTACGGGCGAAATTACCTATGTTGATGCCGGTTTTAATACCATCGCTTTTGATCTTGATGAATAATAACCAGTCAAATTATCAATAGCTTTCTTCGCGGATTTTTACATCGTATCGCTGCCTGAGGCCAAGCTGATACGATGATAATTCTTCCTGAACAATCATTTGTTTTAGCTGATTACTAAAAACTTGGTATTGGTCTTTGTCCAAAGAAGCCGGTTCAATAATCCGATTGATACGGATCAGGCTAAAACTCCCTTCTGATCCTGTCACCCCGGTATAAGCGGGTAATTTATCACTTTCTGTCTGGGAGATAGCACGCAAAGTATCTAACTCCAATCCTTGGGGTTGCATATAGGATATCTCTTTAGTATCGCCCCATGAAACTGAAACGTTTTCGCCAGCCTGTAATTGAGCCAGCTTGTCCCTGCCTTCTTGCTCAGCCAGTTCAGCGGCGAGCTGTTTCTTAACGCGATCAATGACTTCATCTCTGACCACATCTAATGATTGAATGGCCGCTGATTTGTGCTCCAATACCCTGGCAGAAACAAAAGTATCAGGCATGACTTCTATCGCTTCTGTATTGTGTTTCTCGTTAATAGCATCATCTGAAAAAATTGCCTGCAGCAGTTTTTCGTTAGTGACGATAGCGGGCTCCTTCGATTTTTTATCAATCCACTCACTTTGCTGTATTGCTAAACCGAGTCTTTCTGCGGCTGGTTGCAAACTATCACTTTGCTCGTACACTATATTACTGAAATCTTCTACAATTTCACCAAAATGGCTTGCAGCCTTCTGACGTTTCAGAGTTTGTTCAATCTTGTCTCTTACCTCTTCCAAAGGCGCTGTTTGTGCCGGTTTTATTTCAGACAGTTTAATGATATGAAAACCAAAAGTCGTTTCAACGGGGCCACGAATTTCATTCGGCTGCATTTGAAATAGCTGATCTTCAAATTCCTTAATTAATATGCCCCGTCCTAAGAACCCTAAATCACCTCCTACTTTTGCCGAGCCTTGATCTTCCGAATGCTCGCTCGCCAGTTCAGCAAATTTCTCTGGTTCAGCTTTTAACTGCGCCAGCAAATTCTCCGCTTTCTCACGTGCTGCAGCCTTCTCATCGTCAGAAGCTGTTGCAGGAGCAGCAATTAAAATATGACTGGCTTGTCGCTGTTCTTCTTGACCGAACTCACTTTGATGTTCATCAAAATATTTTTTGATTTCATCTGCCGCAACTTCTTCTTGCTGAGCCAGTTCTTCTAAAGATAACACCACATATTCAATGCGCACACGCTCGGGCAGAAGAAAATCTGCTTGATGATTCTCATAGTAAGACTGTATTGCCGCCTCATCCGGGTTAATCTGCGATATGAAATGTTGCGGTTCAATTTTAACTTGATTTATTTCACGCTTCACTTCGCTTAAATGAGCCACATTCCGGGTTACAGTATCTGGAATCACGGTGCTTTTGGCAACTGCCTCCAATACTTGCTGCTGCATAATCTCAGCGACCATTCGTGACTCAAACATTGCCGGGGTCATTTGCTGACGGCGTAATAGCTCTTCATAACGCTGATATGAAAATTTTTGATCTTCGTGGAAAGCTGAAATATTCTGAATCTCGCGTGCCAATTGTGAATCCAAAACAGTTAAACCGACATTAACCGCTTCGTGCTGTAGCAATTTTTTTTGAATCAGATTTTCTAAAACTGCCAAGCGCATCTGAGGATTATCAAGCAGAGTGCTGTCAAATTTATCCCCTAACATATTACGCATGGTCTCATGTTGATTCCTAAGCGCTTGTTCAAATTCTCTTCGCGTGATTTCTTCACCGTCCACAACTGCGACATAGCTCTCTTTACCATCCGTACGATACGACTCCACGCCCCAAAACATAAACGGCAAAATAGCTAATAACAGGATAACCTGAACAATCGTCTTTTTTCGATGAACAAAATCAAACACAGTTAAAATCCAGTGAAGTAAAAAATGGGAAGAAAGTCTGCATTAATACGCTATTTAATGCTCGCTCTTAATAATGAGTTGGCGGAGTGGACGGGACTCGAACCCGCGACCCCCGGCGTGACAGGCCGGTATTCTAACCAACTGAACTACCACTCCTAACATAAAACAATCTAATTCTTGCTCGCTGATTGGTGGGTGCTGACGGGATCGAACCGCCGACATTCGCCTTGTAAGGGCGACGCTCTACCAGCTGAGCTAAGCACCCCACCTTGCGTAAGGAAGCGATTAGTTTACCGCATCTTTGAGCGCTTTACCAGCAGTGAATTTTGGCACTTTGACTTCTTTGATTTCTATGACTTCTCCAGTACGGGGATTGCGACCAGCACGTGCTGCTCTTTTTCCTACTCTAAAGGTTCCAAAACCAACCAAGGTGACGCTTTCATTATTTTTAAGCGCATCTTTAATCGCTGATAACGCGCCATTCAATGCGTCTCCTGCGCATGCTTTAGAAATTCCAGCAGAATCTGCAATGGCATCGATAAGATCAGATTTGTTCATTTAATTCCCCTTTTGCGTTATTGGGTTATGGATACTTAAATCACAAACAGAAAATCCTGCAGATGCCCTTATATCAAGCCATCTGCGCCTGGTCAAGTTATTGCTTTAAAATTTCTTTTCCTGGATACTTTTACCCAAAAATAGAGAGATAATTTTTTAAAGACAGAACAGAAGACCCAGAGGAGCTAAAACTGGTAAAATCACATTTAAAAATAACGATAATTCCGCCAGAATTTAAATTTTACTCAACGCTTGATAGGAATATCATAAGCGCTATCTATCAAACTCGGTTTTCGGCTCACGCTCGAGGATTTTCTTAACTACTATTTCAGCAGGTACTTCCTCATAAATAATACTACATACCCCTTGTGTCACGGGCATCTCAATCTTAAAATGCCGACTCATTCGTTCCGCCTCTCGTGCAGTATGCACTCCTTCTGCGACATGTCCAATTTTTTGTAAAATATCAGGTAGCAATTGACCAGCCGCCAGCATCATTCCTACTTGGCGGTTACGCGACATATCGCCTGTACAAGTTAAAATCAGATCACCAATCCCAGCTAACCCCATAAATGTCTCTCTGCAGCCACCCAATGCCACACCCAGACGTGTAATTTCTGCTAAACCACGTGTTATCAATGCAGCTCGTGCATTATTGCCCAGCTTTAATCCATCAGAGATGCCAGTAGCTATCGCAATAACATTTTTTATTGCACCACCCGTTTCTACACCAATCACATCGTTACTTGAATAAATCCGTAAGCAAGCGGTGTGGATTGCTCTAATAATATCCCTAAAAAACTTATTGTCATCTGATGCCAAAGTTAGTGCAGTAGGTAATCCTTGCGCCACTTCTTGTGCGAAGCTGGGGCCTGATAAAATTCCACAGGGCGCTGTCTTAGAATAAACCTCGTGTACTATTTGATGGGGTAACAATGATGATTGCGTCTCAAACCCTTTACACCCAAGAATGATGGGTAATGTTTTATCTATTGCGCTAATTTTTTGCAATAACTCACGCAACCCAGAGACAGGAACAGCAATCAAAACAAACTCAGCATTTTTGATAGCCAGATTCAGCTCTGAGGTTAATTTCAAAGAATCAGGCAAAAATAAATCAGGCAGATAGCGTTGATTAACTCGTAGCGCCACAAGTTCAGCCAATTGATTCTGATCTCTCGTCCACAATGTGACTTGATGATTTGTAGAAAGATTGATGGCCAATGCTGTACCCCAAGCACCTGCTCCTAATATGGCAATTTTCATGAACCCCAGACCTGATTAGTTCTAATATAACCACTCTGGCCATTACGATGTCGGACTTTAACCCAGCCGGCAACGTCGGAGTTTAACCATTCTATGACCACATTTTTTTGAGCCTGAAAAAGTAGAGGTGAATGAACATCTGGCGATTGATATACACTGGCTAATGGAGCAGTCACAATAATAAAGCGCTTATCACTTAGAAATTTTCTCTCTATCCACGCAACTGCATCGCTACTATCGCTTACTTTTACCCATCCCTCCACTTTCGCTATCACTTTTAATGGCAAATGAATGCTGACCACATATAACTTTTCAGCATTCAGCGAAGGAGCGTCATACATTATGACTGCATTTTCTGAGACAGAAAAAAATTCTGCTTCTGCAGCCATACCCCAACACGAAAAAAAAAGCGAGAAAAACAGAAAGAAACTTTGGATTAAGTCTCTTCTTGGTAGCAAGTGAACCCCCTATTAATGGACGCTTTCTGTTTCAGATGTTTGTTGAGCTTTCTCTGTTTTTGATTCAGTCGGCTGCTTTTTCTGGTGATAAATGGCTTCAAAATTAACTGGATTAAGAATGACTGGAGGGAATCCTGCGCGCACCACCGTATCCGACACAGTTTCACGCAAATAAGGAAATAAAATATTGGGACATACGATCCCCAGCACAGGATCAATATCATTTCCAGGCACGTTACTTATCCGGAAGATTCCAGCCTGGTGAGCTTCAATCAGAAATACGGTTTTTTCCTTAATTCGCGAAGTAACAGTAATTGTCAGCATAACTTCATAGATATCTCCCTCGATACCTCCGCCTTGGGTACTTAACTGCATATTAATTTCAGGCACTTCCCGATCAAGAAAAATATGCGGGGCATTTGGAATTTCAAGAGAAAGATCCTTGACATAAATTTTCTCAATGGTAAATACAGGCTGTTGCTCACTCATGTTAAATCCCAATTAGAATAATTGATAATAAAGATTATTAAGCGACAATACATCACTAACAATCAGGTTGATAACAGTTTTATGACCTCACCTTGCTGATCAAGCCGCGCAAGATCATCATAACCCCCTATGTGGGTCTCCCCAATATAGATTTGGGGTACGGTTCGCCGCCCAGTTTTCTTGATCATTTCAGTACGTTGATCGGGGTGCAAATCCACTCTGATTTTATCTATTTCCTCCACACCTCTGGATCGCAACAACTTCTCCGCCATCGTGCAATAAGGACAAAAACCCGATACATACATGATCACTTTTGCCATATTCTTTTTTACCTATTTAGCGATCTTTTACTATTGGAAGATTTTCTCGGCGCCATGTATCAATACCACCGTTAAGATTGTAAACTTTCTTGAAGCCATTTTTACGTAAAACTGCACCCGCATGACCTGCACGCAAGCCAGGTTGGAATATCACAACAATAGGTTTATCCTGGAACTTCTCCAGTTCATGCCAGCGCTCCTTTATGTTCTCGACAGAAATATGCTTAGCATTTGGAGGATGACCTTCAGCATATTCACGATCATTCCTCACATCGAGTATTACCGCATTTTCGTAATTAATAAACCTGATTGCTTTCTGAACATCTATTTCTTTAGCAGAATTGCGTGAAAGCATTGGCCATAACAACATACCACCACTCATAACAGCAGCAATAATAAAAAAAACATTTTCCTGTAAAAAGGTTGATTCCATATAAGTAAATGCCTCTTCCAATTCTCTGAGTTTTATTAACCTTTTATTTTAGCAAAGTATTCACAAATCTCCATCTCTAGAAAACAAGAAAGAGACAATAATGAAAAAATAGCGTCATAGGTTATCATGTACAAACAGATAACCCACAGCGTGTCTTACACAATTCAGCTTGCAACATTTTATTAAAAAACTTAATTAAATTGAGCACTGCTTAAGCAGAAACGCACTTTTTTTATCGCCCAATTACAAAAAAACAACGAAGATCACTGCAATATGCTGCGTTCTTTGTCAAAATATAATAAAATTCTAATATCTTAACCACTTTTACAAACTTCGCTTTTATCAACTATTAGCTTCTTCTTTTGAAGGTCAACATGAAAAAACTCGTTCTCCTGCGGCATGGAGAAAGCACTTGGAATAAAGAAAATCGTTTTACTGGCTGGACAGACGTAGATTTAACACCAAAAGGACAGGAAGAAGCCAAATCTGCTGGTCAGCTTCTACGAGATAGTGGATTTACCTTTGATGTTGCTTATACCTCAGTGTTAAAGCGTGCCATTCGCACACTCTGGATCACGCTTGATCAAATGGATCAGATGTGGGTCCCAATTAATCTTAGCTGGCGACTGAATGAACGGCATTACGGCGCATTACAAGGATTGAATAAAGCAGAAACAGCTGCCCACTATGGCGAAAAACAAGTCTTGCTATGGCGACGTGGCTACGATATTCAACCTCCAGCCCTTACAATGGATGACAAGCGCTACCCGGGTTTTGATGTTCGCTATAGCAATATGTCCAAGCAGGATATTCCTCTGACTGAGAGCCTCCAAGATACCACCACTCGATTTTTACCCTACTGGATCCAAACGATTGCGCCACAAGTCAGCGCAGGACAACAGGCAATTATCGTAGCGCATGGTAATTCCCTGCGCGCACTCATTAAATATCTAGATAATATTTCAGATCAGGATATTCTTAACTATAACATTCCTACTGGCATTCCTCTGGTATATGAGCTCGACGATAATTTAAAACCTTTGCGCAATTACTATCTCGGCAACTTAGCTGAAATTGAAAAAGCCATGTCAGATGTAGCAAACCAGGCCAAAGCGAATGCTTAATCTGACCTATCTGCAAAAACGCGCGCCTATAAACCTTGTGCATGATATATCTGAAATAAATCATGTATTCCCGTGGAAATGATACACTGCGCAAAATCATAACGTTTTTTTTAGCTTTCTTTTTATTAGCTCTCATATGTGCTGGCCAGCTTTATGCCAATCCCCCAGCCAGTAAAGACTTAAAACAGTTAAAAAATCGTATTAAAGCGTTACAGAAAGAGCTGGCAAGCAAGGAAACATCTAAAACTGAAGCAGCAGATAGCTTACGCGAATCAGAACGCGCTATTAGCAAAATCAATCGAATATTAATCACACTTGCTCAACAATTGATCGACGCCAATATTAGTCTTGATCAATTATCGGAGCAATCTAAACAAATTCAAAGTAAAATTAAAATGCAGCAAGAGCAGCTTGGTAAGATGCTTTACTATCAATACATAAATGGGCAGCAAGATTACATGCAGTTACTGCTCAAACAGCAAGATCCCAATCAAATAGCTCGCAATCTTCATTATTATGGACACCTCAAGCGAGCACGCTCCGAAAATATCAATACCTTACGTGCCCAGCTTGAACAATTAGACCTGTTAACTCGCGAGAGCCACACAAAAAGAGAGGAAATTGTAAAAATTCAATCTGAGCAAACTAAAAAAAAACAGCAACTTGAACAAGAAAAGCTAAAGCGCGAAGAAATTCTTGCAAATCTTTCTGAAGAAATTATCCAGCAACAGCGAGAAATTACCAAGCTTAAAAGCGATGAGCAGCGACTGTCTAAGCTCGTAGAAGAAATCAATAGACTGCTTAGCCAAAAAAAACCTACACCCAAAAAGCCTGTCCCCCAAAAATCTCCCCCCCCTGCCACAGATAAATTTACTCAACCATCACATCATAACAACTTGCTTCCGGATTCTTCTGCAAGCGGGCGTTCATTTGAATTACTCAAAGGCCAACTGCGATTACCAGTACGAGGGGAACTTGTCAACCGTTTTGACAGTCCACGGCAGGAGGGAGGAATTAAATGGAAAGGATTATTTATTCGCTCTCAAAACGGTAATGAAGTAAAGGCAATAGCAAGCGGACAAGTTGTATTTGCCGATTGGTTGCGTGGATTTGGAAATCTTATGATTTTAGATCATGGCAACAATTATATGAGTCTTTATGGCTACAATGAAGCCATCTACAAACGTGTTGGCGATCGAGTTCGAAGTGGCGATACGATAGCGACTGTAGGAAACAGCGGTGGCCATCGTGAATCAGGTTTATACTTTGAATTGCGACACCAGGGTAAACCATTTGACCCATTAATTTGGATGATAATAGAATGAAATTTATGGTAAAAATAGTAAAGTTGATAGGCGCGGAGAATACGTGATGCATAATTTTATTAAAAAACTCAGTTTAATCCTCTCTGGAGTTGCTGCCGGAGTGATGATCAGTCTCAACTTTTCCGCTGTTGCTGATAAAGCACTCAAAGCGGAATTGCCTCCTCTCCCAATCGAAGAGTTACGAGCCTTTACCCAGGTGTTTGGTCGTATTAAAAGCGACTATGTTGAACCGGTTGATGATAAGAAACTTATTACTGAAGCCATCAACGGCATGCTGGTTGGCTTGGATCCACACTCCGCCTATTTGGATAGTGAAGAATATAAAGAATTGCAAATCGGCACACAAGGCGAATTTGGTGGACTCGGCATCCAAGTGACCATGGAAGATGGGTTGGTTAAAGTCATTTCACCTATTGAGGACACGCCAGCATTTCGGGCAGGTATCAAAACAGGCGATTTGATTATCAAACTGGATGATACCGCAGTAAAAGGCATGACCCTTAATGAGGCCATCAAGCTCATGCGAGGTAAACCTAACACTTCGATTACACTGACTATCGCTCGGGAAGGCGAAGGCGAGCCACTGGAATTTACATTAATGCGTGCTATTATCAAAATCGAAAGTGTCAAAGCCAAATTAGTTGAACCTGGCTATGGCTATTTGCGCGTCACGCAGTTCCAGGAACAGACAGGTGAAAATTTGGCCCAGGCAATTGAAAAGCTATTTAAGGAAAGTAAAACTCCGATGAAAGGGCTGGTACTTGATTTAAGAAACGACCCCGGCGGATTACTCAACAGTGCTGTAGCAGTGTCAGCAGCATTTCTTCCTGCTAATGCACTCATTGTCTATACAGAGGGGCGTACAAGTGATGCAAAAATGCGGCTCATGGCTAATCCTGAATATTATCTGCGTGGACCAGGTAAAGATTTTATAGCAGGATTACCATCGGAAATTAAGACAGTCCCCATGGTTACACTTGTCAACGGGGGCTCAGCTTCCGCCTCTGAAATTGTTGCAGGTGCGCTACAGGATCACAAGCGCTCCATCGTGATGGGCACCCAAACATTTGGCAAAGGCTCAGTGCAAACTATTCTTCCACTTGGCAACAATACTGCGATCAAGTTGACTACAGCCCGCTACTATACACCTAACGGCCAGTCCATTCAGGCTAAGGGCATCACACCGGATATCATCGATGAAACGGATGACGCCTCCCGGCAATTGCGTGAATCAGATCTTAGCCGGCATCTGCGTAGCAACAAAGTGGATGAAGTCTTAAAAATTGATGCTACAGACTCACAAAAAGCGAATGAATCGGATGATAAGCCTAAAAGCAAAAAATCCAGCTCCAAGAGAAAAACTCCTTTAGAGTTTGGTTCTAATGATGATTTGCTGCTTACCAAAGCGATTAAGCATCTGAAAGGAATGGATGCCGATGCAAAAAGAAAATCTACAAAAACAGCGAAAAAAAGTAGCTGATTTCTAAGTACTCAGTAATGCAATAGCTGAAAGATGAGGCGGAAGGATTGTGAATGACAGTCAGCTATTGCGTTATAGCCGCCATATTTTGCTGCCCCAAATTGATGTAAGGGGACAAGAAAAGCTAACGCAATCATGCATACTGATCGTTGGGGCGGGGGGACTCGGTTCCCCCGCTGCGCTTTATCTGGCTGCTAGTGGTATTGGCAAAATCATTATCTGTGATAAAGATAACGTCGACTTAACTAATTTGCAAAGGCAAATTATCCACAATACTGACGCGATTGGTGAACCTAAAACCGCTTCTGCTCGAAGAACGCTTAATCATATCAATCCAGAAGTCGAAATTATGACTTTGCAAGAACCGGCAACAGAAGAAATGCTGGTGCATCTGCTTTCTTCCGCTGATGCAGTAGTTGATGCCAGCGATAATTTTGCTACTCGTCATGCCATCAACCAGGCTTGTATTATTCAGAAAAAACCTCTGATCTCAGGGGCCGTTGTGCGCTTTGATGGACAGGTTTCTGTATTTGATCTGCGTTCTGCCGACAATCCCTGTTACCATTGTCTTTTTCCTCTTTCTGGCGAAGATAATGATCCCAATTGTGCGGTGATGGGAGTATTTGCACCTTTAGCCGGGATCATCGGCTGTACTCAAGCAGCGGAAACGATCAAAGTTTTGCTGGGCATTGGCGAAACACTCAACGGACGTTTACTTTTACTCGATGGGCTGACAATGAAATGGCGAACCATCAATTTAAAAAAAGATCCTGCCTGCGAAGCTTGTAGTTCCAGCTCAGCAAGGGCGAGCAACGACGGTGGATAAACTCTAGCTTACTGTGTATGCTACTATCTTACTCATCCATTAAGTTCGTTCATTAAGTTTCAAACTGCAGCGCTGCCAATCGTGCATAAAGCTCACTGGTCGCCATCAATTCTGCGTGCGTACCGAGTGCTTCTACACGCCCATGATTAAGTACTGCGATCCTATCCGCTGATTTGACTGTACTCAAGCGATGCGCAATCGCTATCGTAGTACGATGTGCCATCAACTGAGATAGCGCTTGCTTTACCCAATATTCGCTTTCTGCATCCAATGCACTGGTCGCTTCGTCCAACAATAAAATCGCTGCATTAGCTAAAATGGCGCGAGCAATCGCAATCCGCTGTTTCTGCCCACCTGACAATCCTAAACCTGCGTCACCCAGATGCGTTTGATAACCTCGCGGCAGATTAACGATAAACTCATGTGCGTAGGCTGCTTTGGCAGCTATTTCTACCTCTGCATCCGTTGCATCCTGGCGGGCATAACGAAGATTATCGCTGATGGTGCCATAAAATAAGATCGGGTTTTGTGACACTAATGCAAAACTTGCTCGTAACGCTGTTATTTCCAATCGCCGGATATCGATCCCTTCCAGCTTGATGCAACCAAATTGCGGATCATAAAAACGTAATAGCAAATCCAGCAAGGTCGATTTTCCAGCACCTGATGGCCCGACCAGCGCCAGCATCTCGCCGGGTTTAATAGTCAATGACAATTTATTGAGGGCAAGCACATCAGGACGCGAGGGATAAGCAAAACACAATTGCTCTATTTCGATATGACCCGATACGTTCAGCAAGGATTTGGGATGAGCAGGCGATACGATCTGGCTGGGAGCAGATAATAACTCAACAGTACGCTCAGCGGCACCTGCAGCACGTTGCAGTTCTCCCAAAACTTCCGAAATCGAACCCACCGCAGAACCTACGATAACACTGTAAAAAACAAATGCTGCCAATTCACCTCCACTAATCTGCCCTGCAATCACATCCATACCTCCCACCCAAAGAACCAGACCCACTGCGCCAAACACCAGGATAATCACCGCGGTGATTAACCATGCGCGTTGAATGGTTCGTTGCTTGGCTATGGCAAAAGCATCCTCCACATGCCGATGAAAATTGATCTTATCGATCTCCTGATGGTTGTAAGCTTGCACAGTCTTTATCTGCCCCAGTATCTCGCCGATATAAGCACCTACTGCTGCTACTTTGTCCTGGCTCTGACGGGACAGACGCCGTACCCTGTGCCCAAACACCAGAATAGGCGCTACCACCAACGGCACGCTGACTAACACCAGTGCTGTCAACTTGGCATTAGTTATAAATAACCAGACCACCCCTCCCAGCAGCATTACCAGATTACGCAAAGCAACTGAAACAGATGAACCAACCACGGTTTGCAGTAACGTCATATCTGCAGTCAAGCGTGATTGAATTTCGAGACTGCGGTTATTTTCAAAAAAACCAGGGTGCAGATGGATTAAATGATCGAATACTTTGCAGCGGATATCCGCTACCACACGCTCGCCCAGCCAAGTCACCCAGTAAAAGCGCGTAAAGGTACCTAGCGCCAACGAGATAATCAGCAATATGAAAATAAGCATATACTGCGTCAGCAGCTCAACTGATTGGGTAGCCAGACCACGATCAATCATCAGGCGGATGCCCTGCCCGATGGAAAGCATGATCGTTGCAGTAAACAGCAGCGCCACGAGGCTGAAAGCGACCTGCTTTTTGTAGGGCGCAACAAACGCTACCACCATTCTGGCCTTCTGCCAGCGATCGTGGAACACACGCAATAAATTATTCATTTGAGGTAATCTGTAACAAAAATGTAGACCTACCGGTTTTGGATAACACAAATAAAATCGTTCTGACGAAAGCACTGAATCAATTTAATTTGTTGCATAACATATCAGCTATCAACTTTAGTAAGCTAATCATTATCCTGAATCATAGAACTATATGTTTCATTCCATACTCGCCATTTGCATCGGTGCATCGTTAGGCGCTCTCCTACGGTGGCTCCTTGGAAGCACGCTCAACGCGCTATTTCCAGCCATTCCGCCAGGAACGCTCATCGCCAATCTCATTGGCAGCTATTTGATAGGTATAGCAATTGCCCTATTTGCCAATCACCCTGAGCTTGCCCCCCAGTGGCGTTTATTTATTATTACTGGCTTCCTCGGTGGACTCACGACTTTCTCTACCTTCTCGGCAGAAATTATCACGCTCATTCAACAAGAACGACTATTTTTAGCAGCCGGTGCTATCAGTCTACATGTGATAGGATCATTGTTGATGACAATGCTCGGGTTAGCAACAATTTCGCTTTTCAGGAGCGCCTAAATTCAAGGAAGAAAGATTATGCATGGTTATCAATTGACTTTTTTTACCCAACAAGCCCGTCAACATGATGGCTTACCCTTGGGTGAATGGTTATTACAAGAATCGCGCAGACTCGGTATCAGAGGTGCCACATTAATGGCTGCAACCCAAGGTTACGGTCATGATGGCAAACTACATGCAGCACATTTTTTCGAGCTGAATGATCAGCCCATAGAAGTAATGATGGCGCTGAGTGAAGCTGACGCCAAACGCATATTTAACCGACTACACGAAGAAGGAATCAATATCTTCTTCATCAAAACACCCATAGAATATGGTATGAGCGAAGAACACTAAACAGCTCATTTTCACTCTGGTGTGACAACTCCACCTGGAAGTAAGTTATTGTGGAGGCATTTCATAATCTGCCGTAAGCAGTTCCAACAGATGTCCATTTGGATCACGGAAATAAACTCCACGCCCTCCATAATTATGATTAATCGTCATATTTTCTGCCTCAGTAGGACCACTGCCATATTTAAGCTTCTCTGCCTGCAAGCGCGCAAAGATTTCGTCAAACTCCTGCTCGGAAACTTTAAATGCATAATGGTGCGATTCAAATTTTTCCTTGTTATCAAAATCCAGGCATAGCGTATCGTTCACCCGCACCACAATAAAGTGGGAGAATTTACCCAAGTATTCAAAACCAAATAATCTGCAATAAAGCTCTGCGGACGCTTGCTTATCAAAGCACGGCACAATCGTATGATTAAGGGTAATGGTCATAATTCGCTCCTTTTGCAAGAGATTTAACCTGAAAATCTTCAAGAGTGGAATTTCTATTTTAGAATATCATCACTATGAATGAACAGTGAAAGAAGCCATTATCACTTGGACAGCAATATCCAATTATTGGTAATTTTTCCTCATAAATTAAAATTCCTGGGCACTAACAAGCGATCTGTAATTTCTTAACAAAAAATGACTACTTTAATTCCCAGCTACTCAATCTGCGTTTCGCGCATGACTGCCGGTGAAAGACGTTTCGCTCAACGCCTGGAAGCAAAACTGGAGGATGATTATTTATGTTGGCATGATGTACCTGTCGGTCAATCGCTGAGGCATCCGGATTTTAGATTGTGCTTGGTAGCACAGAGACTGTTTAGCAATACTGGACTCTGGCATTAACGCAGTACTTTTACAGCATTCCTCTATCTCTCATTGGTCACAAGTAGGAGATGGTAGCGAACGCCATCATTTGCCGCTCAAATCTGCAATCGCTTGTAAAACAACTGTTACTTCCTTAGGGGTATTCATGATGCCAAACGCAATTCGGGCATACGGCTTGGCGTACGGCGTTACGCTTGCAATAATATGTCGTTCAAGCAATTTGTCGACTACTGCTTCCGGTGTCATGCCAGCGACCTCAAAGCAGATAATGCCAGCGGCAAGCTGGTTATCGCGTGGCGTATGCAACGTCACACGCGGGATCTTCGCCAGCCCTTCCCTGCATAAGCTGTTGAGATCAGCAATGCGCGCAGCAATACGTGCACGGCTGATAGTCTTGTGAAATTGGAAGGCATCCGCCATCGCCCACTGATGTTCATAAGCAAAAAATTCACCAGGTGAAACCCAGTCCGCCCGGGTAGGGCCCTTCAGCACCTCACCCTTCAGCCATGCTTCGATGAGCTCGTGGCTGATAAAGCTTGGTATAGTCGGGCGGATTTGGGCCCAAGCGGCATCACGTGCCCAGACGATGCCGGTACCGCGTGGCGCGAATAGCCATTTGTGCGTGCCGGCTGCCAAAAAATCACAGCCCAGCTCCGGCAGGGATTCATCTACCGCGCCATAGCCATGCACGCCATCAACTACTAACAAGATACGGTCACTATTATCACGGTGGCGATTTATTTCTCCAAGCGCATCTGCTATCTTATGCACCGGCAAGCGTATGCCACTGCGGGAATGCACCCAGGTAATGCCAACCACGCGAGTATTGGGTTGAATGGCTTTCACCAGACGTCCGATGATCTCATCCTCCGTTGCGGTAGAGGATTGCCCGTACAATGCAATACGCCGCCAGGAGGTGCCGTTCTTTTCTGCAGCAAAACGGATAGATTCGTGGTGTGCGTAATGGTCATGCACTGTGGTGAGAATTTCCTGTCCACGCTTGAGCAGCAGCCCGTTATAAATCAGCGCAAGACCGGTGGTGGTATTCGGCGTAATAGCATATTCATTCGCCTTGCCGCCCGAGTACGCAGCTGCTGCTTCACAAATCCGTGTGGCTATCTCAAATCTTCCTTGCTTGACAACCAAGTACGGATTTTCGTCTATCGCTTTGCGGTATTTATCGATGGCTTCGCGTACTGGCCGCGGATGCGATGCAATGTAGAAGCTGGCCAGATGAATGTAGTCAGGGGATAAGTTGAATTGCGCACGCACGGAGGCCCAATCAAGAGAATCAAATGCACTGGCCGCGTGGTTATTTCCTGTTGCAGCCAGCGGCAGTGCAGCGCTGGCAACGGCAGTCCATGTGGCACTTAACAAAAATTCACGGCGCGTCACAGACATTATCTTTCCTCCCTATTTACCTATTTACCGCAATCCTGATGCTGGCCTATGTGACCCCATCGAGGGGTGGATGAGAAGCACGGTATCTTGTTGACGGCCTCGACACTTGTTTGGCGACTTCGTACTGGTTGCCACAAAGAGCGGTAGATTTATTGCTACCTTGCAGCCTAGCCGCTCATTTTCCTGATGCGGTGCCATTGCTGATAGTGCTTAGCCATCTCATTTCTATCACAGCAGTAAGGCTATAAAAATCAATCCCGTCACCTATATAATTGCCGTGTGCTGCTATTGGCTGAACCATACTAGTCCAGCTAGTTATTCCTTTTCTAAATCAAAACTGACTTTGTCGGCTTCACCTTGCCGTATTATTTATACTGTCTGCGGCTCACCTTCGCGTCATTTTTGATTTGAAAATGGAATTACACCTTGATGCTAGGGAATAATAAATAGGCGGGCAATAATGCATGTGCATACAATTTTTATCCTTATAAATCAGGCCCACCCATAAATTGCATTTCTCGCGTTCGGCAAAGCAATACGAACAGCGATGTCGGGTGACTCATACGCATAAACCTGCGTCAGAGCAGGTGACAACTTATCGAGAAAGTAGCTTTAACAAATCATTACATTTCTTTCCAGTCTGTAGCTTGTTCGAATGCATAAGCCGCTTGATAAATTGTTACTTCGTCAAAATGTTTTCCAACTAACATCATGCCGATGGGTAGCCCCTCCACTATGCCGCACGGTATGCTCATCGCTGGATGATGGCTAATATTAAAGGGGCAGGTATTGCCGATCTGCTCTATGGCTCTGGCCACATATTCTTCCCTGCTCGCTTCAGCAGTTGGCAGTTTGGTTGCTTTCATGGGCATAGTTGGCATCAGCAGCAAATCATACTCATTCAATACAGCATTATAAGCAGCCGTTAGTCGGCGCGTCAGGTTAATCGCTTTACCATAGTAATACGTGCCATGATATTTCTTAATATAACTACCAAGCACAGTGAATAATTTGGTGGTTTCGGACAATTCGTCAGCGCGTCGCTGCCAACCATGTAATTTACTGATTAAGCTGGTGATGTACAAGTCAGAGCGTGACAGACCATAACCATTGCCAAACATCATAGTCTGCGTAATCCCTTCCACACCAATGGGTGTCCATATTGCGGGTGCAATCAGATGGCAAGGAATCGATACTTCATCTATCTGGGCGCCAAGTTTTTGCAACCATTCAGCAGCTTTTTTCACTTTCGCATCCGATGCTGCTTCTGATTCCGGCCGAGCAAATCCTTCCTTTACCATGGCAATTTTCATGCCTTTGACGCCGCCATCAAGTCTCTGTGAATACTTGACCTTTGCTGCTGTACCAGGCTGGCGGGAGTCGTAACCATCTACACCGGCGATTACCTCCAGCATCAGTGCATTATCCGCCACGTTTGCTGTCATCGGACCGGTATGATCGACGAAAATCTCAATCGGCATGATACCGGTATAAGGCACGAGACCATAGGTTGGTTTCATACCGTAAATGCCTGACCAGGAAGAGGGCATACGGATTGAGCCGCCCTGGTCTCCACCGATTGCCATATCAGCTTCTCCTAGCGCCACGACTACTGCACTGCCGGAAGAAGAACCGCCAGCGGAATACCCCTTCTTATGCGGATTATGGACTGGCCCCTTGGCACACGTATGGCTTCCACCAGAAATGCAGTAAGACTCACAATGCGTTTTACCTATGATCTCAGCACCAGCATCGAGCAATCGGGTAACGACCGTTGCATCAACATCTGGTATATAACCTTCGAGAATGGAACTGCCATTCATCATGGGCACGCCAGCCACCATGACATTATCCTTGATTGCGATTCTTTTACCTTTTAAAGGACCAGTGGATGCACCTTTAATGGAGGTCTTAACATACCAGGCATTATGAGAATTTTCTTCTACTGATGGAGCATGTCCGGAAGTACGAGGGTATTGTATGATTGGTAAATCATCAGGCAGGGCATCAACCAGATTATAAGCGTTAATGTGGGGCGCAATCAGTGCTCTGTAGGACCTAACATCCTCATCTGTCAGAGAAACACCTACTTCTTTTGCAGCCTCACGAATCTGATCTGTAGTGGGTAAGGGAACAGCCATGATTATCTCCTCATTCGCTTTGATGAAGTGACGAGTTCAGTAAACGTTACCGATTGATCAAGAAGCAAAATTGATGGCTCCTCTCTTCTGAGGTAGCCAAATGCCAGAAATTCATTTTTCTGCTCTCCTACTCGATCTATATTAACGTGAGTTCGACATAAGAATCATCAAATCACGACTGGAAGAGCTTGAGGGAGCCTGATATTAAGTGAGGGTTTCTTCTCGCGAAAGGTGTAAGCCACCAATCCGGCTATCAGATTAACAAAAAAGTTAACTGGGCTGCGATGGCGGGAGTGCTCGATTTGCGAGATATTCTTCAATGGGTCATTGACGCTCTCAATGATCGAACGTTTACGTAGCAGCAGCTTGTCAAACAACGGCAACAGCTTGTTTTTCATGTTCTTGCGTACTTTGGTGATGAGCTGCACGCCTTGCTCGCGGAGTTGCTCAAAGAGTGATTGCGAAATGTAGCCCCGGTCACCGAAGAGTTTGCCAAACAAGGAGCGCGTCACCTCTGGTACCGGGTCACGGTCATCCACATTGCCCGCCGTTATTTTTACCCCTGGCAATTCTCCCTGGTCATTAATGACCAGGTGCAGCTTGAATCCATAAAACCAACCCATGCTGGCCTTTCCCCGGGCAGCAAACCCTGCCATTACTTGATGAGACCCAATACGGCGATTATGGCACACACTAATCTTAGTCGAATCAATGAAACTGATCCCACTACATTGCCCAAAGCGACTGGTCAGAAAACAGCACAAAGGCACCAGGCTACCTTGCAACAGCTCCACAAAGCGGTGGTAACTCACCAACCCTGGAAAATAATCGCGCTGATACCTCAACACGTAATTCAGGTAATAGTGTTTAAACGTCCGGTACCCGGATAGATGAAACCCGACCATGATGGTCATGATTTCGCTTAGACACAGCGCTCCTTGCCGCCGACGCTGTTTCAGCGATGACTCTAATAAGTGCTGCTCCCATTGCGGCTCAAACTCTTTACAAAATTCGTCACTCTCACAAAAAATCGTTGTAGTATCCATGGAAATCTGACTCCTCTCATGATGAAATTCTTTTGCAAAACCATTTCATCATAAGGAATTCAGGTTTCTTTTACAGCTTTTCTTATGTCGAACTCACGTTAACATAATGGCTGTCCTGCGATAACATGAATCCAGAAGATGCCGCCTTTCGACAGCAAGACTATTGCTTCAGTTCCTTTTCTAGCTTTTCATCCCAAGCCCATGGTGCAGGGAGAAGCGGTAGGCACTGAGTGCGGGAATGAGTCCCAGCAGCAAGGTGCCCATAACGATGACTCCCAACATACCGAGCATCTGACTATTGATAGCAAAGTGATTGATGAAAATGCCATAATTATCTGCGAGAAACGGCTGAGCAAAGAATATCCCTATCACTAGCGCAAAAATCGCAGCCATTATTCCGGTTAAGGAAATCAGTAGGGCTTCGGTTTGAATGGTTAGAAACACGAAAAAAGGGCTGGCGCCGATAGCGCGCATGATCGCAATCTCGCGCTGTCTTTCGCGAATCGAGGCAAGCAGCATGGTGCTTAAGCCTAATAACGAGGAAAATAAAACCAAGATAGAGATCAATCTGAGGGTGTTTTCCATCACCTGCATCATGTGCCATAGTTCAGTAAGTGCAATGCCAGGTAAGATGGCCAGCAATGGTTCTTTTTGATAGTGATTGACTTGGCGTTGAACATGAAACGTGGCTATTTTTGATTTAAGACCGACCAGGAAAGCTGTAATACTGTGGGTGGTCAAATCGAGTGCAGCTAGCTCATGAGCAGAAGTTTGCTTACCTGGAATTTTTACACCATCTTTCCAGTCCAAGTGGATGACCTCCATTCCTTGCAGGCTAATGTATAGCGCTTGATCAACGGGTGTCCCGGTCGGCCGTAAAATCCCGGTGACGCGAAAAGGTTTGTCATCATGCTTACTGAAACTGGTATGCCCAAGACCATGCGTCAAGACAATACGCTCATTCAGGCGATAACCGAGTTTTCTGGCGACTTCGGCGCCGAGCACCACATCGAATAGCTGCACAAAAGGGCCGCCTTGCGCAAAGGATAACGATGTATTCTGACCAAAACGAAAGTGCGTAAAATAATCTTGTGTCGTGCCCATTACCCGATAGCCGCGATGGGAGTCACCTAATGAAATCGGAATCGTCCAGGCAACTTTGGGGTCGGTGGCAATCTCACGATAACTTTCCCATGAGATATTATTGGTCGCATTGCCCATGCGGAAAACAGAGTACAGCAACAAATTTAACTGCCCGGTACGGGCGCCCACAATCAAATCGACACCCGAGACTGTTTTGCTGAAACTTTCTTTTGCTTCGTGGCGGATGTGCTCTACCCCGAGCAAAACAAAAGTGCTGATGGCTACCGAAATCAAGGTGAGTAACACGGTATATTTGCGATTGAGCAGGCTATGCCAGGCGACCTTAAGAAACATACTGGTTCCCTCCTGCTAGATTGATTTCTGCCAGGTTAACGACATGATGAAAATGAGGTGTCAAGGCTGTGTCATGACTGACAAAAATTAGCGTATTACCTTGTATTTGGCCGATTTCCATCAGGATTTTCATAAAAGCATCCCGTATATCGCTATCCAAAGCGGAAGTCGGTTCATCCACGATCAAAATTTCCGGAGCATTGATCAGCGCGCGCGCAATGGCGACGCGTTGTTGCTGACCTACACTGAGATTGCTTGCTTTTTTTGTGATCAGTGTGTGATCCAGCCCAAGTGCCTCGAACAGCTGCTTCGCCATTAAATCGAGACCCGTTATATGCTTTTTGCCGAAATGGGCCGCTAATCGGATATTATCCAGCACGCTCAAATAAGGAATGAGGTTGAATTGCTGGAACACGATGCCAATATGCGCCGCTCTGAAGCGATCCCGTTTATGAGCGGATAATGCTGCGATGTCCTGACCAAGGATTTCGATACGGCCTTGATTGGCAACCAGGATGCCAGCCAGCAAATTCAGCAGGGTTGATTTTCCTGAACCCGAGGGTCCTTTAAGAAATACCCGGTCGCCTCTCGCTACCTGCCATGCAGGAATATTTAGCACAGTGGGCTGTCTTTTTCCGGGGTAGGAGAAATGCAAATCGCTAATTTTTATTACGAACGATACTGGGTCTGGGACCCGTGCCGTAGAATTTTCCGGAGAGTCTGAGTACAAGAAAGCCTCCTTGACAGTTTTACTCTAGATCAAATGTACTATATTGTAATATGGCTTTAATTTAATGATGTCTATGCTACTTATTATGAAAACCAGTTTCTTGATCAATAAACCAACTAAATTCATCAGCCTCCTGGCTGTATTGCTCATCGCCTGTTCTCAGAGTGAGCCTGATGTGAGCTCAGATGCGGTATCAGGTAATCAAACGCTCGCTCATCAACAGGCAGTTAAAGACGCACCTTATCAAACCATCCAATGGACCGATCTGATGCCGCAGGATGATCTCGATGCCTTGTTGAATCCGCCGGCTTATCTGGATGAGATAGAAGATGGTTCTGAGGAAGATATGTTAAGCAATCAATTCATACTGGCGATGGCTCAAGCCAGTGATGATCGCTACATGCAAGCGCTTTCATCGACACGGATCATGCCGGAATTTGATCATCAACGAATAAGATTACCAGGTTTTATCGTACCGCTGGAGTTCGGTGAAAAACAAACTATTACGCGCTTCTTTCTAGTACCGTTTTTCGGCGCATGCATTCATGTGCCCCCGCCCCCGCCTAATCAAATTATTTATGGGATCTATGATAAAGGGTTAAAGCTTGAGGCTTTGCATGAGCCAGTGTGGGTGACAGGTCTTTTGAAAACAACGCTGACTGAGAACGATGTCGCCACCTCTGCTTATGCGATAGAAGTCGCAGAAGTGGAAACATACGCTGAATAAACTCGGAGTTGTTTAGTTAACGCTTAGCGTGGGGTGGCTTGCTGTCAAGGAAGCAGCACCTTGCTTACCCTGGAAAATCCATTGCGCTTTGATTTCCTGGAGATCCGGAAAAAGCGAAAATAGATTGACCGAAATGGCTGTTAAATCTTTAGCCTGCTCGCACTGGAACACATAGTTAGCATGGAGATCAGCGTGCTCATGATGCATTTCAGGAGGATGCGGATGATTTTTGTCCGCATGGTTTTTGCTATAAGGCATTTCAATTTCCACATTTTCTAATGAGCATTTAGTGGTTACAAAATGAAACAGACGATCTGACGATGCCAATGTTTGCTCTGCTTTTAATAAGGCTGATACTTGTTCCTCATTATTGGGTGCATGTTCGAACCCGACCAAGTTGATTACGGGCGAGTCAAGTTCAATAAATAATGAATTGCCATCAAGCACAATATTCATTACAGCCTCACCATGGACGTGTGCACCATGCGTGAGTGGTGTCCCTGATGAAAAAACAGGGGCACTGTTCCCCAGCAAGATCAATAGCCAGCTGATTAAGCCTTGTTTCATTACCATCACTCTCCTTCTGTAAACTTTTACCAGCATGGAAATTTGCTCATTATTCTAATAGATCGTTTCAGTAAAATATTTCAAATTTACCGTTTACCCGAATATTGCACAAGCATCAAAAATAAGAGCGAATTTGCCAGAAACTCATTTTACAATTGGATAAATCAGATCTCTATTCAAAATTTGTTGTGATGGAATGCGTTTTTCTGAGGATTTTGTCGGAAATTATGACAAAAAAGAGGTTTTTCTTTGTTGACAGGCGTAGCCCATTCACCCCATTGCTATTTTATGCGGTAAATGGCGCTTCATAATCCTGGGAATGACTTACCCAGGAGCAAGTCTGGCTGCGGTTTGGAAGAACAGTTTTTGGTAGGGACAGCTACTTGCCAGTAAAAAGCGAATACGGCGGGTATTACGTAGCATGACGGCACCTATTTTGATCAGTTTGAGGCGTAATGTGCTCACATAGGCCTGAGCCAGTTCTGTACCTTGCAAGGCAAGTCGCCGTATGGTTTCCAGCAAAATGTAAGCCAGCGAGGACAGGAGTAGACGAAATTGATTTGACCACCACCGATGGCAACTGGTGCGATCTGCAAACAGATCGAGCTGTTGTTCCTTGATCCGGTTTTCCATTTCACCGCGTAAACAATAAATCTTATCGTACAGAAGCTGCGGTTTACCGGTCAGATTGGTGACGAGATAACGTGGATGACTGCCTTTGTCAGTGTGTTCGATTTTAACAATGATGCGCCGTGTCCGCTGCCAGCTTTTTGCAGCATATTGAAACTCGTCAAATCGTCGTACTTTCTCACCTGATTCAACATACTGCTTCTCTGCCGCTTGCTGCCATTGCGCAGTGATCTCATTCAGCCGCTTGTTTTGGGCGATACCCACGATATAACCCACCTCATGCCGCTCACACCATGCCAACATTCTGCGGCGGCAAAAACCACTGTCACCTCGAAAAATGATACAAACTGCAGGCCAGCTCTGTCTGAACCGTTTTACCAGCAACGACAGAATGGCCCAGGCATGTCTTGCCCCATCAATATTGCTTGGCCGCAGGTAGCTTACCAGCAGTTGATCCTGGCAGAACACATACAGCGGCAAAAAGCAGTAGTGATCATAATAACCATGAAAGAAGCGGCCTTCCTGTTTGCCATGAACCGCATCATCAGTGGCATCAAAATCCAGCATCAGTTCTTTGGGTGGCTGTTTAAATGAAGCCATAAACCGCTCTACCATTACTTGATGAACATGCCAGGCCGTTTGCCGATTCGCCCGATTCTCCCAACGGCATAAGGTAGAGCTGCTCGCCAATACCTCTTCGCGTTCAACCGCTGATTGAATCGCCAAATCATGACGTAATTGCTGATGATCATTGAGGTCTTCATAGCCACATGCCAACGCATAAATCCGTTGGCGCAATAGCGTCAAACTATCATGCCTGCAACTTGCCTGCCGACGATTATCGTCCAGTACTTGAGCAACCGCTTTGCTCAACCCAATGCGTTTATCCACCTGGCGCAATAACATGACGCCACCATCTGAAGTAATATCGCCACCCTGGAAATTCACTTCAACAGTACGCTTTTTTACCTCTGGAAAATTAAACGATTCCTGGGTACACTTTGTCACTGGCAATTCCTTTTCTTTATTCAGCATAGGTAACTGAATTATAAAGATTTAATGGGGAATTGCCACTTCCCTTCGTGCAATATTCGGGTTTAGCCTGAGTCTGCCGAAAGCCAGTGCAAACAGCGGTTTGCGGCTCGACTCAACTGGGTGCAACACGATCAATATTATGCCTCCAATACAGCTGATAGTGTTTCGATAGCAGCGTATTTAGCCGTGTTAAACTAGTAACAGGCTTTATTTTACCAAGACAATTCACCATGACACTTACGTCTCCCACCCCTTCGCTGATTCCTGTGACATTGCTGACCGGTTACTTAGGAAGCGGCAAGACTACGATACTCAACCACATCATGCAACAAGCCGCGATGGCGGATACTTTGGTGATCATCAATGAATTCGGAGAAATTGCATTAGACCACTTGATGGTCGTACATAGCACTGATAACGTGGTGATGGAGATGGGCAGTGGCTGCCTGTGTTGCACGATCCGCAGCGATCTTGTTAAAACGCTGCAAGATCTCACCTGGCGATTCGCCCGTAATGGAAAACGGCAGTTCCATCGCACTCTGATCGAAACGACTGGCCTGGCTGACCCTGCTCCCATTATTCATACTTTAATGGCTGATCCAAAGATCACTAACCACTACCGGCTTGATGGGATCGTGGCAACCATCGATATGGCCACGGGAAACCATACTCTGAGCACGTATCAGGAAGCGATCAAACAAGCTGCGATTGCAGACTGTCTGTTGCTGACCAAGACTGATCTGGCCACATCCCAACACAAGGCCGGCTTGCTGCAGCGACTGAACGTCATCAACCCTGCCGCAACACGCTGGCAGGTGGTACATGGTCAGATTGAAGCAGAAAAATTGTTGGATTTGAGGCTGTTCTCAACTCAGGAAAAAACACCCGATGTGGAGCACTGGCTTCGGGAAGAAGCTTATTTGGCAGACGCTACCCATAAGCCGGGCCATGATGCACAAGGTCATACTGAGGATCACCATTCCCACGAAAGCCATAATGACCATCTGCATGACATCAATCGTCATGATGATCATATCCGCGCATACTGTTTCACCACGGAGCAGCCGGTTAGCAAACACATCTACCCGATCTTGCTCGATCTGCTGTTTTACATGGGCAGCAATATCCTGCGTATCAAAGGCATCGTAAATATCGAAGGCAACGATGGTCCGATGGCGCTGCATGGGGTACAGCACATCCTCCACCCGCTGATACCCTTACCCGCTTGGACAAGTGAAGACCGGCGCTCGAAAATTGTCTTCATCACCCGAGACGTCGAACGGGAAACAGTCGAAAAAATTTTTAAATCCATCACGCCTGTTGCTAATCGCAACTAAACAAAGTTTGCGCATCAGCGCGCGTATTCTACTGCATAATGGCGCTACCCTACTTTCGCAGTAATGGCTTAACCCCAACACATCACTTAACGAAGGAAAACAATGATCACTGGTGAAGTCAAATCCAAAGTCGACTGCATCTGGAACACGATGTGGTCCGGCGGGATTTCCAACCCGTTGTCGGTTATCGAGCAGTTGACCTATCTGCTGTTCATCAAACGATTGGATGAGCTGCATACCTTGCAGGAGCGCAAGTCAGCGCGACTCGGCAAACCGATCGAAGAGCCCATCTTCACCCCCGAACAGGACAAGCTGCGCTGGTCACGCTTCAAGAATACTGCGCCTGAGCAGATGTTCATCACCGTGCGTGACGAGGTTTTTCCGTTCATCAAGACTTTGGGGCAAAAGGGCGAGGCCGACGGCGAAGGCGACAGTACCTATACCCACCACATGAAAGATGCCCTGTTCATGATGCCTACTCCACGGGTGCTGGCCAACGTAGTTGATCAGCTCGACGCCATCGACATGACTGACCAGGATACCAAGGGTGATCTGTACGAATATATGCTCAGTAAGATCGCCAGCGCTGGCCAGAACGGCCAGTTCCGCACGCCACGCCACATCATCAAGCTGATGGTGGACATGACAGCACCGACGCCGCAGGATATTATCTGCGATCCGGCCTGCGGCTCGGCAGGCTTCCTGATCGCCGCCTCAGAATACCTGATCACGCATCATAGCAACGCTATTTATCAGGACGAAACAGCCCGCCGCCGCTTCAATGACCATACTTTCCACGGCTATGACTTCGACAGCACCATGCTGCGCATCGGCAGCATGAACATGTTGCTGCATGGCGTAGAAAACCCGGATATTCGCTACCGCGACTCTTTGGCCGAGGCCAACATGCAAGATGCCGAGAAATATACCCTGATCCTCGCCAACCCACCCTTTGCCGGCAGCCTCGATTTTGCATCCACCGCCAAGGATTTGCAGCAAATCGTCAAAACCAAAAAAACCGAATTGCTGTTTCTCGCGCTCTTTTTGCGTCTGCTGCAAAGCGGCGGCCGCGCGGCTGTCATCGTGCCCGACGGCGTACTGTTCGGCTCCAGCACCGCACATAAAACCCTGCGCAAACTACTGGTGGAAGAACAGAAACTCGATGCTATCATCTCTATGCCCTCAGGCGTATTCAAACCCTATGCTGGTGTCAGTACCGCTATCCTGTTATTCACCAAAACCAACTCCGGCGGCACCGAGCATGTCTGGTTTTACGATATGCAAGCCGACGGTTATTCGCTCGACGACAAGCGCACACCCCAGCCGGACAAGAACGACCTGCCCGACATCCTCGCCCGCTGGCAAAACCGTGCAGCCGAAAGCGAACGCAAGCGTATCGACTCAAGTTTCCTCGTGCCCAAAGCTGAAATTGCCGCCAATGACTACGACCTGTCCATTAACCGCTACAAGGAAGTGGCCTACGAAGCGGTGGAGCATGAACCGCCTCAGGTTATTCTCGAACGGCTGGCGAGATTAGAAACGGAAATTGCTGAGGGACGGAAGGAATTGGAGGAATTGTTGGCTTCGGATTCGGCTGCAACTTCGGCTTCGGCGTCGGCTTCGACTTCGCTCAGCCCACGCCAACGCCAATTCTCCGCACCCTGAGCGGAGTCGAAGGGAGCGGCTTGCCCTGAGCGTAGCCGAAGGAAGCAGAAGGGAATTGAAGGGAAGTGAATAAGGAAAAATACTCATGCCATACATGTATATTCTAAAATGCGCTGACGGCAGCTACTACACAGGCAGTACCTGGAACCTGGAAAAAAGGCTTGCTGAACACCAAAGCGGTCTAGGAGCCAAACACACGATCAAACGATTGCCTGTTGAACTCGTTTATTGTGAAGAATGTGAACGAATAGAAGATGCTTCCCGCCATGAAAAACAGGTGCAGGGCTGGAGTAGAAAAAAGAAAGAGGACTTAATCATGGGAGATACCAACGCATTACATCGGCTGGCTGAGTGTCGGAATGATACGCATTGTCCTGGTTTTGGTTTTGATATCGGCTTCGATTCCCTTCGACTCCGCTCAGGGCAGGCCGCTCCCTTCGACTATGGTGTCGGCTTCGACTCCGCTCAGCCAACGCCAACGTCTACGCCTATGCCTATGCCTATGCCTTCGCCAGCGTCAACGCAAACCCCAACCCCAACCCCAACCGAAAACTCAACACCCACTCCACTCTCCCGCGCCCTGAGCGGAGTCGAAGGGAGCGGAGCCGAGGAGGTTAATATGGATGGATTGCTGAGATGACCTGGGGTTCAATAACTCTTGGCGATATTGCCGTCCATGGCGGAGGCTCAGTTGACCCAAAGAAATTTCCATCAGAAGTCTTCGAGCTTTACAGCATTCCTTCATTCGATCAAGGCACTCCTGAAACTGTTCCTGGGTCAGAAATCGGATCAGCTAAAAACTGGTACAACCTGACGATGTTATGGTTTCACGAATAGTCCCGCATATTCGAAGGGCATGGGTCGTCGGGCCTAAGAATGGCTATCGTCAAATTGCATCGGGAGAATGGATAATCTTCCGGAGCGAGAAGGTATGGCCCCAGTATCTTCGTTGGATTCTGGTAGGGGATATGTTTCATGCCGCCTTTATGCAAACTGTTTCTGGGGTTGGCGGATCCCTATTAAGAGCACGGCCTGCTGAAGTCTTTAAAATTAAAATTCCTATTCCGCCCCTCACCGAACAAAAACGCATCGCAGCGATTCTGGATGCAGCGGATGCCTTGCGAACCAAGCGCAGAGAATCCCTTGCTCAGCTCGATACCCTGCTGCAATCTACCTTTCTGGAAATGTTCGGTGATCCAGTTACCAATTCTATGAAATGGAAAAAATTTTCTCTTGATGATGTCTGTGAGAAAATTATTGACTGCCCTCATTCCACACCAAAGTGGGCTGATTATGGAGTTATTTGTTTGCGTACTTCTAACCTGGGAAAAGGCGAGTGGATTTGGGATGAAATACGATATGTTTCTGAGGAAGATTATGCAGAGCGAACCAAACGAGGTGAGATTTCTAAAGACGACATAATTTTGAGTAGAGAAGGTACAGTTGGCGTACTGGCCTTGGTTGATGATGGTGTGCGTCTATGTATGGGACAGAGATTAGTCCAATTACGTACTAATCAGTCGATTTTAAGCCCAAAGTTTGTGCTGTACATTTTGCTTCATGATTTGGCTCCAGAAAGATTGGCTCGTCTAATGGCAGGCTCAACTTCGAAGCACATCAATGTCAAAGAGCTTCGTAGTCTTCCTATCATAATGCCACCCCTCGACCTCCAACACCGCTTCGCCGCCATCGTCGAATCCGTCGGAAAACAAAAATCCCGCCTACGCACCCACCTGACCGAGCTGGATGCGTTATTCGCTTCCCTGCAAGCCCGCGCTTTCAACGGCGAGCTGTAACCATGAGCAATTTCGCCTTCCTGCCCGCCGAATTCCATGACATCGCCGCATCTGCAAGCTGGGCGGAAGGCCACATCCAAGGTGATCCACGCGCGGCCTGCTCCCATGCCCGCTTCACGCTGGAGGTAGTTGTACACTGGCTCTACCGTTTTGAGCCCAGCCTGCGCCTACCCTACGACAATAGCCTGGGAGCTTTGCTGCATGAGCCGAGTTTTCAGAATCTATTGCCGCAGGCAGTATTCCAGAAGGTCCGGGTGATCCAGAAGATGGGCAATCAGGCGGTACACAGCACTCGCCCGGTACGTGAGCTGGATGCCCTGCTGGTGGTGAAGGAATTGCATCATATTTGTTACTGGCTGGTGCGCACCTATGCGCCCGATGGCTTGCCAGCTAATGTGACATGGCAAGATAATAGAGTGCCGAAGCCACTGAACGATGCCGAGGTGGTGCCGCGTAAGGAGCTGGAGGCGCTGGCGCACAAGCTGGCCGAGCAGCATCAGGCGGTATGGAAGCAACAGCAGGAACGCGACGCGCTTGATGCTGAACTGCAAGCGCTGCGTGCGCAATTGGCCGAGATTCGCGCCAAGAGCGAAGCTGTGCCCGATACCCATGACTATTCGGAAAGCGAGACCCGCCACTACCTGATCGATGTCGATTTGCAGCGCGCGGGTTGGCTACTTGAGCAAGCGCGTGACCGTGAATACAAGGTTAGCAGCATGCCCAATGACCAAGGTGTAGGTTATGTGGATTACGTGCTATGGGGTGAGGATGGTAAACCGCTGGCGCTGGTAGAGGCCAAGAAGACGACCGTCGATCCGGCCGCTGGCAAGCAACAGGCCAAACTCTACGCAGATTGTTTAGCGGCCATGCACGGCCAGAGGCCGGTGATCTTCACCACCAACGGTTACGAAACCTGGCTGTGGGATGACGTTCTTTATCCACCCCGTCGCGTGGTCGGCTTTTATCAGCAGGACGAATTGGCGCGGCTGGTGCTGCGCCGCACTCAGCGGCAGGCGCTGGATGTTGCCGCGGTCAAGGACAGCATTGCCGGACGCTATTACCAGAAGCGTGCTATTGGCAGCATTTTTGCGCAGTTCACGCAGGCGCGGCGCAAAGCGCTGCTGGTGATGGCGACCGGCACGGGTAAAACCCGCACGGCGATTGCGCTGGTGGATGTGCTGCAACGCGCAGGCTGGGTGAAGCGAGTATTGTTTCTGGCCGACCGCGTATCGCTGGTGAAGCAAACCGTCAATGCTTTCAAGACGCATCTGCCCGAGTCCAGTCCGGTGAATCTGGTCACCGAGAAAGAAACCGAAGGGCGGGTGTATGTCTGCACTTATCCCACCATGATGGGGTTGATCGATCAAAACAATAGCGGCGTCGTCCGTTTCAGCGTGGGCCATTTCGACTTGGTAATTATCGACGAGGCGCACCGCTCGGTGTACCAGAAATATGGCGCGATCTTCCGTTACTTCGATGCGCTGCTGGTGGGGCTGACCGCCACGCCACGTGAAGAGGTGGACAAGAACACCTATGATCTGTTCGAACTGGAGCCCGGCGTGCCAACCGATGCGTATGAGCTGGAAACCGCGGTCGCTGATGGATTTCTCGTTGCGCCGCGCGTGCAGCAGGTGGAACTCAAATTTCCGCGCGAGGGTATCGATTACCACGCGCTGAGTGAGCAGGAAAAGGCCCAATGGGAAAGCCTGGACTGGGGCGATGAGGTCAATGAGCAAGGACTGCCCGAACGGGTGAATGCCGCCGCCATCAACAGCTGGCTGTTTAACCACGATACGGTGGACAAAGTGCTCCAACATCTGATGAAACACGGCCATAAGGTCGAGGGCGGCGACCGGCTCGCCAAGACCATCATCTTTGCCCGTAATCACGCACATGCTCAGTTCATCGAAGCGCGCTTCAATCATCACTATCCACAGCATGCGGGGCACTTCGCGCGCGTCATCGACAACTACGCCAAATATGCGCAAAGCTTGGTCGACGATTTTTCGCTCAAGGACAAAGCGCCCCATATCGCGATCTCGGTGGATATGCTCGACACCGGCATAGATGTGCCCGAGGTGGCGAATCTGATTTTCTTCAAGCCGGTGTATTCCAAGATCAAATTCTGGCAGATGATCGGCCGCGGCACGCGGCTGTGCCCAGGGTTGTTCGCTCCGGACGAAGATAAGCAGGATTTCCGCGTGTTCGATTTTTGCTTTAACTTCGACTTTTTCCATGAACATCCGCAAGGTATTGAAACCAGCAGCAGCGCTCCGCTAAGCACCCGGTTGTTTCGTGCGCGCGTGCAATTACTCGGCCACCTGCAGCCATCTTCCGAACTGGACCCGGATGCCAGGCTCAGCCATGCACTTATTGCTGGGCTTTACAGCGAGGTTGCTGCGATGAACCGCGAGAATTTCATCGTGCGCATGCATCTGGAAGCGGTGGAGCGCTTCCAGCAGCGCGTCGCATGGAACACACTGAGCGATGCCGATCGCGCAACCCTACAGCGCGAGATCGCAGGACTGCCAAGCATGCTCGAAACTGATGACATCGAATCACGTCTGTTCGACCTTACTGTGCTGCAAATGCAGTTGACCCTGGCAGAAGCGGATGCTAGCACGTTCGAGCGCCATCGCCAGCGGGTAGTGGAAATCGCTATGCTGCTGGAAGAAAAAGCCGCTATCCCGGCAGTACAGGCTCAGTTGGTGTATCTCGCCGCGATGCAGGAAGCCACTTTCTGGGAAGGTATCCATCTGGATCACCTCGTGATTCATCGGCTACGCAGCAATCAGCCATTAACAGAGACTGATTTGCAAGGTTTGGAGCAGGCCCTGACCGAAATTGGCGAGGAAGATGGGCAAACGCTGCTCGATGGCTTACTGGCGCGCAGCGGTGCCCCCTTGTTAACCTGGTTTGTTCGCAGCCTGGTCGGTATGGACCGCACCGCCGCACAAAGTGCATTCACCCGCTTTCTGTCGGATCGCAGCCTCACCCCATACCAAATCCGCTTCGTCGAAATGGTGATTGACCAGCTCACGGCACGCGGTGTAATGGCCGCGTCTGCCCTATATGAACCCCCATTCAGCAATCTGCATGCCGGCGGCCCTGATGCGCTGTTTGATGGCAAGGAGAAGGTGATCGAGGACATCTTTAATACCCTGAATTTAGTCCACTCCAGCCTGAGTTCGCGAACAGTTTGATTAGGCCGCCAACGAAACTTGATGCAGCGAAAAACGATAGAGATCAAAATAGAGATCAATCCAGGAAAATGGAGGTCAGCAAGCACAGCGAAATACAATTTTGAGAGTGAATCCTATGAATAACAACGCATTATCCACCATTATCGCCTATCACGAAGCGAGTAAGCACCGTTTAGATGGCTATGCCCCGGGACCCGGCAACCTGGACTGGGTCAATCAACCTGATCCGTTCCGCCGTTATGCGGGAACGCAACTCTGTAAGCTATCTTTACGCGCTGCTCCGTTACAGACTCCATTTAGCGAGGTGCGCAGTGGTCGGCGGCAAACACTGGCGGCGATTAATCTGGCCAATTTGGCCACGCTGCTGGAACTGAGTCTTGGTTTGTCTGCATGGAAAGAATACGGGGGCTCACGCTGGGCATTGCGCTGTAATCCTTCCAGCGGAAATTTGCATCCCACTGAGTGCTATGTGCTTGCCGCTGCACGCGATGGCCTTGCAAGCGGTGTGCATCACTATGTCAGCTACGACCATGCCTTGGAGCGGCGCGCTGAGGCAGATTCCGATTGGGGTAGTGAGTTTGCTGACGGCTTTGTGCTGGTGCTTACTTCTATTCATTGGCGCGAAGCCTGGAAGTACGGCCTGCGCGCCTACCGCTATTGTCAACACGACTGCGGTCATGCCCTGGCAGCAGTCAGCTATGCTGCTGCCACACTTGGCTGGCGTGCCCAGGTATTGGAGAACTGGCATGATGTGGTGCTTGCTGCGTTAACGGGTGTCGCGCGCACAGGAGAGTTTGCAGAGCATGAAAGCGAAGCGGTAGATGTCGCACTCTGGATTGGCTGTGGAAATGCGCCCAAATTATTGTATACGGCTCAGACAGCTGCAGCCCTGGCCAGTGGATTGAATTTTGTCGGGCAGGCCAACCATCTCAGCGCTAGACATGTCCATTGGGCAGGCATCGATGCGGTGCATCTGGCTGCTGAACGGCCTGTTCCTCATTCTTCATCGTTGACTTTGTCAACGCAGTGGCCACCCCTGGCAGTGATCGATTGTTTGCAGAATGCAGATGCCTTGATTCGTCAGCGCCGAAGCGCTATGGGTTTCGATGGTGTCAGTGCCATGCCGGCAGAACGCTGGTTCACAATACTCGATGCCCTGCTGCCTCGTCCTGGGCTACCTCCGTGGGAGATCTGGCAGCGGCTACCGCGAGTACATCTGATCCTGTTTGTACATCGTGTAATAGGTGTGACGCCCGGTGTCTACCTGCTTCTGCGAGATAAATCTGTCATGTCCGCGTTACGCCAAGCGATACGCGAAGATGCCGACTGGGCCGAAGTGCCCGGCGCACCTCGGCATCTTGGCTTGTTTCGATTATTCGCTGGTGATGTCCGAGACACAGCGCGCCTGATCAGTTGTCACCAGGACATCGCTGCTGATAGCTGCTTTTCGCTGGGCATGCTGGCTGAATTCGAAACTGCGTTAAACGAAGGAGCCTGGCATTACCGCGAACTGTTTCATGAAGCCGGTATGATCGGCCAGGTGCTCTACCTGGAAGCGGAAGCCGCAGGCCTGCGAGGCACGGGCATTGGCTGCTATTTCGATGACGCGCTGCATTCCATGCTTGGCTTATCAGGCCATGCATGGCAATCGCTCTATCACTTCACCGTCGGCGGTGCGCTAGACGACTCACGCCTACGGACGCTACCGCCTTATGCACATCTTAGCGGCAGGAAGAATTATTAAGAAAATGAGCCATTATCCGGAAGCAGTTAAAGCAAAATAAAAATTGATCCCTATAACTGTCTGAACTAGCAACTGTTCATGTATCTGCACATCACTACGCCATTGGCACAGCTTCATCAGCTTATGTGTCGCCTTGTTGAGATGTTGGCGCAGGGAATGTCTCAAATACTGAAATGGAATAATCCAGGAAAAGCTCAATTTTTTGCACCAGATCGACGGACATTGTAATCCGCCTGGAACGGAGATCATCCGGATTGATATGTTCAACGAGTAAGCCGTGATCGATTGCAATCTGAACATATTTGATAGCGGTACGCTGGCTGACGTTTGGCATCAACTGATACAGCTCAGATTTATGAAAAGTATCATCGAGTCTTAGCCACATTTGTGTAAAAAGGTCATAGTAGTTTAAATCGTGGAAGAGCTTGTCCCCGAGGGCATCCATCCAATATTGATCCGTACTGTTAAGTAGTTGAATGACTTGGCGTCGTCTTGCGTTCGTCTGCTTCTCAGGTTTGACCATTTATTTTCATACCTTTCCTCTGGCGTTTGCAGAATTTACATTTGGATTGTTGGAAATATTATACAGCTTTATTACATGTAAATTTGCATGTATAATTGCCACATTCATGTCGGATAAAAAGCAGCTGCAAAAGGAGAACTAAGCCATGATTAATACATTCGAAAAAAACTGGTTTCGCTATAAGGGCGGCCTACGGGCAACTATCTTAGCATTGCTTTATTGCCAGCTAACTTATTTTGGCGGGATCGCATTAATCTTGTCCCTGAATCCGACGCTCATGATAACCGGCACGCTCGCAATGGCTCATGGCATGGTCATAGCCGCCTATATGATTCACGAATGTGGGCACAACGCCGTATTCAAATCACCGCATCACAATGCATGGTTGGGAAGCGCATTAAATTGGCTTACCGGCGGCTGCTATGGAACCTATGATGATTTGCGTGCGAATCACATGAAACATCACGTAGACAATGTTGATGCCGTGACCTTCGACTACCGAAGCTATCTTGCACGCCATCCGACCCAATTTAAAATTGTGAAGGCATTGGAATGGTTATACATACCGGCTGTAGAGCTCCTCATGCACACTGTGCTCATGTTCGCTCCATTCCTCTTTAAGGAAAAAGAAGATCAACAGCTGCGGGTAATGGGCATCATTGTGGTCCGATTTGGTCTGCTACTGGGAGTATTCCTATACTCACCTTTTGCTTATGCCTGTTATCTCCTGGCCTATGCCATCTTTTTGACGGTTTTGCGCTTCATGGATGCGCTTCAGCATAATTATGAATACATTGTGGCAGTGGATAGCAACTTCCATCTGATAGAGCACAAAGGCGACCGGAACTATGAGCAGTCTCACACTTTTAGCAATCCGATTTCCATTAATCACCCCTGGCTAAATCTTGTTACACTTAACTTTGGTTATCACAATGCCCATCACGCGAAGCCTACGACTCCTTGGCACGAATTGCCAAAATTGCATAAGTCGCTGTATGCCAACGAAGCAACTTCTATTATTCCGTTTCGCCAGCAACTATTGAGCTTCCATAAGAACAGGGTAGCGCGCGTGATAGGTGATGATAGCGAAACGCGAAGTAACGAGTTTGCACAACGCCTTCAGAATGGCTCTGCGGTAGGCGCGAATGGCGTATCTTTCCTGACCTCCTTCTAAACCAAATAATGCCAGCGTTGCCTGCCCAGGTATCATGCAAGAAAATTCAGAGGCAAGTTGACATATTTCAACCAATAGATTCTCATGTAAGGTATCGCAATGCAGCCCTTACTTATTTTATCCACGAGGACAGCTACGCATGTTAATGTTTATAAATAAATCGTGAAGCTTGATGAGTTTTTGATTGCTTTTTGGTTATTAACCCTTTATTTTTTCAAGTTTTACCCCATTACATCAAATCATGACACAACGTGTTGCATTGGTCACTGGCGCATCCAGCGGTATTGGCAGAGCGACGGCTGAGCTTCTTGCCAAAAATGATTATTACGTATTCGCTATGGCGCGGCGCAGTTACAGGCTGGAACAGATCCGTTCGGATAACATCGAACCCATCTGTCTGGATGTGACCGATGCCGAAGCTATCCAAGAAGCAGTCAACCATGCGCTGGCAAGCAAAGGCAGGATTGATTTGCTCGTGAATAATGCGGGCTATGGCCAGTTGGGTGCGATCGAATGCGTTTCCATGGAAGCGGCCCATCAGCAATTTGAAGTCAATGTTTTCGGTTATGCCCGTTTTATCCAGGCAGTCGTGCCCCATATGCGCGCGCAGAAGTCCGGCTGTATCATCAATATCACTTCCATCCTGGGCAAAATCTCCATTCCAGGTTTCGGCTGGTATGCTGCTTCCAAACATGCTGTGGAAGCATTATCGGAAACTTTGCGTGGCGAAGTCATGAAATTTGGTATCAAGGTGGTGCTCATTGCGCCCGGCCTGATCAAAACCGAATTTGCTGCCAAGGAGCTTAAATTGCTCAAAACGGTTGCCCATCCGCCTGCTTATCTAAAATTGCTTACTGCGCTTCCGCGGCTTCTGGCTGGCGAACCTCAAGCCCCAGGGCCGGAAATTATCGCAAAAGCAGTCCTCGATGCAGCGACCGCATCGTTTCCTCCTATACGGCATGCGCTCCCTGCAGAATCCAAAACTGCGGTGGTATCGAGATGGCTGCTGGGTGGTCGTATTTTTGACTGGGCAGTCCGCCTGAAGATGAGAATCTGAGGATCGATGCGGTAATATTCAAGCTTTGTTAGCGTGAAAGAGCAGGATGAATCTGATCAGATTCAGTCAGATCTTCATGCTCGGTAACGGGAAAATGATAATAAACTGCGTTCAGGTAATGAGTGACCTCTTTGATCTCATCCTCATTCCAGCCAAGATGCATGTTGCTCTGCCAGCGCGCCACCTCTGCCTTCAAGGCACGCCAGTCTGTCGCTATTTTCTTCTCACGCCAATGAATTTTGGTATTGTGGCAATTAATACAGTGTGTAAAATAAAGCAGTTCGCCGCGGGTTTCGCTTGATCCTGCTTGTGCATAAGCCTGGGGGCACACTGCCAATCCTAGCAGATATGTCAATACAAACCAAATTTTCTTTTCTATTGCCATAGCAAGCTCGTAACCGTTTTGCCCATAATTTCCTGGTTAAACACCACTTCGGCTATTGGCGTGCCGACACAAGCGACCCCGTAGCAAACATGTAACGGCACTAGATGATCTTCTATTGGATGGCAAAATCGAGCAGACGGCGCTTTTTCCTACTCAATTAGTTGCTGTTCGCGTTTTTTAGGTGAAAGAGCCTGACTGGTACATGTTTCAATTAACCAGCTATCAAATTCATTGTTTTCTTTGTTGCTATCAATTTCTCGCGAGAAAAATACTTTTAAATTATGAAATGACATACCTGAGCCGATAATCAAGATGTTTTTCTTCCGTAAAGGAGTGATGGCTTTTCCTAGAGCAATATGCTTGCGAGGGTCCAAATTCTTGAGTAGCGATAACTGGATGCAGGGTATCTGCGCCTCCGGATACATCAGCTTGAGCAGCACAAATAAACCATGATCAAACCCCCGCTGTTCATCAAGTCTTGCTGGAATGCCATTTGCTGTTATCAGTTCAAACACTTCTTTGGCTAGCTGTGGATGGCCAGGTGCAGCATATTTAATTTGATAAGCTTCAGCAGGAAACCCCCGTAGTAATCGTAGATTATTCTAGGATGACTGCCACTTGTTATGGTCGCTATCTCTTCTTCCCAGTGGGCGCTAATAAACAGAATCGCTGACGGCGTGCCCAGTCTGCTGGTAATCTCTTTCAGAAAAGAAACCATCTTTTCATGTGCTTTATCACCTAGAATGGGCAAGGGTCCACCTCCATGTGGTAAATACAAAACCGGTGAAAGTGTTTCGGATGCTGGGCTAGCCATATAAAATTCCTGGTGGTAAAGATGCTCACGCAAGGCTGACTAATGCGTTGCAGTAGCATATTTTTTCATCAGCAACGGATCAAACCAATTTACTTTTATTGCGAGGTAATGTTAACGGACGCTAACTAAGCGGGCAATAATGCCTTTGCATACAATTTTTATCCGCTCGCATATAAAACAGGGGCTATTGCTGAAAGAGTTAACTGGAATGGGTAATTTATTTCCAAAGCTTATAAGATTATTGCTGAGAAAGGGTAAAGTTGAGAATATTTGTGGATCTGATTACGGTAACGGCATCAAATCCTGGCCTCAATCAAGACACCAATAACAAAAAACCGCCCTAAGAGGGCGGTTAAAGTATTTTAATCATCATATTTGCGTCATATTGGAGTGGATAGGTTTAGCGCTAACCTTTGGATCGTTTCTCATCGCCTTTGTCCGGCATAGAATCACGTTCCATCAGTGCGCTTGGTGGATACTGACCTGGTTTGGGTTCCATACAAGCGGTTAAAGAAGATGCGGCTAAGAGTACAGCTAATATGAGTGAGAGTTTCATTTTTGTAGTCTCCTATAATTATAGAAAAAATATAAAATTAAATAGATCTTCTAAAATATATAACACCACATACTTTTTCATTATCGAAAAAGTTATAATATAATTAACATAGTGAGAATATATTGTCAAGCAGAAAAATAACCTTGTAGAGAACAAATAACCTATTCCACTGAATTTCTTACGTTCGATTGATTCAATATTTTAAATGGGATATCCAATTGAAAATATTGGGAAATTGATTCTACTCAATCTCAGTCTAATGTTTCCACTTTCCTAAAACAGTGGCAACAGTGGTGAGTTTTTGGCTAAATCTGAGTTCGGTTCAGATCAAATATATTGCCTAAATTGAGCATCGTTTCATGTACCATCGATTCTCATCCTATTTCCGAATTAAAACTACCTCTGTCGGCTTCACCTTGCCGTATTATGGATACTATCTGCGGCTCGCCGTCGAGTCATATTTGATTAGGACAGGGAATGAAGCTTAAATAAAGCGCAGAATACTCTCCGGGTACCGCCATTTCAAAGCTCGATAAGCACAGCAAATGGGATAAAGTAACCCCAGAGTCAGGGCAGCAGCAAGAAAGGCTTGTCCAAGTCCAGCACGCTCCAGAAGCAGGGTCAATAGCGCCAACACGGCAAAATGCGCCAGGTAGAAAAAAAGGGCCGTTTGGCCAAATACTAGAATAGGGCCATATTGGCCAATGCTTATTTTCGGCTGTAACCATAGCAAGGTGGCCAGTATGATCATCATTAACCCTAGCTCGAGCGAAATATAGCTGATGCTCGGCGGATATTTGCTGACATGCAACCATTGAATAACCGAATTGTCTTCACGGTACAGCAACATATTGCCGTAGCCATTGACACCCCGCACCAGCAAAAAGCAGATTAACGCTAGCAGACCAACTGTCAGCAACACACGCGCCACTGGCCAACTGCTTTGCTGACGAGTTGTCAGCCAGTCGCCGAATACCCATCCCAGCATCATGATAGCAAGCCATGGCATCGCCGGGTAAAGTACGGTGAATGATGCGCTGAACCAAGGAGCAAAGGTCAGTGCGAGCCACAGCGGCACCTGCTCATGCGGCTGCCAGAACAGGAGAGTGAACGCTTCCCCGCCTATGAGCAGCATCAGCGCGCTGATCAATAAAACGCGCCTACCCAGACGATAGAGCAGCGCCATTAACATCATGCTGACGCCGATCGCATACAGTACTTGCAGATACAACTTTCCACTGAGGAATGAGAACACGATGATATCCAACAGCGCAATCAATGCGCCGCGAATGAGCAGATCACGATCAATAGCCTTGCTGTCCAAACCTTTTTCACGCCGCTGCACGATACTCAGTGCTATCGCTGTTCCCGTCAGAAACACAAAGGTGGGTGCGCTCAGATGCGTTATCCAGCGAGTAAAAAATTGCTCGACAACGAAACTTGATCCAACCACATGCTTTATGATGGTATCGTTTGCAATACGTCCTTGATTAAAAAATGCTGATGCATGATCTAGTGTCATCAATACCATGACAAAGCCGCGCATCCAGTCGATTGCTGCAATACGATTCATGTGGTTCTACCAAACTGGCTGGACTCGCTTTTCAGCTTTCAGGTTGCCGCCCAAAACGAGAAGCATTGAGCGTCATATCAGCGCGTTGCCATGCCTTCTTGAAGCGAGCTTCGATGAGTGCTGCCTGATCATTTTTCTGCTGAGCGCGCAATGCTTGCAACAAACCGTACAATGCCCAGCCGTTGTTGCGATTGCGCCGCAAGTCTTCCCAATAGACCGTTTCTGCTTCGTGTGCATGTCCTGCTTCGAGCAGAATGGCCCCCAGCGCCAGTCGTGGCGGAAAATGCCATTCGGCAGGTTCAGTATAAACCAGGCCATCTTCCAGGCGGACCGCGTGGTCGAGAAGCACAATCGCTTCGTCAAATTTTCCTTGAGCGGCGGCGATCTCGCCGGCCAATACCTTAGGTGCGATTGCGAGTACGCTACGCGCAGTATTCTGTGAGAATAACGGCGTATCCCAGCCTGTTTCCTGCATGATCTTGTCAAGTGATGCGAGCTCCTGCTCCGCTTGCTGCAGTTGGCCCGTTGCCACATGTGCGAGACCACGCACATAATGCCAGCTACCGGTCAGGAAAGCATTGGTTGCAGTGGGGGCTGGTTCTTTTAGTACCTCTTGCCAGCGGCCAAATCGTGCCAGCGACCAGTACGGAATAACACGGAATATCACTGTGATGGGTAATTCATTCAATGTGTTATCGCTGATTTGGTCTGCAGCTTTGCGGGCTGCGTCGAGCGCGATCTTGCTTTGCCCATCCATTGTGGCTGCGAACCAGAGAAAGTGAATGTTGTGCGGATAATACCCAATCGGATAGATTCCTTGCGCCTGGGATTGTGCAAGATAGGCTTCATCCGCGGCAATGGCGAGCTGATTGCTTTTCATCGAGTCTGCATAGCGCCCGACCCGCTGATAAATATGCGAAGCCATATGGACTGTATGGCCTGCATCTGGCATCAGCGTCAATAAGGTATCTGCTGCTTTTTCCGCGCGCTCGGGGGTACAGGTGGATTCCATGAGATGAATGTACATGTGCAAAGCGCCGGGATGCTTCGGATCTTTACGCATGACTTCTTCTGTGATCGCGACAATTTCGGTGGTGCCTTCATAGGGCTGTCCGTCTGGCATCCAGTAGCCCCACGGCCGAACATCCATCATCGATTCGACATAAAGGATGGCGATATCGAGATCATCCGGAAAACGTTGGTGTGCTGAGCGCATGGCTGCTGCATAAGCCCGATTATTCGCGCTGCGATCTTCTGCATTACCCGTGTAACGTTTTTCCAGTGCACGAATCAGTGCCTGCTCTCTCGGTGTTGTGGTTGCCATCAGCGAGACCGCCTTTTGAACAAGCTCATATGCCTCTTGCTCTGTTTGAGGTTCCATCATCGCATTAATATTAGGTCCTAGCACGAGCGCCTGACCCCAATACGCCATTGCCAAATTAGGATCGAGGCGTGCCGCTTCGCTGAAGGCATGGCCTGCTTCGGCATGATTGAACCCATAAGCCAGATTCAACCCCTGATTCATGAATAATTGCGCCTGCGGTTTGTCGGTGCTTACGGGAAAAGTATGGGCGCCAAGATTCAGCAGCTTGGGCACGAGCTGACCAGCTGGCCCGGGATGATGGGCTGGCTGCCTGTGTTCATGCTTATGAACCGAGGTGGGTTGATCTGCCGCCTGTGCTAAATTTATCTGAGCCTGTGAGCTTAACGAGATGGTAACGGTAATCAGGAAACGAAGGAACTGGTCTATCATAATTGCCCTCTTTGTCTATACAACAGGTAATCCTACTTTATCATTAAGATTGATTTTGTAATAGAACTAGGTAGAGTGGGATGATGGAATCTGGTCTGACTGATCATTGCCAGACCAGAAGGAACTCGCTCTTACAGCTTTTTCAATAGGATAAGGGACTAGGCTGTCCTTCTAAAACCAGTCTGCCATTTTCATCGACTCTCATGTCAAAAGTACGCCAGTCCCGTGTTTTAACATGAACATCATAAGTAGTGGCTGAATTCATTATTTCCTTTTCAATTTTCTGAGCCTCCCCGCCTTGTAAGTTGGCAATGATCGTTTGTTGAACAGGTTCTGGAAGCTGGTATAGCTTGACCTCTGCTTCATATTTATGAGCGAAGATGGGTGTAACAAAAGCGGTAAGGGCAATCGCGGGGATAAGGGTACGTGCTTTAATATTCATCTTAATTCTCCTGTGAATGTTGTTAATACAAACAGTTACATAGAGTTTCTGATAAAGACTGTCAACACGAGTGGCTGTTAGTGAGCGGATAGCAACTTAAGAGTTAATTTGCTCAGAGGCACTCACGGTCAATCCTACGTAAAGTAGTAAGAGAAAGCAATGAGAAGATGATGACAAGGCAGTCAATAGCCAGAAAAAAAAAAAGCCCATCAGTCAAGCTGATGGGCTTTTTTCATAACAATAATTATTACATTGCACAGCAAAATACTACAGCAAAGGAATAATCAGCAATGCTACGATATTGATAATTTTGATGAGTGGATTAATAGCTGGGCCAGCCGTATCTTTGTACGGATCGCCAACAGTATCACCGGTAACTGCTGATTTGTGCGCTTCACTTCCTTTACCACCATAGTTACCATCTTCAATATATTTTTTCGCATTATCCCATGCACCACCACCCGTTGTCATGGAAATAGCCACGAACAGACCGGTAATGATAGAGCCCATCAATACACCACCGAGTGCTTGTGGGCCTAGGATGATGCCCACCAACAGAGGAATCAGAACTGGCAGCAACGAGGGTGCGATCATTTCTTTAATGGCTGCTTTGGTCAGCATGTCCACCGCACGTGAATAATCCGGTTTACCTGTGCCTTCCATGATACCCGGAATTTCACTGAATTGACGGCGCACTTCAATGACGACAGAACCTGCGGCACGCCCAACGGCTTCCATTGACATGGCACCAAACAGGTAAGGCACCATACCACCAATGAACAGACCGATAATGACCAGGTGGTTAGACAAATCAAAAGTGAGCAACTTATTAGCATGCTCCAGACCATAGGTATAATCAGCAAACAGCACGAGTGCAGCTAACCCTGCGGAACCAATGGCATAACCTTTGGTAACGGCTTTGGTGGTGTTACCGACGGCATCGAGTGGATCAGTAATCGCACGCACGGACTCGGGCATGCCGGACATTTCAGCAATACCACCTGCATTGTCCGTAATGGGGCCATAGGCATCCAGTGCCACAATAATACCGGTCATGGACAGCATGGCGGTAGCGGCAATGGCAATCCCATACAGACCTGCCAGCGAATAGGCAATCAGGATACTTGCACACACGGCCAGAACAGGTGCAGCCGTAGCGCGCATGGACACGCCCAGACCTGCGATAATATTGGTACCATGCCCTGTCGTTGATGCGTTAGCGATGTGCTGAACAGGTGGATATTCGGTCGAGGTGTAATACTCGGTGATGATGACCATCAATCCAGTCAGGATCAACCCGATCGCCGCGCAAATAAACAAGCGCATAACCAGTTCGCCGCCAGCGATATCAACCCCATCCAGGTTTAATGACAGACCACCCATAAACCAGACAGTGACGGGCAGATAGGCGAAGAACGCAATGCCACCTGCAACAGCCAGGCCGCGGTAAAGCGCATTCATGATTTTGCCGCCTTCACGCATCTTGACATAATAGCAACCGATGATAGAAGCGACGATCGAGACCGCACCGAGCATCAATGGATAAACAACAGCGTTGGCAGCGTCTGACGTGAACAACAAAGAACCCAGTATCATGGTCGCGATGATGGTAACGGCATAGGTTTCAAACAAATCGGCTGCCATCCCGGCACAATCACCCACATTATCCCCTACGTTATCCGCAATGACTGCCGGATTGCGTGGATCGTCTTCAGGAATGCCCGCTTCGACCTTGCCTACCAAGTCTGCGCCAACGTCTGCACCTTTTGTGAAAATACCTCCACCCAGACGTGCGAAAATGGAAATCAGCGAACCACCAAAGGCAAAACCAACCAGTGGATGAATGATGTCGCTCATAGCCTGGTCAGCAGTTGAATCGCTGTATAACATTGCGCAATACCCTGCTACCCCCAATAATCCAAGTCCTACCACCAGCATGCCAGTCACGGCACCGCCGCGGAAGGCAATCTCCAATGCTTGATTCAGACCGGAACGTGCCGCTTCGGCCGTGCGTACATTAGATTGTACCGATACGGTCATACCCATGAAACCAGCGACACCAGAAAGCACTGCACCTAAGGCAAAGCCAAAGGCTGTGCTCCATGAAAGGGCCGCGCCTATGGCCAGAAATAAAAGCAAACCAACCATACCGATGGTCATGTATTGGCGCTTGAGATAAGCCGACGCACCTTCTTGTATAGCAGCAGCGATTTCCTGCATACGTGCATTGCCGGGAGACTGCGCATAGATACGCCGGATCCAGATGCCACTGAAAACCAGGGCAAGAATCGCGCTGATAATTGCGATCGTTAAACCGTTTGCCATAAAGAACTCCAATTAAAGCCAGACCACCTGAAAAACATGCGAAATTTGGTCTGGAAATTTCGCATCAATCATCTAATTTGAACCAGAAACAGCAAGAGCGCCTATTTTATACGTCTTGCTGTCAGAATGTAACTATATGAGACTAAAGCTTGAATTCACCCAATTTCTTACTGACTCCGGTGTTCTGCAACCGGACATAATCGGGCAATCCATTCTTATAAGGAGGGTAATCTTCTCCTTCTATTAATGGCGAGAGATACTGACGACATTTTTCTGTAATGCCAAAACCATCCTCAGTAATAAAGTCGGCCGGCATCATTTTCTCTACATTTGCCACTTTTGATAATTCAGCCATACCGACTTTCCAGCTATAAGGGGTGTTGGAGACACGCTCAATGGTTGGCATGACTGAGTTATGCCCAGCGATCGCATATTCGACAGCGGCTTTACCCATCGCATAGGCTTGCTCCACATCAGTTTTGGAGGCAATATGTCGTGCTGCACGCTGGAGATAATCAGCCACCCCCCAGTGGTATTTTAGACCAAGACCATCTTTGATAATATTGGCCACTACCGGCGCGACGCCGCCTAGCTGCGCATGACCAAACGCATCGCGTAATCCCTGGTCAGAAAGGAACTTGTCATCCGAGCCCTTGACCCCTTCTGACACCACTACTGAGCAATAACCAAATTGCTTGACATAGCTATCGATTTTAGCGAGAAATTTTTCTTTTTCAAAAGTGATTTCTGGAAACAGGATCACGATAGGTATTTCACAGTCTTTACTGGAAGCTAATCCGCCCGCTGCCGCAATCCATCCTGCGTGACGGCCCATGACTTCGAGCACGAACACTTTGGTAGAGGTTTTAGCCATGCTGGCTACGTCAAAACTGGCTTCGCGTGTCGATACTGCAATATATTTTGCGACCGAGCCAAACCCGGGGCAACAATCGGTAATGGGCAAATCATTATCGACTGTCTTCGGCACATGAATGGCTTGGATAGGATAACCGAGTGTATCTGAGAGCTGTGATACTTTCAGGCAGGTATCTGCTGAATCTCCACCGCCATTATAAAAAAAATAACCAATATCGTGTGCCTTGAACACTTCAATCAGACGCTCATATTCGCGCCGGTTCTGTTCCAGGCTTTTCAGTTTATAACGGCAGGAACCAAAGGCACCCGAAGGGGTATGACGTAATGCTCTGATTGCTTCGGCGGATTCTGCGCTGGTATCAATCAAATCCTCCGTCAGTGCGCCAATGATACCATTTCGACCAGCGAACACCTTACCGATTTTGTCGCTATGCGCACGGGCTGTTTCCAGAACGCCCGCCGCAGAGGCATTAATAACGGCAGTTACACCGCCGGATTGCGCATAAAATGCATTTTTTATTGCCATATGATTTTTTTTCTCCCGAGTGATTAAAACGTTAGCACATCTTTTTTATTTGTTTTCAGAAATAGCTCAATCGCTTATTAATTATCAAAAAACTTTTAGGAATTTTTAGAATTATTCATTTGTGAGCGAGGTGAGGATACTGTGGCGAATGGCTTCCACATCCCCCATACCAGCGATCTTGATATAACGTGGTGCGCCGGGTTTTCCACTGGCTGACCAGTCCGAGTAATATTGGATGAGCGGTTTGGTTTGATCATGGTAGACCTGCAAACGCTTCCTTACTGTTTCTTCTCGGTCATCGTCCCGCTGGATCAATGGCTCACCTGTTACATCATCTTTGCCGTCGACTTTGGGTGGGTTGAATTCGATATGATAGGTACGGCCCGAAGCTGGGTGTACCCTGCGACCGGACATACGTTTGATAATTTCGGTATCCACCACATCGATTTCGACGACATAATCAATCTGTATATTGGCTGTTTTTAGTGCTTCTGCTTGAGGAATCGTGCGGGGAAAGCCATCAAACAGAAAACCATTGGCGCAATCAGGTTCAGCAATACGCTCTTTGACGAGATTGATAATGATGTCATCTGACACCAGAGCACCTGACTCCATGATTTTTTTTGCCATGATGCCGAGTTCTGTCCCGGCCTTGACAGCATTGCGCAGCATGTCTCCAGTCGAGATTTGTGGGATACCGAAATGTTCTTTGATATAGTTGGCCTGGGTGCCTTTACCTGCTCCTGGGGCACCTAACAAAATGATTCTAATCTTTTTTCTCCTTATTATCGCCAAGAATACAATAAAAGAATGAGCTTAATGTCAGTAAATTCAAATTATATCGCAGGCTAGGCATATACTTGAAGTTTTTGCTGATTTTTCGTAAGGCTTCCTATACATCATGCAATAAGCTACTGCAAGTTTGTTTTTTCCGGTATTGAATATGCGATAATTCTATGAATTGTTAACAGGAAAAAAAGATGGACGAAAATAGAAATAAAGCGCTGGCTGCTGCGCTTTCCCAGATTGAAAAGCAGTTTGGTAAAGGTTCCATCATGCGGATGGATGCTAGCGATGTGGCTAGCGATATTCAAGTGGTTTCTACCGGGTCCTTGGGGTTGGATATTGCATTAGGTGTCGGTGGATTACCACGCGGCCGGATCATTGAAATTTATGGCCCTGAATCATCCGGTAAAACTACGCTGACTTTGCAGGTGATTGCCGAGATGCAAAAAATGGGCGGGACGGCTGCCTTTATCGATGCCGAGCACGCACTGGATCCGCAATATGCTCAGAAAATAGGGGTCAATATTCAGGAGCTGCTGATTTCTCAGCCCGATAATGGCGAGCAGGCACTTGAAATAACCGATATGCTGGTTCGTTCCGGCTCGGTCGATATCGTCGTGGTCGACTCAGTGGCCGCATTGACTCCACGCGCGGAGATTGAAGGTGAGATGGGTGAACCGCAGATGGGGTTACAAGCAAGACTGATGTCGCAGGCGTTGCGTAAATTGACGGCCAATATCAAGCGCAGCAACACCATGGTCATCTTCATCAATCAGATCCGCATGAAGATCGGCGTGATCTTTGGCAATCCCGAAACGACGACTGGCGGCAACGCCTTAAAGTTTTATGCCTCGGTCCGATTGGATATCCGCCGCACTGGCTCGATCAAAAAGGGCGAAGAAGTGATCGGCAATGAAACGCGGGTGAAAGTTGTCAAGAACAAGGTAGCGCCACCATTCAAGGAAGCTGAGTTCGATATTCTTTATGGGGAAGGCATCTCGCGGGAAAGTGAAATCATTGAATTGGGGGTATTGTATAAATTAATCGAGAAAGCAGGTGCCTGGTATTCTTACAATGGTGAAAAGATCGGTCAAGGTAGGGACAATGTGCGCGATTATCTGAAAGAGCATAAGGAAATGGCCAAAGAAATCGAGCAAAAAATCCGAGCTGTCGCGGGTCTGACTGAACTGCCTAAAGCCGTTCAGTCAGAAGAGAAAACCGGTGATTGATGAATGTCAAGCAAAGTTTACAAACCCGCGCCCTGCACCTGTTAGCCAGACGCGAATATTCCCGGCTTGAACTGGAAAAGAAGCTGGCTGGGCACGCTGAGACACCCGAGGCGCTATCAGAAGTACTGGATACACTGGAACATCGAGGGTTGCTCTCGGCAGAACGGTTAGTCGAACAAGTAGTGCATGGTCGCCGGCACAAATATGGTGCGCAGCGCATTCGCCATGAGTTAAAAGAAAAAGGCATTGCTGATCATTTGATCGATACGGCAATGTCTGAGTTAAAAGAAACCGAATTACAGACTGCGCGTGAAATATGGCGCAAGAAATTCGGTGTAATGCCTGAAAGTTTGAAAGAACGCAGTAAACAGGCGCGCTTTCTGGCAACAAGAGGGTTTTCAGCAGCAACTATTCGCCAGATTCTGGCTTGCCCGGATGAAGAGGGATAAAGCCTTGCCCTCATTGATACGTGTATGAGAAATGGAACCAACATGAAAAGCAGTGAAATAAGACAAAACTTCCTGGAATTCTTCGAGTCGCATGGCCACACCATCGTCGCGTCCAGTTCACTTGTTCCAGGCAATGACCCCACCTTGCTGTTCACGAACGCCGGCATGGTGCAATTCAAAGATGTATTTCTGGGCTTGGACAAACGGCCTTATACGCGGGCGGCGAGTTCACAGCGCTGTGTACGCGCGGGCGGCAAACACAATGACCTGGAGAATGTCGGCTATACCGCGCGGCATCATACATTTTTTGAAATGCTGGGTAATTTCAGTTTTGGTGATTACTTCAAGCGTAATGCCATCCAGTACGCATGGGAATTTCTGACCAAAGTGCTGTCCATTCCTCAGGAAAAGCTCTGGGTGACCGTTTATGCCGAAGATGATGAGGCCGCTGACATCTGGTTGAATGAGGTCGGGGTTGAGCCTGCGCGCTTTGTACGCATTGCCACCATGGATAATTTCTGGCAGATGGGCGATACCGGTCCGTGCGGGCCGTGTTCCGAGATTTTTTATGATCATGGCCCCGAAGTAGCTGGCGGGCCGCCCGGCTCAGCCGATGCCGACGGGGATCGGTATATCGAAATCTGGAATCTGGTCTTCATGCAATACAATCGCGATACCAGCGGTACCTTGCACCCTTTGCCCAAACCCTCGGTCGATACCGGTATGGGGCTGGAGCGGATTTCAGCGGTGATGCAGGAAGTACACAGCAACTATGACATCGATCTGTTCCAGGACTTGATCAAAGCGGCGGCACGTGAGACACAAACGCATGATTTTTCCAATAACTCGCTCAAAGTGATCGCTGACCATATTCGCGCCTGTGCCTTTCTGATCACCGATGGCGTCATTCCCGGCAATGAAGGACGGGGTTATGTATTACGCCGCATTATTCGGCGTGCGATTCGGCATGGCTACCGGCTGGAACAGAAAACGCCTTTCTTCCATCGGCTGGTGGATGATCTCGCTAAAGTGATGGGGCAGGCTTATCCTGAACTCGTGGCCGCCAAAACTCGCGTAGCGAGTGTACTCAAGCAGGAAGAGGAGCGTTTTGCAGAAACTTTGGAAAACGGAATGCAGGTGCTGGAAGCCGCTTTACGCGAACAAAGCGGCATTCTGCCCGGTGAAACGGTTTTCCGGCTGTATGATACCTTTGGTTTTCCGGTTGACCTGACAGCGGATATTGCGCGCGAACGCGGTATTAATATCGATCATGCCGGCTTCGAGGAAGCCATGGCAGACCAGCGCGAGCGTGCGCGCGCTGCTGGCAAATTCACCATGCAAGGTGGCATCGAATATCATGGCATTCCGACCGAATTTTATGGCTATGACAGCCTGCAGCAGGAGGGAACCGTGCTTGCCATCTACAAGCAAGGCAGTCAGGTTGATTTTATCGAAGCTGCGGACGAAGCGGTGATCGTGCTCGACCGTACTCCTTTTTATGCAGAGTCGGGCGGCCAAGTCGGTGATTGCGGTGAACTGCTGGTGGCCAACGGTACGTTTGTGGTGTCTGATACACAGAAAATTCAGGCCAACGTGTATGGTCACAAGGGTTTTTTAAGCAGCGGCCGGCTGGTCGTTGGCGATTCAGTCCTGGCAAAAGTCAATGCAGTCGCGCGTGCCAATACGGCCAATAATCATTCAGCCACCCATTTGCTGCATGCGGCCTTACGCCAAGTACTGGGTCCCCATGTGACGCAGAAAGGTTCACTGGTGGATGCATATCGACTGCGTTTTGATTTTTCTCATCATGCGCCGATGCAGCCTGATGAGCTACGTACCGTCGAGCATCTGGTCAATGAGCAGATACGCCATAATCATGACGTAGCCACGCAGCAGATGGGATACGACGATGCGATCAAACGCGGCGCCATGGCGCTGTTTGGTGAAAAGTATGGGGCTGATGTGCGCGTAGTCGCAATGGGTGATTTTTCGACAGAGCTGTGTGGAGGCACCCATGTAGCCCATAGCGGCGATATCGGCTTCTTCAAGATTATCAGTGAATCAGGTGTGGCCGCCGGCATTCGGCGTATTGAAGCCGTTACCGGGCAGGCTGCCGTAGAATATGCGCAGCAGCGTGAACTGCAATTACTCGCAATTAGCGATACCCTGAAAGCCGCTCCCCAGGAAGTCAGCCAGAAAATTACTCAACTGCTCGATCATGCCCGGCAGTTGGAACGAGAGCTCACTTCAATGAAATCTAAGCTGGCTACGCTGCAAAGTGGTGAGCTGAGTAAGCAAGTCAATGAAATCAAAGGAGTGAAAATACTGGCGGCTCGCCTGGAAGGCGTGAATGCCAAAATCCTGCGTGAAACTCTCGATAATTTTAAGCATCAATTAAAATCATGCATCGTCGTACTGGCAACGGCAGAAGCCGGGAAAGTGACGCTTATTGCTGGGATCACCGATGATTTGACCGCAAAAGTCAAAGCGGGAGAGTTGATCAATTATGTTGCCCAGCAGGTAGGGGGTAAAGGAGGCGGACGGGCGGATATGGCGCAGGCGGGCGGTACCTTGCCGGATAAACTGCCTGATGCATTACAGAGTGTGGCCGGTTGGGTAGAGAAAAGATTATAGCAGTAGTATTCAGTCACTCGACTCAAGCAGTTTAACCGGTTAATAGTAAATTAATCTGGTATGAGGAGAGCAAGATGAAAAAACTATCCAGAAGAAAGTTTATTAAGTTGGGGATAACAGGTGGAGTCGTCGGCGCCTTAACACCAAAAAGAGGGGCGGCCAAAACGCTGCTGGCACCTACCCCTCCTGAAACAGAAGGTCCGTTTTATCCCGTGACCCCGCAGGACGATAAAGATTTTGATTTGACGCGTATACAAGGCCGTGATGGCGTGGCGCAAGGTAAACACATGATCGTTACCGGAAGTGTGCTGGATAATCATGGTCAGCCAGTGCCCCAGGCTACGGTCGAAATCTGGCAGGCTAATGCAAAGGGGCGCTACCGTCACCCGCAGGATGCTAATCCTGCACCCCTGGATCCGAATTTTCAGGGCTGGGCAATCGTATCGACAGATGAGAATGGCGAATTTCGTTTTAAAACCGTCATGCCGGGCTCGTATCCCGCATCATCCACCTGGGTACGGCCACCTCATATCCATTTCAAGATATCTAAAAAGGGCTACGAGGAATTGACCACCCAAATGTATTTTCCTGGGGAAGCACTGAATGAAACCGATTTATTGCTCAACCAGAAAAGCCCCTCGGAGCGTTTGTTGATGATCGCCAGAAAAAGAGGCCCATCAGAAACAGAAGCGCTGGAGGTTTACGAGTATGCTATCGTGCTCAATCAAAAATCTTAAATTATATTTTTATTAAAACAAAAACATGACCACCAAACATTACCAATTGCTCATTCTTGGTTCTGGACCTGCAGGCTATACGGCCGCAATCTATGCAGCGCGCGCCAACCTCAATCCTGTCGTTATCACTGGACTGGCTCAGGGGGGGCAGCTCATGACGACGACTGATGTCGATAATTGGCCGGCTGATGTACAAGGTGTACAAGGGCCCGAATTGATGGAACGTTTCCAGAAACACGCCGAGCGTTTCCAAACTGAAATCATCTTCGATCATATCCATACGGCCAAGCTGACGGAGAAGCCCTTCACCCTGATAGGCGATCAAGGTACTTACACCTGTGATGCATTGATTATCGCCACGGGCGCATCAGCCAAATACCTGGGATTGCCTTCAGAAGAGGCCTATATGGGCAAAGGTGTCTCGGCGTGTGCCACCTGCGACGGTTTTTTCTATAAAGGCCAGGATGTCGCCGTGATCGGGGGCGGCAATACTGCGGTGGAGGAAGCCTTGTATCTTTCTCATATTGCGCGCAACGTGACCGTGGTACACCGGCGCGATAAATTCCGTTCGGAAAAAATTCTGATTGATAAACTGATGAACAAGACGCAAGAGGGCAACGTCACGTTAGCACTCAATCATGTGCTGGATGAAATACTCGGTGATGAATCCGGCGTAACCGGCATGCGCATCAAGAATGTGCATGATGGCGCCACCCGTACGCTGGAGTTAAAGGGGGTCTTTATTGCCATTGGGCATCAGCCCAATACCGATCTTTTTCAGGGGCAACTGCACATGAGAAATGGCTATATCATTACGCGCGGCGGCAATGAAGGTAATGCCACCGCCACTAATATTGAGGGGGTATTTGCTGCGGGCGATGTGCAGGATCATATTTATCGCCAGGCTGTGACCAGTGCGGGCACCGGCTGTATGGCTGCACTGGATGCGGAGAAATATCTTGATGGGTTAAAGTGAAACCAGACAAAAAAGGATTAACTTCCGACCAGACAATTAACGAGGAAGAGGCGGCCTTGTTTCGTGAGGCGATGCGGGATGTCATCCCACTGACGCCATCCCGGCAAGTCGTTCATCGACCCAAGCCGCCGCGGCCGATACCTCGGCCTGCGGTGCAGACCGCTACCACCGCGGCGAGCCAGGATACGCTGTCAGATCATGTCTCACTGGAAATCCCCGATGGGGATGAGTGGGCTTACCTGCGCCCCGGCTTACCGCGTCAGACGTTGCGCAGATTACGGCGCGGTCACTGGAAAATTCAGGCTGAGCTGGATATGCACGGCATGACACAAAACCAGGCACGGTATGCGCTGGTTGCCTTTCTGGATGAATGTAGCCGGTATGGTGCCCGCTGTGTATGTGTCATCCATGGACGAGGATTAGGCTCGAAAAACCATGAGCCCGTGCTGAAATTGAAGGTGGGCAACTGGCTCGCACAACGTCATGATGTGTTGGCATTTTGCCAGGCAACTCCTGAGTACGGCGGCAGGGGTGCTGTGCTGGTACTGCTTAAATCAACGGTTTAATGCAACGGGGTTTCTCTGGCAGGCCAGGCCCATAGCCGCAATAATATGGCTGCCAAGGCAGCGACCCCGCCTGCCACAAAAAATGCCAGCGGTGCGCTGTGTAATTGCCATAAGGTGCCGAACAGTACCCCCGCAGGAATAGCAGCCAGTCCCACTGCCAGATGATACCAGCCAAAAGCAGTGCCTCGTTCCAGAGGAGGAGCGTAATCACTGATCAGAGCCCGTTCAGCACCTTCGCTGAGGCCAACAAACAGGCCATAAAAAATACTGACTATCCACAACCCACTACTGCTGGTTACCAGACCAAACAGCAGGAACGATACCGCAAACGCAACCCAGCTAATCAGCATCAAACTGCCGCGTCCATAGCGATCAGCCAGTTGCCCGCCGACAGTCGAGGTTACGGCTTTAGCCAGACTGATAGCAGACCAGATCAGTAGCAGCTCTACTACGCCCACACCCAGTTGATACCCCAGTAGCAAAATAAAGGTTTCAGAAGCGCGTGCTAAAGTAAAAAGTGTCAGTACCAGCAGATAGCGCCGGGTTGATCTGGATAATAATGACCAGCGCAAAGGAGGTAAGGATGGCATGGCTTCGGAAGGCGTCTCTTTCTTATTTCCAATGTTCTCTTCCTTGATCCCCATGCTCAGCAGCAGGATGGCTACCATGCCCGGTAGTGCAGACCATAAAATTACCTCGATCAAATCCAGCCCCGTCCAGGCAAGTATGGCTGCGGCAGCGAGACTCCCAGCTACTGCTCCGCCATTATCCAGCGCGCGATGAAAGCCGTAGGCGTAGCCACGCATATGCGAGGGAGTCGCATCTGCTACCAGCGCATCACGCGGTGCCGTGCGAATGCCCTTACCCACACGGTCAATGCTGCGCAGCAGCAGCACGACTGGCCAGGAAACCGCCAGCCCCAGTAGAGGGCGGGCCGTGTTTGATAACAGATAGCCTGCTAATGTCAGTTTCTTGCGACGTCCCCCTATCAGATCAGAATGACGCCCCGACCAGAGTTTCAGCAGACTGGCGATCGCATCGGCTATACCTTCCACCAAACCTAATGCCACGGGTCCGGCAGCCAGCACGGAAGCCAGCAAAATTGGAATAAGCGGTGCGACGATATCAGATGCAAAATCATTGAAAAAACTGACCAGGCCAAGCACGACTACGGTACGTGGTAATTTTTTCTGCGCTGCATTATGCTCAAGAGACGGTTTATATTTATCCATCCCTACATAATAGCGTAAAATGTAGGCTTAGCCCTGGTAGCTCAGTGGATAGAGCGACCCCCTCCTAAGGGGTAGGTCGGACGTTCGATTCGTCTCTAGGGCGCCAATAAAATCAAATAGTTACATATATGTTTATGTGCAGACTTTTCCCAAATTTTCTTATCTGTAACCGTTTTGTAACCGAGTTTTCTAAATATTAGATCGTAGCGCTCAACAAATAAAGCTATCTAATTAAACGTACTTGCAAATTTTTCCCATTTTTTTAATCGGACCCAGGAAATATTGGGCACGCTGATTTGCTTGTAATTTAATGTTTCGCCAGATATGGAAGCTAATTACAAAAGCGATGTCAGTAGAAATACTTTTAGGTTATAAACTAGGCATAGCTTAATGAGGTACTACAAAAAGCATGCTTTTTTCTGATTAGACCTACCCCAAGGGGGATTAACTCAGCAGGGTAACCCCATTCAATATATCTATTGCTCTCACTGGATGGCTGAAATTTTGAATGTCTCTACCTAAATCATTGATTCACTGAACTAGCAGAGTATCCTGATTAGGCGCCCGCATGTATGCTTTAGAGCAGCGGCGAGTATGGGTCCGGGAGTCTTGCCGCGCTTTACTCAGCTATGCACTTATTTCTTTCTTCTGGCTTTTGTATAACCCAAAGCATCACTTCTTACTTTACTTTGGAGATTTCATCCAAATAATTCTAATGAATTTGATTCTGCAGCTTCATCTTCAATTAATTTTAACGTTTTTTTGGCATGTTCATGATCGATATACCATTCATAAGGAAAATTCAAATTGAATAGCAAATTATTTATTATGCCGAAGTTATCCTTTTGATTGACCGGACTATTTGGATCATCATTAATTATTATAAACTCTTCCTGTGGAAGGTTAAGCTTAGAGATTTGAGATTCTCCCTGATATATATAATACTCATAATTTTCCATTTCCTTAGCAAAAGGAATTAAAGTTCTAAATTCCATGTCATTGAGAAGTATATAAGGTCTACGAATATACAATCCCAAAAAAATATTATCGTCAATAAATGCTAAACGAATAATTGTTGATGTTGTTTCATGAACTGAAGTAAGAAAATCGGAAGCTCTATTAACTGCTAAAAATTTACGTTCATGCACAGGATCATCACCGTCATGAAAAAATTTACTTTTGCAAATCACAAAAAATTTTCCCGCAGTAAGCTTCTTCCTTTCATTAATTAGCTCCTTAGGAATGTTAGTTAATTTTATGTAGGATTCATTAAATTCGGTTAGAAGGTTTGTGGCGAGATCTTTAACCACTGTTTTACGGAATTGGAGTGGATCTATATCTGCACAAAGCATTGTTAAATTTCGATGCTTTTCATTTGTATACATAGTTAAAAAATGCTGATGCTGTTTCTCTTTGCTGTCTCGACATATACAAACCGCAGCAAAATACTCTTGCATTGATCTATGCACCCATCTTATGTAATTTCCTTCTTCGGTCATTAATGGAACGCCATGTGTTAAATCATGAGCAATATGAGAGGACGGTACGCTTGAATTGGCCGTTAATATTTTTGCTTTATCAATATATTCAAGTAGTTCTGTTTTTAAATATTCTACCTTTTGTTTGCCATAGGTTATCAAGCTAAAATGCCTTATTAACTCATCAAATTGATCGATGTCGAGATTGCAAGATTTTTTACGCTGAAACCCCTCTTTTAAAAGATCTTGTTTTTCAAATAAAGCTTCAAATACTTGTCTATAAAAAATGTGTATACGATTAGGTATTATATTTGAGAATTTAAAAGATATATAAAGAAGAGAAGTTAACAAAGGGTTAGTAAGGAAATCAAAAACATTACGATTTTCTGTATTATTTAATTTTGAGATTAAAATGTTAGCATTAGTTTCTTTGTTATCTTGATCATAAAGTCTTAGCAATTTGTACGCTTCATCTTTATATAAAGGCTTTATAGCGAATCTTTGAAAATAAGGAAATGCGAATAAAGCGTCTTCATTACGTGAGGTCATAACATACCAATTATTTGGTGCTGTTGTTATGAATTTATTGATGCTACTTATTATGCCTGCTTGTTCATCTTTATCTATCTCATCAAAACCATCAAGCAAAAATAGAAAACGGCCAGTGCTGATTAAATCTCTAATAAAAATTTTTGGCACTTCATCATTTATTGTCTTGGTGCTTTCAACTATAAAGTCTAATATATTCTTCTTTCTTGATAGTTTCCTTAGTTCAATAAATATGGGAATAGCTTGTTTTTCTCTTATGCAAGAGAGAAGTATGCGTTTTAAAATTGTTGATTTTCCCATACCTCCATGATCGACTATTAAAATTTTTTTGTATTTCAATATTAAATCATAAGGAAATTTGTCAATTAAGTAAGATTCTCTATTATCATTTAACTCTGACTCGCTATTTTCCTGTTTTAATAAAGTTAATGGAAGATAGTAATTATCTACTAATTTTTGTTCATTCCTGAATACTAGGGAGTTGAAGTATAAGTGGCGATTATATGAATTATTAATGTATTGGCTTAAAGCTCCAATGCTAAATTCGTATTTAACATGCTCTTTAATTAATCTCCCATTTTTCTTTATTTTTTTAGCTAGCGGCTCTAATAACGTATTGACCAATTCAATTACTGGTTCAGGTATATCTATATCTTCGAGCTTTGGTATATTCATTATTGCTAATAAAGAAATTGATTTTAATATTTTTATAATATACCTAGCATATTTAAAACTCTATAATCTTTACTAGCATATTCGCCACTATCGTAAATCTCCTGACTTAATTCAGGCGTTGATCACGAAGAATTGAGGCTTTTATGTAAAACATCTGGCAAAATACTGTAATAAAAAGAGTAGGTTTAAAGGTGAGTACCCGTCGCGGATTCGATTGCTATAACTTAAAAATATTTATTTTCGCTTATACCTTATTTAAAAAAACTGATCATTCAAAATATTACTTTTACAGTATGAATTTATATATGCTTTATTAGTGGTTCCTGATAAATACTAATAAGTATGAGTGATTATTTAATATTCTTTAGCAATTTATAGTTGGTTGTAAAGATTAGTCGATCTTAGCTGCTTAATTCATTTAATAATACTATTTACAGCAGCGATGACTTATATCGTTAGTTCTGGACAGCAGCGTAAATATATCATTCAAGTATAACCCTAGGTACAAATTTGCCTTGATTTCTAGTGCTTAGATTTACTTATTATGTAGTTCAATCTGGTTTTTTAATAATCTGATTCCACTCTAGGCTTGCAACAAGCTGACGCCTCCAGAACTTTGTTGTAATTTCCCGAGATATAAAACCTCGCCACTATTCTGGAAAAAAAAGCATATTACTTATTTAAACTTTGCAAATTCGATTTTTACTTAACAGCAGGGTATATCTAATTTCGGATATCCCACCCCTGTGTAGACCAATTACGTCTACTTTGCCAGCCTAACTCATTAAACCACTCATAATTGAAAGCATGCTTTTTCCAGTTTAGGCCTAGCCCGAGGGGATGGAAGCAGAGGGTGGGAATGCTATTACAATATAATATTTATATTCATACGGAATAAAAATACGAAGTATCATAGTTACACTATTTCACTCTATAAATTATCCATAAGAAATTTTAAATGATAGTCAATCAGAAACTAAGGTGATCTAAGCCTTAACTGTTTTCCTTCTTCTACCCGACCGACCAGTTTTAATAATGGATAATGAATTGTTTTATTTTCTATAGTGTGATTTCTCAGCCTATAGATGAAAATTAATTAAAATGACATACACCAGCCTATCCCAACCGTATGATCAATAAAAAAACCCTTTCCGAACGCGATATCTGTACAAAATACATTACTCCAGCTATTGTCAGGGCCGGGTGGGATCTGCAAACCATTGGGGTCAGGCCTTACAGCTGACATCACTGCCTTAATATTTTAACTTTCAACAAGCTTAAATTTAATAGTGTGCACAGATTGGCAAGACCTTTACGTATTGAATTTGCCGGGGCGCTGTATCATGTAACAGCGCGCGGCAACGCACGGGAAGATATCTATCATGATGATATTGATCGTTAACAGTTTTTGCTATTGCTACAGAACACAGTCAATCGTTATGACTGGTATTGCCATGCTTATGGTTTAATGAACAATCACTACCATTTATTGATTGAAACCAATTCTCCCACCCTATCCAAGGGAAAAAAGTATTTCACGGCACTTACACGCAATATTTCAATTGGCAGCATCAGCGTGTTGGCCACGTATTTCAAGGTCGTTTCAAAGCCATCCTAGTGCAGAAAGATACCTATCTGCTGGAACTGGCGCGTTAAATTGCCTTGAATCCGGTGTGGGCACAGGTGGTGCGAAGCGCCAAAGCGTGGCGCTGGAGCAGTTATCGCGCAACGGCTGGATAGGAAGAAAACGCTGCCTGTTCAACCACTGAATGCATCTTCGCTGGATTTGACAGAATAGAGAGCATCGCACAGCAACACTATCTGGATTTTGTTAGAAAACCATTGGGGTCAGGCCTTGCAATTGACATCACTATCTTAATATTTTAATCTTCAACAGGCTTAAATTTAATAGTGCGCACAGATTGGCAAGACCTTTACGTATTGAATTTGCCGGGGTACTGTATCATGTAACAGCACGCAGCAACGCACGGGAAGATATCATCATGATGATATCTATCATAATGATATTGATCGTCAACAGTTTTTGCTGTTGCTACAGAACATGGTCAATCGTTATGACTGATATTGTCATGCTTATTGTCTCATGGACAATCACTACCATTTATTGATTGAAACCAATTCTCCCACCCTGTCCAAGGGAATGAAATATCTCAACGGCACTTACACGCCATATTTCAATCGGCAGCATCAGCGTGTTGGCCATGTGTTTCAAGGTCGTTTCAAAGCCATCCTGGTGCAGAAAGATGCTTATCTGCTTAAATTGGCGCGTTACATTGCCTTGAATCCGGTGCGGGCACAGATGGTGCGAAGCGCCAAAGCGCGGCGCTGGAGCAGTTATCGCGCAACAGCTGGATAGGAAGAAAACGCTGCCTGTCTAACGACTGAAGGGATCCTCGCTGGATTTGACAAAATAAAGAGTGTCGCGCAGCAACGCTATCAAGATTTTGTTAGGGCCGGCAAAGAGCAACCCTCCCCTTGGCAATGGTTGAAAAACCAGATTTATTTGGGTAATGATGACTTTGTCAATGATATGCAACGCAAGCTAAAATCTGAACAATCAGTCAAAGGTATACCTGGAAAGCAAAAACAAGCCCTCGTCAAACTATTAAGCTTCTTTGCTGATCTCTATAAGATACATGATGACGACATGGTTCAGTCGTATTTAAGCGGACACTATACGTTCGCTCAAGTAAGTGAGCATTTCGGTGTGAGCTATGCTACCGCGAGCCGGGCTGTGAAGCAGGCAGAAAAAAGAAAGTGGGAATGTCAAATGTAAGGCCTGACCCTAACGGCAGCTTCCTATGCTCGGGAGGATAATATTTCTGCATAGATACCTTAAAGATTAACGTAAAGTACGAAAAAAAAGCCTAAATATTCTTAATTGACTATTATTCTGAATTAACTTCAGAATAAGAAATCATTGATTAAAAAGTATAAATGTATCAGTTGGATTTCCTCGGTCAAATAACACGGGAGGGAGACTGTAAATACATACCATCAACAATTAGCTCGCGCCAATATAGTGATTCTTGAATCAGACAGCAAGTTGGGTATGGCAGAGCTGGGGGCTGGCGCGGTGATGTGGAAGATAATTGGAAATGCATTCGTAAACTCTTGGATGTAAACAATTATGATATATGAGAGTTTTCACTCCATTGATTTCGCAGTAATACATTTCTAATTGTTAACCGAAGGGTTTTTAGTATCACATAGACCGTACATGGATAGTATATTTGCGCTTACGTTGCCAACCTAACTCATTAAAACTATACATAATTGAAAGCAAGCTTTTTTCAGTTTAGACATACCCCGACAGAGTGGAAACGAAGGGTGGAGAGATTATTACAATAGAATATTTATATTAACATGGTATAAAAATACGAATTATCATTGTTACATTATTTCACTGTATAAATTATCCATAAAAAATTTTATTTGATAGTCAATCAGAAATAAGGTGACCTAAGCCTTATCTGTTTTCCTTCTTCTAACTCACCGTATAGATGAAATTTATTTATAGTGATTAAAGATGGGTTAATTACGGTATATCTCTAGAGAAACATTAATTATCAATTGGTTTAGTGATTTTTCTGTCATGTATAAATCAAGAATTTTACTGGGATAATTTGTGGATAATATTGAAGGATTAATATTAGTTCAAGTTATCCAAAAACAATTCAGATTTTACGCACAAGATATCAGTATCAATCTCGAAGGATGTGTCTAGCTGCAATTAAAGGTTTATAGACGTGCGAGATTGCTAGCTGCCGAGGAAAATCGTATTACGACTTTGACGATGATGCATTAACAGCCGCCTATTCCAAGAAAAACTCTGCCCCTGCCCTGATGTACCATTGATTCTTATTGCCTTGTCCGTTCACTTACTTAGACCCCGATTAACCCAGTAATTATGACAAAACAAACTTACGACGAATCCTCAATTAGAGTCCTGCGCAAACTGGAACCTATCCAGCTGCGACCGGGCATGTACACTCGAACTACAGACCCAACACACATGGTGGTAGAGGCCATCGACAATGCTGTTGATGAGGCAATGGCTGGGCATGCGAGGAGTATCGAAGTAACCCTTTACCGGGACAGATCTGTTGCTGTTGCAGATGACGGGCGCGGCATTCCAGTCGGTCTGCATCCGGAAGAAAAAGTCCCGACTATACAAGTCGTGTTCCAGGTTATTCATTCCGGCGGTAAGTTTGCCAAAGGCGATGCAGACAGCAGTTATAAATTCACCGGCGGTTTGCACGGTGTTGGCGTTTCAGTAACTAATGCGCTCTCCTCTCGTCTGGAAGTTGAAGTCAAACGTGAAAGGAAGCAGTACCGCATCGTCTTTGCCGAGGGTGAAGTCATCGAACCGTTAACCGTGATCGGCAATTGTAGTGCACGTAACACCGGCACCATACTCCGCATCTGGCCCAATGCAAAGTATTTCGATTCCCCCTTACTCCATCGGGGGGAGCTGGAGCACCTCTTACCTGCCAAGGCAATGCTTCTACCAGGCGTTAAAGTGCTACTCAACATTGAAACGGCCACCGGTTTCGATGTTAAAGAATGGCATTTTAGTGGAGGAATTGCGCAGTACCTTGATCAGATGGTTGCCGAGGATGAACCGATTGCGATTGCCTTTTGCGGTGAAAAGTATCTGGCTGCCAATGAAACCTTTTCTGATGGTGAGGGAGTGCAATGGGCGCTGGCATGGGTTGCAGGCTCAGGTGGAGGAGAATCCTATGTCAACCTGATCCCGACGATGGGAGGCGGGACGCATGAGGCAGGCTTGCGCGATGTGGTATTCAATAGCGTGCGCACTTTCGCAGAACAGCATGGGCTGATGCAGCGCAACGTAAAGCTGGCGGCCGATGATGTATGGGCAAAGCTGCGCTTCGTCCTAGCAGTGCGGATGGTTGACCCGAGTTTCTCTGGTCAGACCAAGGAAAAGCTGTCCTCGCGCGAGGCAGTCAAATTGGTAGGAGTAGCCATGAAGGACGCGCTGGATATATGGCTCAACGAACATGTGGCAGAAGCGTCGAAGATTGCCGAGCAGGCTATCAAGAACGCCATCGACCGCGGCAAGACCACCAAAACAGTCGAGCGCAGAAAAGGTTCCGGCGTAGCGGTCATGCCAGGCAAACTGACCGATTCCGAACTGACCGGCCCCAACGCCGAACTGTTCCTAGTGGAAGGGGATTCCGCTGGTGGCTCAGCCAAGGCAGGGCGCGACAAAGAGACCCAGGCTATCCTGCCGTTGCGCGGCAAAGGTATGAATAGCTGGGAAGTAGACCAATCGCAGATACTTGCTAACCAGGAAATCCACAATATTGCTATGTCGTTGGCTATTGATCCACACAAGCTTGATAGCGATATGGATATGAGCACCTTGCGCTATGGCAAGATTATTATCTTGTCCGACGCCGATGATGACGGCAGCCATATTCAAGCGTTGCTGCTTACCTTGTTCTTCCGGCATTTCCCTAAGCTCATTCAGCAGGGACATGTTTATATCGCCAAACCACCGTTGTTCCGGGTGGATGTGCCGGCACAGGGCAAAAGCAAACCGCCACGCAAGCTGTACGCCTTAGACCAGGTTGAGCTGGACATACTCGAAGCACGCCTGCGCCAGGAAGGGATTAAAGAAGGCAGCTGGACCATTTCCCGATTCAAGGGCTTGGGGGAAATGGATGCTGTTCAGCTTTGGGAAACCACATTATGCTCCGATACACGTCGCTTGGTGAGGATGAGCATAGGTGATGTGGCAGAGGCTGTTGAGACCTTCGATACCCTGATGGGTAGGTCACATGCCAGCGATCGTAAGGAGTTGATTACTATTCATGGTGATAAAGTGGAAGCGGATATTTAACAGAAATGAAGAACCTGGATTTATTTGATGCTCTGGACGCCCCCTTGTCATCACAAGTGATACCGCAGGAATCGGAGTTGCCGCCCCCTCTACCGCCTGCGTCTTCTCAAGGTGGCAATGATAGCGACGATGGTAGCTTCGACCTTGCCGAATACACACATCAGGTTTATCTGCGCTACGCCATCAGCGTAGTCAAGGGACGGGCGCTGCCCTCTGTGTCAGATGGCGAAAAGCCGGTACAGCGCCGCATTCTCTACGCTATGCACCGCTTGGGCCTGATCCAAGGGTCAAAGCCGGTTAAATCAGCTCGAGTGGTCGGGGATGTGATTGGCAAATACCATCCCCATGGTGATTCTGCTTCCTATGAGGCGATGGTGCGTATGGCACAGGACTTTGTATTGCGCTATCCCTTGGTCGATGGCCAGGGTAATTTCGGTTCACGTGACGGCGACTCCCCCGCAGCCATGCGGTATACCGAAGTCAGGCTCACTAGATATGCGGAACTATTACTGTCCGAAGTGGACGCAGGAACAGTGGAGTTCCGTCCCAATTACGACGGATCGGAGCAGGAGCCAGTGGACCTGCCAGCACGTCTCCCATTCCTGTTGTTGAATGGCGCATCCGGCATCGCGGTCGGCATGGCCACGGAATGCCTGCCGCACAATATGCGTGAGGTGGGCAATGCTGTCATTGCGCTGATGCGTGACCCATCGATGAATATCGATGAAATATTGCAACACATCCATGGACCGGATTTTCCAGGCGGCGGCCAACTGGTTTCTAGTAGCAGAGAGATACGGGAAGCCTACGTGACGGGCCGGGGTATCTTCCGTGTGCGGGCACGCTGGACCATAGAGCAGCAAGCGCGCGGACAGTGGCGTATGGTAGTGCATGAATTGCCACCGGGGGTCTCAGTCAAGAAAGTATTGGAAGAGATCGGCGAATATGCCGATCCACAGGTCAAACCAGGTAAAAAAGATTTGTCGATAGAGCAGAAGCAGATGAAGCAAGTGTTCCTCGAAGCACTGGAAACCGTGCGCGACGAATCCGGCAAAGATGCTTCGGTGCGCATCGTTCTGGAGCCGCGTTCTTCGCGTATGCCGCAGGAGCAGTTCATCGCCCTGCTGCTCGCGCATACCAGCCTGGAATCCACCGTACCAGCCAATATGGTCGCCATCGGACTGGATGGCAAGCCGAATCAGAAGAACATCCAGGAATTACTTGCCGAATGGGTGCAGTTTCGCATCACTACTGTTACGCGTCGCAGTCATACGAGGCTTGATCAGGTGCAAAAGCGCCTGCACATCCTTGAAGGCCGCAGGGCGGTATTGCTGAATATTGAGGAAGTCATCAGAGTCATTCGCAAAGCGGATGATCCCAAGGCCAACCTGATGACGCAGTTCGGGATTTCCGCCATTCAAGCAGATGATATTCTGGAAATTCGATTGCGTCAGTTGGCTCGCCTGGAGGCTATCCGCATCGAAAATGAAATGAATGAGCTGAAAACAGAAGAAGAAGGCTTGAGGATCGTTCTGGATAATGAAACTGCCATGCACAATCTAATCATCAGTGAGATCAAGGCTGACGTGAAGAAATTTGGCGACGATCGTCGCACAATGATTCAGGCTGCAGAGCGTGTGGCTGCCAAGCCGGTGTCTGTGACGGATGAGCCCTGCACTGTCATTTTGTCGAAAAACGGTTGGGTCCGTCAGCGTACAGGCCATGAAGTGGACATGAATACGCTCTCGTTTAAGGATGGCGACCAGTTATTAGCGATAGGACAAACGCGCACGACGTACCCGGTTGTCATGCTGGACAGCGTGGGGCGTGCCTACAGTCTGTCCACGACGGACATTCCTGGAGGGCGTAGCGACGGTGTACCGTTGGCTTCATTGCTGGATATGCCCCCCAAGGTGAAACCAGCAACGATGTGCGCCGCATCGCCTGAGACGAAATATTTGTTTAGCTCATCAAGTGGTTATGGCTTTATTGCTATGCTCAAAGCCCTGGTATCCCGCCAGAAAGCTGGCAAGGCCTTCATGACGCTGAGCAAAGAGGATAGCGTGCTGCAACCGGCAGAGATCGCTAGTGGTGATCTGATCGTGGCACTTGGCAGCAATGGCAAGCTGCTGTTATTCCCGATCAGTGAAATGAAGGAGTTGTCGGGCGGCAAGGGCGTTATTATTCTCGGGCTGAATGAAGGTGAGACACTGATTGCCACGGCGGTACTCCCAGAAGGTTCATCACTCCTGATCAGGGGAACGGGCCGGGGTGGCAAACCGTCGCAATCGGTACTGAAATGGGAAGAACTACAACCGTTCGTGTCATACCGGGCACGCAAGGGCATGCTCGCGCCAGTCAAATTCAAGTCGGAGAAGATTGAAGTATTCAGAGCCAAATCTGAGAACTGATTAGGTGGATGAGCCGCTCTAAATTTTCAAGGACCCCTCAATTAAGGAGAATGGCACCAGTGAAATCTATTAAGGATTGCTTACGGCACGGCTTATAATCAATTCATCAGGATTTTAGTTAAGGTGGCAGCACTATTTCAGGTACTATCTGACTTCGCCCATTCAAGAGAAGCTGTCTCGTAATGCCAATAGAAGTCAGAGAAAAATCCAGGTACGCCGTCGTGGCAGCCGTTCAACTGCCGAGCGTGAGCGACATCGAATTCGAGGCATCACTGAGCGAGCTACGCGAGCTTGCAAAAACACTGGGATATGAAATCATCAACACGTTCGTGCAGAAGCGCGCTAGTTTCGACACGACGGCTTACCTTGGCTTCGGCAAGCGGCAGGAAATACGCCGCTTTGTCAACAGCGAAACCGAATCCGCCGAGTTCGAGGAAATAGCCGCCAACCCTAAGAGCCGGGACATCGATGCTATTCTAGTCGACCACGAGATCTCACCCTCACAGGCGCGTAATCTTGAAAAGGAGGTCGGCTGCGAGGTGATGGACCGCACTATGGTCATTCTCGAAATTTTTCACCGCAACGCCCGCTCTCGCGCTGCGCGCGCCCAAGTGGAAATCGCGCGCCTCGGCTACATGGCGCCGCGCCTGCGCGAGGCTGCGAAGCTTGCAGGTCCGCAAGGGCGGCAGCGCAGCGGCGTCGGCGGACGAGGGGGCGGCGAGTCGCACACTGAGTTGGACCGACGCAAGATCCGTGACCGTATCGCCGAACTTCAACAGGAAATTATCGCGATGGATGCCGAGCGCAAGACACAGCGCGCACGACGGCAAACGCGCCAGAAACTTGCTAGCGTGGCACTCGTCGGTTATACGAATGCCGGCAAATCCACCTTGATGCGGGGGCTTACGGGCAGCGAGGTGCTGGTCGCGAATAAACTCTTTGCTACGCTTGATACCACGGTACGAGCCCTCTACCCGGAGAGCATGCCGCGCGTGCTCGTCAGCGATACCGTCGGTTTTATCAAAAATCTGCCGCACGGGCTCGTCGCCTCGTTCAAGTCAACACTAGACGAAGCGCTTGATGCATCCTTGCTGCTCCACGTCATTGATGCTAGCGATCCAGGGTTTGAGCGCCAGCTCGAGGTCACCGATCAAGTACTTGAGGAGATAGGTGCGGATGTCGTGCCACGTATGCGGGTTTTTAACAAGATCGACCACGTTGGCGATGCAACGGCGCAGGCTAAATGTGAAGCGGTCTTACGGACACAGTATCCGGATTGCGTCGTGATGAGTGCACGCCGACCTGATGAGGTCGCGAAGCTACGCCAGAAGATCGTCGCGTTTTTTCAGCAGGATCTGGTTGAGGCCGAGCTTTTCCTTCCTTGGTCGGCGCAGCAACTGCGCGGGGAAATCTACGCGAGCTGTCAGGTGCTGGAGGAGCGCTCAAACTATGAGGGTGTCTTCTTTCGCGTCCGCGGCGAGCCCGACTCTGTCAAAAACCTGTGCGAACAGTTCAGCCAGGCGTGATGAATTCAGAGCTTTTGGTCTCTTCATGCTAGTTAGCCGATGGTGATCTTCTGCGGTGCACCACACAGTTCGATGGCCTTGTGAAAGAAACGGGTAGCCGCTTTGTCGAAGGCTCAATACAGATATTTCCACTGGCCCTTGATGCTGATGAACGTCTCGTCCATATGCCAGCTCGCGCTCATTGGATGCTTGTGGTGCAGGATGGCATCGCAGTCACACCTTTAAGCTCCCACATAATCTACACTTACTCATGCTGCTGCCCTAGTCACCGGAACTAAATCCCGTTGAGAATCTTTGGGATGAGCTATGGGAAAAATCACTCTATAATCGTGTATTCAAAAGCTTAAACACACTTGAAAACCACCTAAATAAAAAGTAATCCTTCTGCTATATTCCAACTGCATGAATGCATGCTCGTGCGTATTTGACACCTTATTTACTTTGCAGTAAATTCATCACTAACGGAAAAGAGCAATTGTTTTTCCTATATCAGCCAGCAGAGCAGTACGCTGCAGCACATTACACATCTCTTCTCTGCGGGAGAAGGCCACTAGCATTGTGGAGGATGGAAATGAAAAGGTTCTGGTTATCTACATTTCTTCTGTTGGTGCTATGCGTGTGGTTTCTCCCCCCAACAGCGGCAGAGAGTCAGCACATCACTTCAATCATCGTCGAGATTACTACGGGCGATATTCGTTTTGCAGGTACTGATGACAAGATAGTCTTCCAGATTGGTGGCAAGACTTTCACACTCGATAATCCCGACCACGATGATTTCGAACGCGGCAATGTTGACCGGTTCCAACTCTTGGTCGAAGACGACATTTTTAGCATGGACATGATCCGCGGCGTTGGGACGATATCTCTCACCAAAATGGAGGATAGTTTCCTCGGTGGTGGCTGGCGTTTAGGCGGAATTACGATCTGGGTTGAATCGGACTCAACAACGCCCATCTATCAGAACGCCCATGTAGACCGCTGGCTCGACGGCGATGATCTCTCTGATCGGCAATGGATCACAACGCTCGGTGAAGAAGGCTGGAATTTGCCTGAGGAGCCGCCTTTCCCGCCATGCGGCGGGCCGATTATCACCCTCACCAAACCTAGCCTGGCTCCACTTGATGGTGAGAGTACGCTAGATTCCGACTGCGACGGTATCCCCGACAGTGAGGACGGCTCATTCGATACACCACCGGATTCGGATGGCGATGGTCTGCCTGATCTCTATGAAACCCAGACCGGTAGCTTGCCGACTAATCCTGATAGCGATGGGGATGGTTGGAACGACGGCACCAACCGTCGCAGCTTCCTCCTTCTTACTCGCATCCAGTGCCGCGACGAGGACGAGGATATCGGCCATGATGAGCTCTATCTCGTGGCCGAGGATGTACGGTTCCCTGAGCAGGATGATCTTCGCGGTTATTGGGAAATGAATGACGACACGGAGGTATCGCCCTTTGTGATCATTGATTCACGGGCAACCGCACCGGAAACACCACCTGTTTTCAAAACCCGGCTGCGATTGCGCGAAGCGGATTTCGAGTTCTTCGAAAGTCCCACAGACGATACGCTGCAAACAGCAGTACTCGACTGGAATGATAGCGGCGAGACCACAATCACGTTCAATCAGGGTGACTTCGAGTATCTCCTTACTTTCCGCTGGTTCACGGTTAATTTCCACGATCCGAACACGCTGCTTGGCACGGCTGACCTCGAGCAGGACGGACTCACCGAGGCGCTCGAAGCCCGTATCAGCCGACAGGATCCGAGCCTGCGGCCAGCGGACAAGGATCGAATCGAAGGCTATGACGGTCTCGCAGATCCGGGAAGCCGCCAGCTCTTCATAGAAGTTGATGCAGCAGGTGCAGATTATCATATCCCAGAGGATGCCAAGCAGCTGGTTGCTAGCCGTTTCCATTACCGTGACATTGCTCCGCGGATCGACGATGGTTATCTGGGTGGTGGCGAAGACCTCGATTATGAGAACATCGTCTCCTTCAATAAGATGAAAACTGTCTATCAGCCAGCCCACTTCTGGAGCGAGCGGCGCTTCTTCTTTCGCTACGCGTTATTTGTTGATCAGATGGAGGAGGAAATTCTAGGTATCGGAGCCAACGGACGATCCGATCGGACTGTGCCCGGCGTTTCTCGCTCGCGGGAGCCGGACCTCATCATATCTCGTACTTCGATGCTGGGTCATTTCAGCCCGATCGTATTCATTCATGAGCTCGGCCATACGCTGGGGCTTTGCCACCCGATTGGTACGAGCGAGCCACCTATTCCTTCACCCACGTGTCCGACTCCCAGTGACTGGATAGCCGATAGCGAGCATTGCGTGCATTATTGCGGAGTCGGCGAGGACGATATTACTGCGATGGGCGATGATATCGATTTACTTAATACCGGCATCATATCGGGCGCTGCGACGGGAATCGGCGCGGGCGTCCTGATCGGTGCTGGAATTGGGGCTCTATTTGGAGGAGGGGGAGCTTTTGTGGGGGCTATCGTTGGAGGTATTGTCGGCGGAATTGTAGGAGGGGTGCTTGGCAGCATCGTAGGGTCTGACGCTTACGCCCGCGTTGTTGATTACCACCCCAATGAGTGGGCTGCTTTGTTGTTCTCGGTCTTTCCTCAGCCTTAAGTGAGCTTCTGTGTTCTCGCCTTTTCGGATGAGGTCACAGGCTTTGAAGGATCGTGGATGAGCTCGTCGGATCCCTGCTGGAGCACCTTCACTTGACGACTAGTGGGATAGAGCTGTTAGTCGTCATAAGCGGAACTCGTGCCCGCTTCTACTGACATCATTTTATTAAAATGGTATCACATCACTTATACTGTCATGATGGGGGAAGTTATAAAACCGCTAGGTAGCATTGGATTCCTCTTGCTAAGGTTCAATTGGTGGCTGGCTACATTCTCCGACCTCCACCCCACTAGTTCCTACCTCCAACTCTTCCTTCAGATGGACCATATAAGGAAAGCGGTGATGTATTAGGCCTGCCTGTGCGATTCTCTCTTCGCAGTCTTTATTATATTACTAGAGGGCGCCTCTAAAAATTCAAGCTATAAAATGAGGCGCGTTAGGAGAAAGTAGTATTTTCTTGATTTGTCCAGGATAACACGTTGTTTCAAATGTATAATAATGAGATTATGCTCCCCGATATGAGTCCTCACCATGCAACTCGGTTTTTTTGACCTTGACAATCGATATGCTCAGCTAAGTAAGTTAAATGATCCGCTTGAAGAGCTGAATCGCATAATCGATTGGAATCTATTCGCTGATCTTCTTGCAGAGACAACGACGAAGCCCCGGAAAAGTGAAGCAGGCCGCAAACCCTTTGATCGGGTGATGCTATTCAAAATGCTGGTATTACAAAGAATGAATAATCTGTCAGATGATCGGCTGGAGTATCAAGTCCGGGACCGGTTGAGTTTCATGCGGTTTTTGGGACTTGGTCTGGCAGGGGTAGTGCCTGACGCAAAGACCATGTGGTCGTTCCGGGAAGAGTTGAAAGAGAACCATCTGATGGATCGTCTGTTTGCAAGATTCGATGAATGTTTACGAGAGTTGGAGGTAGAACTGAAGTCAGGTCAGATCATTGATGCGACCTTTGTGAGTGTGCCTAAACAACGCAATACACGTGAAGAAAACAAGATGATTAAAGAAGATGCCGTTCCGATTGAATGGGGACAGAATCCCCACAAACTGGCGCAAAAAGACATTGATGCGCGTTGGACGAAGAAGAACAGCGAATCGTTTTATGGTTACAAAGATCACGTCAATATGGATCGCGATACCAAGCTGATAACCACATGGGAAGTTACTTCAGCGCAAATTCATGACAGTCAGGTTTTGGAAGAAGTGCTGCAATCCCCTGAAGTGGGAGGCGCAGATATTTATGCGGACTCAGCATACCGCAGCAATGCACAGGAAGAAAGTCTGGTCACCTCAAAATACACGAGTCAGATTCATGAAAAAGGCGCTCGCAATCATCCCCTCACGCAAGCACAAAAATCCAGTAACAAAGAGAAATCACGGGTGCGTGCACGAGTAGAGCATGTGTTTGGTTCGATGACGAATGAACTGGGCGGAATCACGATTCGTACCATAGGTTATGGGAGAGCAAAAGTACAAATAGGCTTACTCAACCTCGTCTATAACATCAAGCGTGTAGCGACGCTGATTCGAAAAGGGTATTTCAGTTTCGATAGGGTTAGTGCGCCCGAAATGGCTTAAAGGGAGCAAAAACGAGAAGATAACAACCCGAATCACCTTGAATTTAGAAAAATTTAATTATTGGACAGAAAAACTTTGAGAATCAAGTGAAATTGCCCTCCTGGTTGAATTGATTTGCTTTTTTTAGGTATTTTTAGAGGTGCCCTAGAGTTTAGAGTTTCACCCTTAAAAGAAAAAATTACCCAAAGATAAAAGAGTAGCAAAAAAACTTGACAAAGCAACGAAAAAATCGTTATCGCCTTTCTAAATATAGCCTATCCTATATAAAATGATTTAAATTTCATAAGCGGCAAAGAGCTGCTCGATGGAACAACCTTCCTTTTTTCTGATGGCTTTGGCCTGATCCCATTTGGGTTCAATGTCATTTAAGTCAGGGGAATAAGGCGGCAGGTATTCAAGTGTATGCCCGGCATTGGCAATGGCGGTTTGGATATCCTGCCGTTTATGAAAGGTTGCGTTGTCCATGACAATCACGCAAGCGGGCAGAAGTTTAGGCAAAAGGTCCTGCGTTATCCACGCATAGAAAATGTCAGCGGTGATATTGGCGATGAACAGACTTATGGTCAGCAGCGTCTTTCCGATGAGAGCGCCAATCACATTGGTTCGACCTCGTGCATGCCAGTCTTTTACGCCATGGACGCGCTCACCCACTGGCGCATAGCCATGCGTGCGTGGCATGTCGTGCGCAAAGCCGCTTTCATCAAGGTAGACGATAACGCGGCCTGCTCGCTCATAGTCTTCAATTTTTTGCTGGAAGATACGCCGCTCTTTTTCGCTGGCTTTGGGGTGACACAGGCTTTTTTTTATAAGTCACGCCCAGACGCTTTAAAGCATGGTTAATGCCTTGCTTGCTGACTCCCAGACGCCTGGTACGCTCGAACGCGCTCGTACTGATATGCGTCCGGATAATTCTTGACGTCCTGCGCCAATATCTCCAGGTTAATCTTGGTGGCAGGCTTGTTGCGGGTGGTCTTGGGATCGGGAGTCTTGATCCAGCGCGTCACACTGGCGACACCTACGCAAAAACGCTGCGCCACTTGCGCGATTGAGAGGTTCTCCTTCTCCCGAACGGATAATACTTTACGGCGAAATGATATCGGATAGGTCATCTGTAAATTATAATCAATTTATAGGGGACATGCTATACTTCTGGAAGGTTGTTGCTGTTCGGGAAAGATGGGAAAATATACTCATCGCGGCCGCGGTGTGCAACTATCTGTTTCCCGCCATCAGCTATTGAAAAAATCGAGATGCGGGTATTCATATCGTCAACCGGGCGCGAGGTAGAGTCTAGCCCACCTCGGGGAAAATTCTGTACGATAAGATTGTGCCTCGACGCCTCAACTGACATCGTCTTTCAGCGGTCCAGCCCCCCGGGGCGCACCCACTGCTCGGCGATGGCCAGCAGTGCATCTATTCCAAGCGCCAGCAGCGCCGCGGGGATGGCGCCCGACAGGATCATCTGCGTGTCGCTGAGCGCGAGTCCCGCCACGATCGGGTCACCCAGCCCACCCGCGCCAATGAATGCCGCCAGCGTAGCTGTCCCCACCGCGATCACGGCGGAGGTCCGCACGCCAGCCATAATCGCTGGCGCAGCCAGCGGCAACCGCACGTGCCGCAGCACCTGTGAATCGCTCATACCCAACGCCCGAGCGGCCTCCACAGCTTCTGGGCTGGCGTCACGCACGCCTGTGTAGGTGTTTCGAACGATGGGATACAGCGAGTACAGGAAGAGTGCCACCAGCGCCGGCATCATCCCAATCCCTAGTAGCGGGATCATGAACGCCAGCAGTGCGATGCTGGGAATGGTCTGCAGTAGGCCGACGGCGCGCACCGTTCCCTCTGCTGCGCCGGCGTGCGCCCGCCCCAGAACGACGCCCAACGGTACTGCGACTGCCACCGCGGCCAGGAGGGAAAGCGTCACGAGCAGCAGGTGGCGGCCAGCCAGCTTCGACAGAGCAGCGCGGCGTTCCCAAAAATATGCCGTGAGCGATCCGCTGTGCACTGCTGGGACCGCATTCACCTCTCCCACCGCTCTGCCCAGTCCTAGTTGGTTCAGTGCGTCCGCCGCCACGAGCTCCACTGGTTCATCATCAACCTCCACACGGCGGTTGAACGCACGCATGGTACGCGCGTCCAGCCGTCCACTGAGCACCGTCAGCGCCGCGATGACATCCGGCCGGTCCTGCTGCAGCTGCGCACTGACCAGAGCGGCGGCTTGGTATGGCGGAAAGAAGCCTCGGTCATCCTCCAGCACTACCAGCCCATTGCGGTCGATCAGGCCGTCCGTGGAATAGCCGTCGATCAAGTCTACCGCGCCTTCCGCCAGCGCACGATACTTTACTGCCTGCATTAGCGGCCGGACGGAGACTGGACGCAGCCCGTATGCCGTGCGCAGTCCCTCCAGCCCGTCCTCGCGTCCGATAAAATCAGGCGTGAATCCCGCCCGCAGTCGCGGCGACGCGCGCGCCAAGTCCGAGAGTGTCCGTAGCTCGTACTCGTCCGCTGTCTGTTTGCGCATGGCGATGACGTAAGTATTCTCAAAGCCCAGCGGCGGTAGCCAGCGCACAGCCCAGCGCGCAGCGAACTCGCGCGACACCCTGCCGAATACGGCTCCAGCATCGGACTGGGGCGGCTCGCCTAGGATAGCCAGCATCGCGGTGCCTGTGTACTCGGGATAGACGTCGATAGCGCCAGTTCGCAGCGCGCCGAACGTGATCTCTGTCCCACCCAGCCCAGGCCGCCGGTCAACACGGATCCCCTCCGCTTCCAGCACCTGCGCGAACAGTTCTGCCAAGAGGTACGACTCTGCAAACGGTTTGGACGCGATCACCACCGGCCGCGAATCCACTACCTGTCCGTTCAGCGAATGGAAGGGGATGAGGATACCGAGCAATGCCGCAACGATAAGTATCTGCCGTATCATCTCATCCCCAGCCGCGAGCGCGTCACAAGCCCTGCCACGTACTCCGTCTCCGGCGCGCGGATGAGCGTTTCTGAGGATGCGGCCTGCTCAATACGTCCGCCTCGTAATACGGCAATGCGGTCAGCCAACAGTGCAGCCTCGTGTAGGTCGTGCGTAACAAGGATGGCTGTAATCTCCAGTTCGCGCCGCAGTTTGCCGAACGCATCCTGCAGATCCGCGCGGGTGATAGCATCCAGTGCGCCGAAGGGCTCGTCCAGCAGCACGATCTTTGGCCGCGCCGCCAGCGCCCGCGCGATGGCAACGCGCTGCCGCTGCCCCCCGGACAGTTCACGCGGCCAGCGCCCGCCGAACCGCGCCGCATCTAACCCAACCCACTCCAGCGCGACGGCACCCTTCGCTTCTGCGTTCGCATCGCCAAGCAGCCACGGCACCAGCGATGCATTGCGCAACACCGTCCAGTGCGGCAGCAGGCCGCCCTCCTGCTGCGCGTAGCCGATCCGCCGCCGCAGCCGCACCGCATCCAGCGAGGCCACGTTCTCACCCTGGACCATTACGCGCCCGCCGTCCGGTTCCGTCATACGGTTGAAGCACCGCAGCAGCGTCGACTTACCCGACCCGCTCTCTCCCACAAGCGCCACGCACTCACCCGCCACGACCGCAAGCGATACGCCATCCAGTGCAATGCCATCGCCGTAGCGTTTCACCACATCATCCGCTAAGAGCGCCGGACCTGGAACCATCAGAGGATTAGAAGTCATTCGATATTAGTGATGATGTGGAAGTACTGGACTTTGCTCGGGTGGCGCCAGCTGTATCAGTGACGGGGCCGAATTGCAACGATGTAGCCCGTACGGAATGCATCGAACTCCTCACGAGGTCCGCGCCAGCAGCCTCTTTTTTCGCTCTAGGAGAGATGGGATGTACTGACGGATCTGAATCAGCAACCTCTCGAGTCCGTTCTAGGAGCGATCGAAATTGCTGCTGGAAATTTGCGAAATACACATTCGCGGGCTCTTGTCCAAAGTAAAACAATAGCTTGGTATGGCGCTCAACTGACAATGAGGATAATTCATAGCTGATGACTATGACTAGTTTGGCAGCACAGAACAGAGACACAGGCTTGATGGCTTGTAACTGCTGCCTACTGTGCTGATTGAGTTGCCACTTATAATCTTGTCGTAGCATATAACTCATGCGATAAGGTATTTTTCTTTGCACTAACTGGATAAAGAACTCTTGCTCTTCTAAACTCTGAGCAAGCACTGCCACGTCTAAAGTAAGATGATCCGCATCTCCCGACATGAGATAAAATAAACTTCAGAAGATCCTCAGTTAATAACAAACTACTGTCTGCCTTTCCCAAGCCAATAAGACGCGCGATTGAAGTCCTTTAACTTTTCCCACAGATTTATGCTCATGATAGGTTTACCAAAATCTCTCATTTGGCATTTTAAAAACCAGTAAATGTTTGGGCATACCTTGTAATAAATGATGCACTGATTCCACTGGCTGGATCTGTCCTCTCTCATTCATTATATTCATGATCTTCAGCCATCGTTCTAACTCTGGAGGAACGCGCTTTAGCTCTTTGTAGTTTTAACGAGTTAGATTGAGCTAGAGGCTTGATACTAGGCTTAATCTGAATTAGATCAATATTTATACTTTTTGGATTAAAATTGAAATAAGTAAAAACCTTAATTTGATCTAAAGAAAGTGTTTAAAAAAACAAGAGCATGAAGCTTCGGAAAATGATTGGCTAGCGGACTTTTCATTATTTTATACATGAGTTTTTATCCGACGTGCATGGAAGAGGCCAGCGTAACGAACTATATTTGATCTCAAATAAGATTATTTGCCGCGCATAAGAGGTAAAGAGCAGCCCAATGGGGCAATCTTCTTTTTTGATGATGGCTTTGGCCTGAGCCCATTTTGGCTCAATATCATTCAAGTCTGGAGAATAAGACGGAGGATATTCAAGCGTATGCCCGGCATTGATAAAGGTGGCTTTGATATCCTGCCGTTAGTGGAAAGTCGCGTTGTCCATGACAACCACGCAAACAGGCCCACGGTCAGGAGCGTTTGTTTGATCAGAGCATCCCGAATTTGGAAGCACGGCAATCTCTAGGGATTCACCCCGCACACGCTATTCTTCCCGCCCGGTATCTACAGGTTCGGAATTGATATCTTGTTCTTCAACAGACGCGCCATAGATTCTGCATTTTTAATCGCATTACCGTCAAAATCATTGTTGAAATAAATCCAAACTGTCTTGGCGTTGACCTGCTGAATTCGCCTGGCCCATTCCTTCAATTCGTCATCGCTGTAGTCATGGCGATACCATGCCTTTTTGCCATGAAAGCGAATGTAAATGTCCTCCGCTGTCTTGATCAACTCGTCCGGCAGCCGAGGTGCACTGCACGAACAGAATATGAGATTGGCCTCTTTTAGGGCCGTATAGACCTTCTCATTCCACCAACTCACATGGCGGAATTCGACTACGTTCCTTTGCCCAGTTTGAAGCTGGCTCACAATCGCTTTAAGTCTTGCTGGGCTATAACGGTAACTTGGCGGTACCTGATACAGAAAGCATCCCATCCGGTCGCCAAGGATCGTAGCGATGTGCCCGAAATCCTTTACCAGTTCCTCCGTGCCTTTGAATTTTTTCGTATGAGTAATCAGCTCGCACGCCTTAACCGAATAAACGAACCTTCTCAGGCCAGCCTGTTTGATCCAGCTTCTCACTGTGGCTTCTGTTGGCCATGAGTAGAATGACGCATTGATTTCAACCGTCTTAAAAATCTTGGCGTAATGGGCAAACCAGTCCTTTGTTGCCAGACCTTCGGGGTAAAATACATTGCGCCAGTGCCAGTAAAACCATCCAGAACAGCCTATATGATAGATCATTCCCTCGAAAGCAGGCGGCCTTACTGGAGAATGAATGTTAGAAGCAAGCCTAAGTTTATGCATTTTAGATGCTCTAAGAACATTATTCTCCCGCTGCTTTTGGCGTTTAATTTCGCGTATCTCGCGCCGTTGCTCTCGGGTCAGAGTAGACTTTTCCATCAAAAATCTATGTTAAGAAAGATGTTGAGGTATACCAACGGAAGACTGCCGATTAATTTCCAGCTAGAGCGCCGACTATAACTGAAATCTAAGAAGATAAATACCTTTCACCAATAGTCTCCATTTTGACAGCAAACTTCAGATTTGGTTATTATCGTTTTTGTGGCTAAAACCTGTGACTTAGAATTAATCTACCGGATACAGGGTGTGGGATACTGTTCTGTCAGTGCCATGTGCCCTGTATCTCAGAAGCTTAAACTCTAATTCCGAAAGGAAATTAATATGATAAAAAAACACGTGGCTGGCAAGACCATCGTTATGGTCAGCGCTTCCAATAGATATGTAGAGATAATTGAATTAGCCGCCTTTAGAATCAATGTGCTAGAGGCAGTTTCAGCAGAAATTCCAACAGCAACTAAATTCGAGAAAGAATGAAAGCTGAAGACGAAACAAGAAAAGCATCATGAAACTTGTTCAGCTCCTACTTCCGCTAAACGATAATTTGGGAAAGAAATTTCCGAAAAAACTCTTCAGGGATATCAAGGAAGAGCTGACCAAGAAATTCAACGGTGTTACCGCATTTTCGCAATCGCCAGCGGAAGGAGTCTGGAAGGATAAGGGATATGTTCAGAAAGACCAAATTATTATTTATGAAGTGATGACCGCCGAGTTTGACTACAATTGGTGGCATGATTTTATCCACAAGCTTGAGGCAAAACTCAACCAAGAAAAGATTGTGCTTTGCTGGTTTGATGTTTCAATGCTTTAAGCAGCCATATCACTGCCTACGCGCTTCTTCTTGGTGAGATGTAATAACTCAGACAGAAGTCGCTATCTATATTTTCTAATATTGATTGAAACCAATTCTCCAACCCTGTCCAAAGGAATGAAGTATCTCAACGGCACTTACACGCAATATTTCAACCGGCAGCATCAGCGTGTTGGCCATGTGTTTCAAGGTCGTTTCAAAGGTATCCTGGTGCAGAAAGATGCCTATCTGCTGGAACTGCTGGCGCTTTACATTGCGCTTTGAATCCGGTGCGGGCACAGATGGTGCGAAGCGCCAAAGCGTGGCGCTGGAGTAGTTACCGCGCAACGGCTGAATATGAAGAAAATGATGCCTGTTTAACGACTGAAGGGATCCTTGCTGGATTTGACATCACAAAGCGCGTCGCGCAGCAATGCTTATCGGGCTTTTGTTAACGCCGGCAAAGAACAATCCTCCCCCCGGCAATTATTGAAGAACCATATTTATTGGGGTGATGATGACTTTGTCAATAATATGCAACGCAAGCTTAATTCTGAACAATCACTCAAAGATATCTCCAGAAAGCAAAAACAAGGCCCCGTCAAACCATTGAGCTATTTTGTTGATTGTTATAAAAATCATAATGAAGATATGGCTCAGGCGTAGTTAAGCGGACACTATAGGCTCACTCAAGTAGGTGAGTATTTTGGCATGAGCTATGCTACCGTGAGTCGGGCTGTGAAGCAGGCGGAAAAAAGAAAGCGGAAATGTCAAATGTAAGGTCTGACCCTAAAATATGCTATTTGTATAGACTCATAGCTCATTGAAAGCAATAGCTGTTCTTAATTTATGCCAAATAAATTCTAAGGTTATTAACTTTATTGCCGATATAGACTGATTATTTTCAGACAAAGGGGAATCTGGAGATAATTTTTATTGCTTTCAAAAATCTTAAATGTTTGTGTTACATATCGGAGAGTTTAATGAAAAAAAATATACTTCCAATCTTATGTGGAATATCACTAGTAGCCTTAGGTATACAATCACAATCAACGTTTGCAGAAAGTGTAGCAGTGGTAAATAATTCTGTATTTATTGTTGATAATTCTGTAGCAGGCGCTCAAATACTCGTAAAAAATTTCACTGATGGCACTCCGAATTCTTGCCTTGCTAATGCAGGTTTAAATGTACTTGGACTAGAGCAAGGCACAATTGCAACAGATATCCTGGTTAATAACGGTACAGCAGTTGTTACTACTTTTAATAATCAAATTTCTGCAACCGATGTTAAGTTTGTAGATGTTTCAAGTTGCTTAAAAGACCAAATCTTAAATGTAGGCCAATGCATTGCCACATTTGAGAATGGCGTATTGTCTGTACCTTGTGTTGAATATCAGAATGAGATTTACTCAGCTGTTCTTGAACAACGTGGGAACTCTATGAACTGGGAATTAAAATCTTCACCATTTCTGAACGATAGAGCTAAAGGTCTTAAACACGAGGATTAATCCAGATAAGCTATTCAATTATTTTGTAGACTCTAATTGAATTCTATCTAAAAATAATGGATAGAAACTCTGAAAAGGTAGTCAGGATTCAGTGTAAAGTAGCATATCATTGATGTATCTACCTTTTTTGTGCCTTAAATAATACAGTAATAAAATTAGGCTCGATTAGATTTGCATATTTTAAACAAAGGTGAGGCAGTCAACATACTTCTCTCATGTTTGGTTGAGCATTATCTCATCCTGCAATTCTTAAAGCGATTGTTGAGGCACCTTACTGATAATTCTGAAGTGAATAAGGCTGAAATGCTCCGCTGGCTTTAGCTTACTGGGCGGACTCATCTCTATATTGGTATAAAAGATTTTTTTAAGCTAATTCAATTGATATTGAAATAGTTTAAAACACTATATTTTCTTAAAGAAAATTTCGGTGCCGAATGAAGAATAGGCTAAGTAGCTCTAACCCCCATCTACCCCTCCTAAGTAAGACTTATAGCAGAGGTAGTTATTCATGCATGCCAGCTTGTTTCAAGTTTAAAAAGCCGGAAAACAGATTTAACAGAGTAATGAGGAAATTGAAGCAGTAAAAATTAGGGCAAATTTTTATAGGCAGCAGGTAATTCTGAAAGCCGTTCTGGGAGGATGTTACAAAATAGTTTCTATTAAACTATTGGGCACCTCTAAAAATACCTAAAAAAAGCAAATCAATTCAACCAGGAGGGCAATTTCACTTGATTCTCAAAGTTTTTCTGTCCAATAATTAAATTTTTCTAAATTCAAGGTGATTCGGGTTGTTATCTTCTCGTTTTTGCTCCCTTTAAGCCATTTCGGGCGCACTAACCCTATCGAAACTGAAATACCCTTTTCGAATCAGCGTCGCTACACGCTTGATGTTATAGACGAGGTTGAGTAAGCCTATTTGTACTTTTGCTCTCCCATAACCTATGGTACGAATCGTGATTCCGCCCAGTTCATTCGTCATCGAACCAAACACATGCTCGACTCGTGCACGCACCCGTGATTTCTCTTTGTTACTGGATTTTTGTGCTTGCGTGAGGGGATGATTGCGAGCGCCTTTTTCGTGAATCTGACTCGTGTATTTTGAGGTGACCAGACTTTCTTCCTGTGCATTGCTGCGGTATGCTGAGTCCGCATAAATATCTGCGCCTCCCACTTCAGGGGATTGCAGCACTTCTTCCAAAACCTGACTGTCATGAATTTGCGCTGAAGTAACTTCCCATGTGGTTATCAGCTTGGTATCGCGATCCATATTGACGTGATCTTTGTAACCATAAAATGATTCGCTGTTCTTCTTCGTCCAACGCGCATCAATGTCTTTTTGCGCCAGTTTGTGGGGATTCTGTCCCCATTCAATCGGAACGGCATCTTCTTTAATCATCTTGTTTTCTTCACGTGTATTGCGTTGTTTAGGCACACTCACAAAGGTCGCATCAATGATCTGACCTGACTTCAGTTCTACCTCCAACTCTCGTAAACATTCATCGAATCTTGCAAACAGACGATCCATCAGATGGTTCTCTTTCAACTCTTCCCGGAACGACCACATGGTCTTTGCGTCAGGCACTACCCCTGCCAGACCAAGTCCCAAAAACCGCATGAAACTCAACCGGTCCCGGACTTGATACTCCAGCCGATCATCCGACAGATTATTCATTCTTTGTAATACCAGCATTTTGAATAGCATCACCCGATCAAAGGGTTTGCGGCCTGCTTCACTTTTCCGGGGCTTCGTCGTTGTCTCTGCAAGAAGATCAGCGAATAGATTCCAATCGATTATGCGATTCAGCTCTTCAAGCGGATCATTTAACTTACTTAGCTGAGCATATCGATTGTCAAGGTCAAAAAAACCGAGTTGCATGGTGAGGACTCATATCGGGGAGCATAATCTCATTATTATACATTTTAAACAACGTGTTATCCTGGACAAATCAAGAAAATACTACTTTCTCCTAACGCGCCTCATTTTATAGCTTGAATTTTTAGAGGTGCCCTATTGATCAGAGCGCTGTCGTTATTTTACGACACTCATAATTTTTCCTACATTTTTTTGTTGAATTATAGAAAAAAATACTTATCCTAAGTATAACGCACTTATATTCAAAATTTTCATTTGATAGTTAATAGATAAATCTTATCTAAGATGAAAAAAAGGAGAATAAATGGCTTGGTTAAATGCTGTCATTGTGGGTTGCTGTGGTATTGTTGCGGCAGGTGTTGCCAGTATAGCTTATCGCAACAGTAAGAATAACAATCATCTTTACTATATTATTTTCATAGTAACGATGATCTTATCTTTCGGAGCATCACAGGCATTCATTCTTCCAATTATTAAAGCCGAATCCTCCACAACAACTACCTCTAATGAGAAGCTTCTAGACCATTCTGCGCTTAAATTAATAAAATGGTACGACACAGAAAGCTATAACAGAATAAAAAATGAATTCTATCAAGTAATAAAAGAAGGTCAGAGCAAAGAGGAGGCTATGGCAGCCCTCCATAACATGATTCCAACATTTGTTCAAAAACATTTGCCAAATGCGTCTGACGAAGCAGCGATAAAATATGCAGAAGCCAAAGTACGTGAACTGACAGAATTAATGCAGAATGGAGAAGATTTATGTTACCCATTTCTCTTTCCACAGATGGGGCAAACATTAAACTCAACCAAATATATCTCTGATACTACTAGGGAAGTTAGTCTTGCAGCCTTGAGTAATATTGTTAGAACTTCATTTGTGTCATCTCAAGATATTCCGAGTGTGGAGGAAGTATCTAGTATTCTTGAGCCCGTTATCTACACAGAATTAAATAAATATGGACAAGATCTCGCTTTGATACAAGAACCAGTCATGAATAAAACCGATAAAATTAAAGTATGCGAAATCACAATAAAAATGTACAAAAGCTTCCTCCAATTACCATCAGTGGAGGGAAGTAAGGTTATACGATATTTAGCGGCACAGAAATGACCAAAACTATAAAAGTGGAAAATGCTATTAACACTAAAAAGTTTATTTTCGATGTGAGGCTCACTACAATTCGGTTCGGTCAATGACTGGCACTCGCCGCCCCCCTCATCCCTTCTTATTCATATTGAATATTTCTCGGTACAATTTCGGTACAGTTGGCAATAACTCTTAGGGTCAGGCCTTACAATTGGCATCACAACCCTAATGCTTTAATCTTCAACAAGTTTAAATCTAAATAAGATGCGCAGATAGCAAGATTGCTACGCATTGAGTTTGCCGGGGCACTGTATTATAGAACATGTAACAGCACGCGGAAACGCACGGGAAGATATCTATCATGATGATATTGATCATCAACAGTTTTTGCTGTTGCTACAGAACACAGTCATCGTTATGACTGGTATTGTCATGCCTATTGTCTCATGGACAATCACTATCATTTATTGGTTGAAACCAATTCTCCCATCCTATCCAAGGGAACGAAGTATCTCAACGGCACTTATACGCAATATTTCAATCGGCAGCATCAGCGTGATGGCCACACGTATTTCAAGGCCGTTTCAAAGCCATATTAGTGCAGAAAGATACCTATCTGCTGGAATTGGCGCGTTACATTGCCTTGAATCCGGTGCGGGCACAGATGGTGCGAAGTGCCAAAGCGTGGCGCTGGGGCAGCTATCGCGCAACCGCTGGATATGAAGAAAACGCTGCCTGTTTAACGACTGAAAGGATCCTCGCTGGATTTGACAAAACAAAGCCAAAGCGCATCGCGCAGCAACACTATCGGGATTTTGTTAAGGCCGGTAAAGAGCAACCCTCCCCTGGCAATGATTGAAGAACCAGATTTATTTGGATGATGACTTTGTCAATGATATTCAGCGTAAACTCGGCCCTGAACAATCACTCAAAGACATACCCAGAAAGCAAAAACAAGCTCCCATTAAACCATTAAGCTACTTTGCTGATCACTATAAAAGCCGTGACGAAAGTATGGCTCAGGCGTTTTCAAGCGGCCACTATCCGCTCGCTCAAGTAAGAGAGTATTTTGGTATAAGTTATGCTATCGTGAGTCGGGCTGTGAAGCAGGCGAAAAAAACAGGGATGTCAAATGCAAGCTCTGACCCTAAGATATTACACAAACTCTTCCAATCGTGATGTGATGATTCTTATGTCGAACTCACGTTAAGATAAGATTTTGTCCTGCCAACTCTATTGTGAAATATCGTTTGCTGGCCGCTCGGTAGTAATTTTGGTCGCTCAGCAGGTGTTAGTTGAAAGTGATTTGCAAGCGAATCAATAGCCTTACGCATTAAATACTCTTTTCCGTCTTCTATATATTTCAGGAGTGGTAGCATGCAGGTTTGATAATCAGGGATCGTCATGAATGATTGCTGGCTGCAAATTAATAATTCTACATCCTGAATTTCTTGAATAAGGTAATAGATAACTCCTTTATCTTAAGAATGAGTAATGGTTATCCGGTGTGTACTATTATTAAAAATATATAAGAGGAAAAAGGAAATTTAAATGCCAGGTTTTAAGGAAACGTCCAATGGATCTGATAAAAGATGTTATGCAAGTTCCAGGATCTCGATTGAGCACGCGACGGAACATGTGCGGCGTCTTGACGATACACCGAGCGCATCAATGGTATAAGTATCGCATGGATATTTTGCATGCATTTGCGTAAGGGGTCATTGCACGATGCCGCGCGCATCGCCGCGCTGGTAAATTCTGCTTACCGCGGGGATAGCAGCCGTCACGGCTGGACGACTGAAGCAGACTTTATTGACGGCCAGCGCACAGACACATCCGAGATTGAGGAAATCTTGTCCGCTGATAATCAATGCATTCTCCTCGCCGAGCGCAATGAGGAAATCATTGGCTGCGTCCATCTAGAAAAACGCGATGCCAATGTCTGCTATTTCGGTATGTTTGTCGTGAAACCGGAGTTGCAGGCGCAGGGCCTCGGGAAACGCCTCATTATGGAAGCTGAGCGATTCGCATCACACCGGCTCGCCTGTACCATTATGCAAATGCACGTCATCTCAATTCGAAACGAGCTAATCGCTTGGTACGAGCGCCGTGGATATCGTCGAACCGACGAACGTCGTCCGTTCCCATATGGCAACGAACGCTTCGGTATTCCGCTTCGAGATGATCTCGAATTCATCGTCTTTGTGAAAGAATTAAAGGTTAATTAGCCCATGCATAAATAATAAGGGGCGGAGCATCCAACTGGAGTGGAATGTTAAAGTGCGCGGTTGTAGCCACAATAGGAAATCTGCAAAGGATATTGTATCGCAAGACTTGACCCCTTTTTGCACTCAATGGACTGCATCCATCTGCATAGCTTAAAGATACGCTAATTATACTCCCCCCTGGCCCAATAATTGTATCGTGAATTACTGCCGTTAACACAAAAACTCATTAAATCACTAAGCCAGAGAGAATGACATGTGGTGTTGTTGAGCGCTTACACATAATCGCCGTTCGGCCTGAGCTTGTTGAAGGCCGATGTCAGTTTCTTAGCAGCCCGACAAGCTCACCGTGAACAGGAAAGAGTTTGGTGTAATCATTACTCGGTTTAATTAAAATTTTCCAAAAGACCGCGGAAGAAACGACTAGCTCTAAATACCGTACAAGATAGTTCAGGCTGTAGACTGTCAATAACAAAAGGGTAGATCAATTTGTTATGCAAAAGCTGTCGAAAAAGAGTTGTTTGCTCGAACTATTAATCTATTTTGTGGACAAGATAAGATAACACTTTGACAGGAAATATTGCCTTAGCTTCTGCAATTTTAGAGCGGATTTTGCATGCTTATCAGCCAGATCAAAGATAAGCAGCTATAAATTAAATCAAAAAAATTCAGCTGGTTTTTTCAAATCTGTTACAACAGAAAATATTTAAATGGATGGATTAAATTTAACATGTAGATATTAGCTCAATTGAGCCATCCTTTAGGCTGCTGTTGGCAAGCGGTTGTACTACACAAGATAAAGGAATACATAAAGAACATGGGTGCACGTTTAGTAAATTTTCTAGAGTGGCTAGAAAATTGGCTTTTACGGTTTCCTAAGACACTGATTTTTCTTATGCTTATGCTATGTGTGGTCAGTGTCTACTATGCTGTGCACAATTTAAGAATCGATACAGATACGACTAAGATCCTGTCTAATAAATTACCTTTCCTTCAAGATCGAGAGCGCTTTCTTAAAGCTTTTCCGCAGGATAACGAAGCTATTTTGGTTGTCATAGATGCGCCGATACCTGAAAGAACGAGCGAGGCGCTCAACTACCTCAAAAATAAATTCTCTCAAGACACACAAAACATCCAGTCAATTTTCATTCCTGGAGAAGGGAAATTTTTCGAACGTCATGGTCTGCTTTACCTCGATCTCGAAAAACTTCATGAATTGGTCAATACCTTGGCAGAAGCCCAGCCCTTTATTGGTGTTCTGGCTGATGACAATAGTCTGAGCAGCCTATTTTCTATTATAGAGCGAGCTATCACAACAACCACCGAAGATCAGAAGTTACCAGTGGATCTGAATCCGCTGCTCGAAAAAATCAGCAATGGGATACAAGCAGTTATTAAAGATGAAAATTATCAGCTTTCCTGGCAGCAATTGATATTTGGAGAGAATGAAGCGTTGCTGAGCACGCAGTGTTATATGCTACTCAAACCGAAATTAGATTTCACCGCTGTACAACCTTCAGAAGTGGCGCTGAATAGTATCCGCACCATCGTCAAAACAGCAAAAACACAATTTCCCGATGTACGGGTCAGGCTTACCGGGGAAGTGGTGCTAGAAAATGATGAGCTGGAAAGTATAGAGCAGAGTACGCTGATTGCCTCGTCGATTTCTTTGCTCCTGGTCTGCCTTTTATTATTGATTGGCCTTAAGTCTGTGAGGCTGGTGTTGATAACTTTCACGTTGCTGGTCATCGGTCTGGCGCTCACCGCAGGCTTCGCTACACTTGCTGTGGGTCATCTCAACCTGATTTCTATTTCTTTTGCTGTTTTGTACATTGGTATCAGCGACGATTTCACCGTTCAGATTTTGTTACGCTATCGGGAATTGCAACAGCAGAATCTTACCCAAGCCCAGGCACTAGCAGAAGCCATTCGTAAAGTTGGGCCCTCGATCACACTTTGTGCCATTACCACGACAACGGGCTTCTTTTCTTTTATACCCACTGCTTACGTCGGTGTTTCCGAGCTTGGTGTAATTGCTGGGGGAGGAATAGTTATTGCCTTAATCGTTTCTTTGATAATGTTGCCGGCATTACTCATACTGTTTCCGCTAAATCCAGCCAAGGTACAAGCAGAGCAAAATATCTTTCCTCAATGGGTCTATCATTTTCCGATTCAACATCGGATAGCTATCAAGTGGAGTGCATTAGTACTCACCTTGGCCGGTGCTATGTTATTGACTCAAGTACGGTTCGATTTTAATCCCCTTAATCTACGAGATCCCGAAAGCGAATCCCTCTCTACTTTTAGGGAGTTGCTGGAAACAAAAAACTCATCTCCTTTAACACTGACAACTCTGGCTAACAGCAAGCAGGAAGTTCTTAATACCGTACAGAAGTTGGAGACACTAGATTCCGTCGAAAGTGTTGTTACCATATTCAATTTTTTGCCAAATAATCAGGAAGAAAAACTGATAATCATGCAGGATCTCTCTTTAATATTGGGCCTGTATATAACCTCTTTCCCTCCATTGATAGAAGATAGCTTAGAAAGAAATGAACAGTCATTGAGGAATTTTCTTGCCAGTACTGACAGAAGCTTGGCTGCAAATCCATCAAAACCACGAGCAGAAAATTTGCATCGGCTTCATGGTGACTTGCAACGTTTGATGGAGGTTTTAGGAAAACTGCCTTTAGAGGAGCGGGCGGCAAGATTAACGCAGTTACAATGGAATTTATTGGGTACTTTGAATGAATCTATGAACAGGCTATTGATGGGTCTTCAAGCAGACATCGTCACACTGAATAAATTACCCGGGGATTTGGCAGAACGCTGGCTGAACCCTGAGGGAATTTACCGAATCCAAATATTTCCCAAGAAAAACCTCAACGATCAAGAAAATCTCAAAGACTTCATCGCCGATGTAAGAACGGTGGCACCTCATGCCACGGATTTGCCCGTAATTTACCTGGAATCTGGTAATGCCGTAGTATCAGCCTTTCAGGATGCGCTAATGTATGCACTGACCACCATTTTTCTGGCTGTATTGGTCATGCATCGTAGCCTCAAAGATACGGTTCTTATTCTGCTGCCGTTGCTGATAATGGCGATACTTATAGGCGCATCAACAGTCCTGCTGGATATTGCGTTCAATTTTGCCAATATTATCGTCATTCCCTTGTTATTGGGGTTGGGTGTGAACAGCGGTATTTACATTATGCATCGACTTCATTCCATGCCAAATAAGGAACAGGATGTATTAAAAACGAGTACGGCAAGAGGTGTGATTTTAGGCAATTTGACTACACTTTGCAGTTTTGTCAGCATGGCATTCTCACCTCATTTAGGATTGGCCAGCATGGGGTTGCTATTGTCCATCGGGCTTACTTTGATCATCTTGATTTCCTTGTTAGTGCTTCCAGCCTTCGCCTGCAAATCAGCAAACTATTAGGGTCAGGCCTTACAATTATCATCAGTATCCTGATATTTTAATCTTCAACAAGCTTAAAGTTACATAGAATGCGCAGATGGTGCTAAGTGCTAAAGCGTGGCGCTGGAGCAGTTATCGCGCAACGGCTGGATATGAGAAAAATGATCCTATTTTCCTCAGTTGAACCTATAAAAACAACCGAAAACGTAGTACTGTCAAGGCTTTATGGCTGAATAAAGGAGTCACCCAATGGGTGAAAAGGATTTTGAGGAAAAAGGAGCGGCAAAGGCGGTAAGTAACGCCGTGCAGGAGATGGAGCAATCTGCAGAGGAGATGTGTTTGTCGACTCCTGGTGGTCGATTTCACGTGCGCTGGGATGAAAACGGAAGTGCCACAGCCATGGGTCAGTTGGCATTTTTTTCTGAATTCCTGGAAGTTACCGGCTTATTTGCCCGTTGGGTAGAAGGATGCCCGCTTTCTTACACGAGTCCTAATGCGCCTGCTGTGGTTGATTTACTGGGTACCTGGTTGCTCTCCATTCTTGATGGGCAGCGACGCTATGCCCACATCGCCGGGCTACCAGGAGACGAAGTGGCTCCTGAGATACTTGGCATGGGCAAGATTGTCAGCGATGAGAGCTTGCGTCGCGCGCTGAGTGCGCTTGCGCCAGGTTTACCCAAACGTTGCGATGAATCGCAACGTGCTGTCTGCCTGGCTCAACTGATGAAGAGTACGATCTGGATGGATACAGCGCTCAGCGAGAGTACTCGTGAGGCCTTGAATACTGCCTGGATTCTTGACGCTGATAGCAGCGTCAAGCTGTTATATGGCCGTCAAACAGGTGCTGAGATCGGCTACAATCCTAGCAAGCCGGGACGGCCAAGCCACACCTTGCATACGTATTGGATTAGCAATGTTCGTCTGGTGCTTGATGTTGAAGTGCAAAGCGGTAAATCTCATGCTGCCAAACATAGCCTACCCCGTCTGCGGCAGTTAATCGAAGACTTGGCTCTTGAAAAGCGTCCTGCGTTGGTGCGTGGCGACAGTGCTTTTGGCAATGAAGGCGTGATGGCTGGAATGGAACAGATTAATCAGCGTTATCTGTTCAAACTGCGCCAGACTGCTGGAATTAAACGTTTGATCGAGCGGAAATGGCAGCAAAACCAGTGGCAGCCTGTGGGGCAAGGCTTTAACGCAGTAGAGGATCAAATCCAATTGGCAGGCTGGAGTCGCGCGCGGCGGATAGTGGTGCTGCGGCGTCAAGTCAAAAACAATCTGGCAGTCGAAATGAATGCTGATACTCAACAGGGAACCCTGCACTTCGTTGACCATCTAGATAAGATCAAAGTATGGGAATAGGCTGTTTTAGTGACCAGTGCTGATTATTCATTGGAAGCCTTTGGTCAATGGTATCGGGATCGGGCAGATTGCGAGAATGGCTTTGATGAGTTGAAAAACCAATGGGGTTGGGGTGGCTATACCACTCATGACCTGGAGCGCTGTAACCTCTCAGCACGAGCAGTCGCGCTCATTTATAACTGGTGGAGCGGGTATGTTCGCCTGGCACACCCCAAAACACATCTGGAAGCAATTACCAGTCGCCCTTTACTACTAAATGGGGTTGCTCGTCTGACTCGACATGCAGGTCAATCTCGACTATTGCTTACATTAACTCATGAGGCGGGTGATCAAATCAAAACAATGATCAGCAGTATCCGTAAGGGTTTTGATTTCATTCTAGCAAATGCGCCTCAGTTGCCAAAAGTGGAACGTTGGCCTACCTTGGTACGCTACATTATCGACAAAATCTTTGCAGCCGGACCAAAAAATCCACCAGTTCTCGATTTGCCAACCTTTCATTTGGCTTCCAATTCGGGTTAAAAGAGGAATTTAGGATGATGCCTGTTTAACTACTGAATGGATCCTCGCTGGATTTGACAAAATAAAGCGCGTCGCGCCACAACACTATCGAGCTTTTGTTAAAGCCGGTAAAGAACAACCCTCCCCCTTGGCAATGGTTGAAGAACCAGATTTATTTGGCTGATGATGATTTTGTCAATGACATGTAGCATAAACTCAGTCCTGAACAATCACTCAAAGGACATATCCGGAAAGCAAAAACAAGCTCCCGTCAAACCACTGAGCTACTTTGTTGATCGCTATAAAAATCGTGATGAAGGTATGACTCAGGCGTATTTAAGCGGACACTGTACGCTTGCTCAAGTAAGTGAGCATTTTGGTGTGAGCTATGCTACCGTGAGTTGAGCTGTGAAACAGGCGGAAAAGAGAAAACGAGAACGTCAAATATACGTTCTGACCCTAAGATATTTTCAATAATTTGCTGGGTTAATTAAAAGTCATTATATGTTGAGCAAAGAAATTTTAGTATATGTATCTGTGACTCCACGTGTTGCTTGGACGAGCGATAAAAATTAATGTATTAAAAAAATGGAATGAGTGTTTTGGTTAAGCAGATCTCATCTCTCTAGAAAATCAGGCAAATTTCTTGAATACCGAGGAAGCCACTATTAATTAAATCTGCTCAGCTTGATTCTTACTTATCCTGCTACTCATCGATCAATAGCTTCAAAAACTTTAGTCCCAGGGTAATATGTTTTACCCCATTGAACTAAAGCTTGAAGTACAGGTTTAAGATCCTTTCCTTTTTTTGTCAAAACATATTCATATCGAATTGGTTTCTGTTGATATGCTTGTTGAATGGCAAGCCCGGCAGTTTCTATCTTCTTTAATCTGTCTGACAATATATTAGTAGCAATGCGTTCTGGAGATTCCAGAAATTCTTGATAGCGTTTTTTACCTAATAGCAGATCACGAATAATCAGTAAAGTCCATTTATCGCCCAGAAGATCGAGTGAGCACGTAATTGGGCAATATGACCGCTCAAAAATCGATTTATCCATTTCATCATTCATAAATTAGTTTTCCTGAAAATAAAAGGAAAGCTTTATATCTTGTAGTTAGCAAACTTATAAGTTATATTAACTTGCATTATGCAAGTAACTCGTAATATTAATATTAATTGTGGCAAGGATCAATCGCATGATAAAACTTTATCAATTTGAACGCACCTGGGGAATTCCAAACTTAAGCCCATTTTGCTGCAAAATCGAAACGTATCTACGCATGGCTGGTATTGAATATGAAATCAAACCGGCACTACCTTTTAGTACTCCCAAAGGTAAATTGCCCTACATTCAGGATAACAATGAAGCAATAGGCGATTCTCGTTTTATCATTAATTACCTTAAATCAATTTACAAAGATTTGGACGAAGGACGAAGTGCGGCGGAATTGGCAGGAGCCATAGCGATGCAACGTTTGCTTGATGAACATTTGTTCTGGATTTTGCTTTATTCGCGTTGGCAATATACAGATGAAAATTGGCAAATTAACAAGAAAGCAATTTTTGGTGGGCTACCTCCCATTATTCGGGATATTGTTGCAAATAGATGGCGTCCAAAAATCAAACGACAAATTTATGGTCATGGTACTGGCAGGCATCAAGCAGAAGAAATTTTTACATTAGGTAAACTAGATATTGATGCGTTATCAGCAAGTCTGGGGAGTAAGCGGTATTTTCTAGGGCATCAACCTACTACATTGGATGCTTGTGCCTTCGGTCACTTAATTAATATTATCGGCTGTCCAATTGAATCCCCCCTTAAGGAACATGGTTTGTCAAAAAACAACTTAATTGATTATGTTGAACGAATTCAAGGTGAATTCTATCAAGATCTGAAAAATAGTAATCCTTCCTTAACTCCTCAAGTTGAAATACCGTGAGTAAGTAAGCTGAAGCTTTCTACATAAAAATAAATCATATTGATAAAGTTGTTAATATTCCGGTAGCCTCTGGCGCGCTGTTTGGTAAGCTGTATCTTGTTATTGATGTTCTCAAGAATGCCATTGGTCAGACAGGATTCAACAAGGTGAATAATCCCATTCCAATGAGGGGTGACCGTGTGAGCGAAAGCCTGAAAAGCTGGAATACCGGCTTGGTTAACCTCATTGCATACAAAGATGTCAAATCTTGCAATGCAATATTTTTTTGTATTTGACAATGCAAGATTTGCACCTTTATAAGAGGTACTTAATGGGCAGGCCTAGTCTAAAGAATTTGCATTCTAGCTTAGCTTTCATTCCTCTATTTTTTTCTTTATTCGCACCTGACCCGGAAATGTACAACCTCCTCGGGTAAGTCAAGCAGGGGCAACCTGCATTCGGCATAGTATATATTCTACCGCCATGCGCATACTGGTCCCAGTAGAATGCTCTTATCAGAAATTGGAGTACTCGCTATCGTCGTGGCAATCCGTCCTTTTTTGTTTCCTTGAGAATAACTCGTCCTGCATTCAAGCTTTAATTTTAGGCGTATGTACGCTTGCGCACAGAGAAAGCTCGCTGCGAAGCGTACGCTAAAGATGTTCCTGGTTTTATCAAACCGGAGATAAAGAATCCAAACACATCATAAGTGTTTTTTGAAATGACTAAATAGGAGAGCAATTATGCCTACGAATAAAGGAAAGGATGAGGACAATAAGGGCACCAGCCAGCGTGGTTTTGCTTCTATGGACGAAGAAAAACAGCGTGAAATTGCGAGCAAGGGCGGCCGTGCAGCTCACGAGAAGGGCACTGCGCATGAGTTCACTTCAGAAGAAGCACGCGAGGCGGGCCGTGCGGCTCACGAGAAGGGTACCGCTCATGAGTTTACTTCTGAAGAGGCGCGTGAAGCGGGCAGGAAAGGAGGGCATGCTGCTCATGAAAAAGGTACAGCCCATGAGTTTAGCTCGGAAGAGGCACGTGAGGCAGGTCGTAAAGGTGGACAGTCAGGTGGCAAAGGCCGCTCTGAGGATGAAGATGAATCATCTTCCTCTACCCGTGGCGGGACATCTGAGCAGCATGCTAAAGCAGGCAGCCAAAGCCATAAAAATCGCTAACCAGCAATAACAACGACGAGCAGATTCATCTGCTCGTTATTTTTTGTGCCAACACAAATAATGATGTGTTGGTTAATCCTGGCATTACTCTTCATTCACTACTAAGCCTAAAAGGAAATTACTATGAGTACTCATACACAAAGAAACGTAGTGCTATCTTCACAAACAGATTGGTGGACCATTAATTGGGGCGCTGTTTTTGCGAGCCTGGTTTTTATTTATGCCTTAAGCTGGTTAATATTCACTCTCAGCGCGGCGATTGGCTTCAGTATTGTCGAGGTTCCAGAAATCAAGCATATCGATACCAAATCAGAAACACTAACCGTTAGTATTGCATTATATGGATGGTATATTTTGACTGCCTGGGTAGTGTATCTTTTAGGCGGCATCCTGGCTGGTAAACTTTCGGGTCATATTGATCAGCGTGCAGCTACCTTGCATGGCGTAGTGGTGTGGTCTATTACCATTGTTATTGCCGTTATATTGGCCTCCATGGGCGTTAACAGTTTGTTGAGTTCTGCAGCCGGGGCAATAAAAACCACAGCTACAGCTGGTACGAATATAACGAAAGCATTTTCATCCGATAAAGAAGGAGCAATATCACAATTACCTTCTTCTTTACAGCCTTTAATCGCCTCAATAAAACAAGGGATTAGGAAAGGAGCCTCTCAAGATGAAAAAAAATTAGAGAAAGCTGCCGAACAAATTGATCCACAAGCTTTAGGTTTAATCGCGACTGCACTCATACGAGGTGATGAGCAGGAGGCGAAAGAGATTATTGCAAGTAATACTGATTTAGATGAAAAAGAAATCGACGAACTGGTCAGTTCAGTAAAAACCAAAGCAGATAAAATTGGTAAAGACATCCAGAGAAAAGCTGATGAAGCCAGAGGGTACGCAGCTGGAATTCTCTGGTTAATGTTTTTAAGCTATATTGTAGCCTTAATCGCAATCATTTTTGGCGCCAGATATGGCGCTAAGAAATTAGCTTCTTCTATTCAGCAAGCTTAACTTATACAAAACAAATATAGCCGGATCTCTGCAGCGTTCGTTGCGGAGATCTTCATTAAATTATACTGTTCGTCATATTATTAGCGTATTTAAGGGATCCTGCTTAAAGAGCAGGTTTAGAATAAAAAATTGGTATTCTAGCTTTAGTATCTCTATTTTTTTCTTTATTCGCGACCCGAGCCAACCTGAAGATGTAAGTGAAGAAAATTTTGGTTTTCTCAGTTGAAAAAAATAATAAGTTGTAAATTGATTGAACTCTCTATTGCGAGCACTCTCAATGGTAATCAGGCTTATTTCTTATACTGAAAAAGTTAACGGATCAGTGAAAGTTATTTATGAACATTTTTCAGAAAATAATAATAACTGCAATGGTGGCGATCTTCTTTCAGGTATCGGCTTTATCCAAGAACGCCTTATCAGCAGAACTTCTGCAAAAGCCACTTATTACGGGGGCAAGCGTAAGTGCAGATTGGGGAACATTAAGCCCTGGTAAGACTCTTGCTTTACGGTATACTGAAAAATCGAATATTAAAACCATCGCTTTCGGCGGCCAGCCTGGTCGAGAAGTAATCAAAAAAATTCAGCCTAATGATTTCAAGGATCGAAGCATTATTATTGCTGTTGATTTCTTTTTCTGGGATTCAACTTTGCCCGAAATCAGCAATAGTATTCAAGCATTGGAAAGTATGATGAGTCAGGCATCAAATCTGAATGTGCCTATTGTATTAGGCGAAATTCCCGAACTCCTGCCAGGAAAACAAATTAACCGTACCCGGTTAAATCAGGAAATTGTGGCAAAATGCGCTTCTTATAAGCAATGTTTTCTCATGCCGTTTGATCAACTGCACCGCCAAGTACTCAGAGAGGGTTTCCTTGAAATTAAAGGGCGCAGATATTCAATGGGAGAGCTTGTACCGGATGGTTTACACTTAAGTCAACCAACGACCGAATATCTTGCCGATATCATGTTTGCTATTTTAAATAATAAAAATATTCAGAATGATGGCAGGATTCAATTGCTTTAAACTCAGTGCGCGCATTTAAAGAATAGAAGGGAAAGTTAGGGTTTCTTCTTTAAAACTGTAATCTGCCCGTCAGATTCCATGTATGCCTTTTCAATTTCTTTTAGATCGGTAATTTCATGCTCACGCAATTTAGAAAGTAACTCTGATTCTGTCATATATTCTTTTTGCATGTTGCGCCAAAGAATCTGGCCTTTATTTATAAGTAAGAGAGGGGCCGGTTCTAACACTGATTTAAGTTGTGGCACATGAAAAGAAAGCCAATCGAGAAACTGATTCCAGCAAATAATAGTGCCGATAAGGATAAATGCTTCACTTACTGAGCGATAATCACCAGCCATACCATTTTGAGCCGCATCTGCAACAATGACAAGTATAAGGATATCAGCCATTCCGATTGAACCGACTCGCCGTTTAATCAACACCCGGAAAATAACAAAAAGGAAAAAGTAGATGGCAGTACCACGTACCACAAGCTCTAACGGAGAAACGGTAATGCCAAAAATTTCGTTCCAGTTAATATTCATATTGAAGAGACTTATATCATCCTATTAATGTTAAACAGTATCTGGATAAATTAATTTTTAGGTAAATAAGTAAATGAGTAAGTCTCTTTTAGTGAAGGCACTATGACGGATAACTAAAATTTACGTGCACTACATCGGGGAATCAAGGAAAAGTACCACGGTTACCCTTTCGCATTTTCTCGGTGCGATGGTCTTCTCCTACTTTTAAATCTTCGCGATTACGTTTTTGTTGCTTTGGATCTCCCCTAGCATCGCCTGGCTTTTTTCCTGTTTGCGGTGTATCTACTGATAGATTTTTAGAAGGATCTTCTTTATCGATTTTTGTCTCGTCGTTAGCATTTGGCATACATCCTCCTTTGATAAACAATCGATTAAGTTATATTTTATTGAGGATGTAGCCTTATGAAAGTTCAAACAGTTTGAGGAAAACATAGCGATATGTGTACCTAAAAACAGGCCTAGAAGAAAGAATTTATATTCTAGATCTGTCCCTTGAGTACTTACACAGCCAGCGAGGAAGCGGAAAATTTTACCGATTGCACCTAACGATGATTAGAGCTATTGCTCGCAAGAACAGGAATTTTTGATTTGCGGCCTGGCCTCTACCCTTCTCTTCTTAATTATCGAGACTGTCAACGATTAATTGAAAATATCCCGCAAATTGAGCAATCCCGCCATCGCAGCCCATTTAATTTCTTTGTTAAATAATAGCTGGGCTAGTGGCTTACACCTTCCGAGAGAAGAAACCATCTCTTAGTATTAGATTTTCTAATATCCTTCCAGCCGTAGTGTGATGATTCTTATGTCGAACTCACGTTACATTAACGTGAGTTCGACATAAGAAAAGCTGTAAAAGAAACCTGAATTCCTTATGATGAAATGGTTTTGCAAAAGAATTTCATCATGAGAGGAGTCAGATTTCCATGGATACTACAACGATTTTTTGTGAGAGTGACGAATTTTGTAAAGAGTTTGAGCCGCAATGGGAGCAGCACTTATTAGAGTCATCGCTGAAACAGCGTCGGCGGCAAGGAGCGCTGTGTCTAAGCGAAATCATGACCATCATGGTCGGGTTTCATCTATCCGGGTACCGGACGTTTAAACACTATTACCTGAATTACGTGTTGAGGTATCAGCGTGATTATTTTCCAGGGTTGGTGAGTTACCACCGCTTTGTGGAGCTGTTGCAAGGTAGCCTGGTGCCTTTGTGCTGTTTTCTGACCAGTCGCTTTGGGCAATGTAGTGGGATCAGTTTCATTGATTCGACTAAGATTAGTGTGTGCCATAATCGCCGTATTGGGTCTCATCAAGTAATGGCAGGGTTTGCTGCCCGGGGAAAGACCAGCATGGGTTGGTTTTATGGATTCAAGCTGCACCTGGTCATTAATGACCAGGGAGAATTGCCAGGGGTAAAAATAACGGCGGGCAATGTGGATGACCGTGACCCGGTACCAGAGGTGACCCGCTCCTTGTTTGGCAAACTCTTCGGTGACCGGGGCTACATTTCGCAATCACTCTTTGAGCAACTCCGCGAGCAAGGTGTGCAGCTCATCACCAAAGTACGCAAGAACATGAAAAACAAGCTGTTGCCGTTGTTTGACAAGCTGCTGCTACGTAAACGTTCGATCATTGAGAGCGTCAATGACCAATTGAAGAATATCTCGCAAATCGAGCACTCCCGCCATCGCAGCCCAGTTAACTTTTTTGTTAATCTGATAGCCGGATTGGTGGCTTACACCTTTCGCGAGAAGAAACCCTCACTTAATATCAGGCTCCCTCAAGCTCTTCCAGTCGTGATTTGATGATTCTTATGTCGAACTCACGTTACATTACTACCCCTTAGAAAGTCTCGCGAAAAATTTTATTGCAGACGCAAAGCCAACTGCTATCGGCCAACAAAACAGAATTTGTTTATGACTTCCCTTATACGCAGACTTCGCTTGGTTAATTCCATTTGTAAATCAAAACTGATTTTGTCGGCTTCACCATGCCGTATTATTGATACTGTCTGCGGCTCGCCTTCGCGCCATTTTTGATTTGGAAATGAAATAACCATAAAAATTGGTTGCACAGTATGTCGCTTGCGCAACATACTGCTCTGTTTTACACAGGAGAGGAGCACTATTTAATCTTTAAGGTTTCTTTCCCATTCACCAACTTGCTTTTCCGCTTCTTCCTTACTGATTCCATATGATTCTTGAATACGGCCAACCAGCTGATCGCGCTTCCCGGCAATTGTGTCGAGATGATCGTCCGTGAGGTTGCCCCATTGTTCCTTGATTTTACCTTTGAATTGTTTCCAATTACCTTCTATTTGATTCCAGTTCATTTTGCGGCTCCTTTTTAGGTTTGAATTGAATTTCTACTGCTTGATGCTCATTTCATCGGGGATGTTTTTTACACCCTTGATTTTCTGTGGAACTTCAATATCCCGGTCAATCTGAGTTTGGTTTTCCACAAAACTGCTGAGTTGAACTTATCCGTAGTGCGTTATTACATTAATTTTTGCCGGCAGTATCTTTTGCTTCACCCTTCACTTGGTCCTTATTCATGATGAATTCCTCAATATTAAGTTAATTCTCTACAAAAAGTACCAGGGTCGGTTCGTGTGCTACAGGCCGCCTCATTAACTTGCGTGAGGTTAAATGTATTGTAATGCTGGCATGACTACGCTTCTGTACGCTAGCTAACATAGGACTCAATGTAATGTTTTTTTCTAAAATAAAGCTGATTCACTTTCCAGGCTAATTATCGTTTTCCGATTTTTCGCTATCTGCTCATGTGTGAATGGTTTCTCAGGGCGGGCTGACCAGACGACCCAAGCGCTGCTGTGAGCAGGGATCAGCAAATTCCGGTAGCGCGCATGCGTTGTTAAAAATCAGTTTCGATGTACTTTATCAGTGGTCGTGTTCGTCACTGAGTCTATTTATCACTTCTTCTGTATCTTTGGATCAATCTGGTTTAAAAAATTCAATACCTGTCGGCTCGGCCGGCGTGATAGCGTTCATACTGCGCCTAAGGCTGGCAATGGATGAGTAAACAACTTTGCGGATCCGGTTGACCCCGCCGAGCGGTCGATGTTCGGATACCGAGTGCCAGGGCGTGTACGAAAGATTTTCACAAAATTTGTGTTGTGCTGGCTTGTCGAAATCTTGTTTGGGGATCGTGATAGTGGCAACTTTAAAAAATGGTGCGACATTCTCCTCCCATTCACTCGTGGACATCTCGACGCTGAGCGCTGCGCTGGCAGGTGTGCTGGTATCACGCGTCTGGAGCATAAATTCAAAGCAAGCGTCATTAGTGCTGAGGTGTTGCTGCATCGCTGCGCGCAAATAATTGGGGTCCTGCCACTTGACTGACGGAAGAGTGTTGTCCATTTGAGTGCAAGGTTTTGCGGAGTATTTCATTGCCCGACGGTTCGCACCAGAGCCTAACTGATAAGGTACCATCGACCAGTAGCGCAAATAGAGCGGGTTGCCGGTTTTCTTGCCACTGATCTTTGCCGCGATGATCGAGCCTTCTACCCCGAGCGAGAGTAGTGCGGATAACCGGGCTAACAGACTTGAGCTGTTGCGCGCTTGAATGAAGCTCAAATATTTCTGTGGATCATTAATGAAGAACACGGGATGATTAATCATTAAAAAATCCTGAGTATGGTTCTCATCGGTCAGAAGTTTTTCTCCGGGAACACCCATGAGTTTGATCGCCATGCCCCGCCCGTCTCCTTCCTTGTCTTCGGCCGTTGGGTCGCTGCTGCCGTTTGAAAAGCGTATCCAAGCCTTATAGTGGGCACCAGGCTGGAAGACGCCGTGCTGGTGTTCGTCCCGAAGCGCTTTATTAACCTGGAAGTCCGCCAGCACGCAACCATGTGCTTTGGTATGAACGTGGCGGAGCGCAGGAAGGTTATCCATATAACGCGATTTGATCGCTTGCTCGATGTTTTTCGTGATAGCCAGCGTTGCAGCTTCTTCTCCTGGCCAAGGCGATTCGCCGAGCTCAATGTCATATTCGATGTTGCTGGCCAGTGTCGGCTCGCTGCCTGAGTGCGCTGCGTGCACGGTGTTTGAAAGCAAACTTTCTTCCGGGATACTGCAAGCGGTCACAAATATCAGACTTGATAAAAGTACTGCCAGCCTTGTTGAAATTGAGTGGTGGATGAGTGGTGGCATAATGGTCTCATGTAAAAGCAGGACAGTAATTCGGGACATTCGCTGGATAGGCCTAAAAATGGTAATTTTCCAGTTCTGTTTGGACTGAGCCTGCGGGAAACCCATTTCCTTCGCTAGTTAATCCAAACAGGGCCGAAAGGGGCTCTTATTTTTCGAGCAGGTAGCTACTGAAATCGATAGGAGAAGTATTACAGGAATCGGGTATCTGGTATGTGCGCTAGCATACAATGAAAGTGACGACGAGTAGAGCTGAAGACGTTCTATGTCCCATTACGGGATCCGTAGCGTAAATGATAGTAAATCGAGTAATAGTAAACCGAGCTCCAGACCGGCAATTCACGAGGCAATTGTCGCTCTACTGACAATGTATTTTCTGAACTTACAAAATGGCATTGATTACCTGACGCATATGCAACTCTCGTGGCTTCCTACAGCTGATACTGACAGATGTGGTTTTAACTATTGCCACGCTCCATCACGCTGGTTGCTTGAAAATGTTTCTGCCATTTTTTGTTGACTCATCATATTGTTTGTTAATAGCAAAAAGACGCTACGTTAACCCAAAACTCACATGTGTGCGCTAGCGCACAGAAACGACAAGGGATTAGGTGTACTTTTTTTATCGGATACGAGTAGATGTTTTGTATTTGAACATCCGGTGTGGGCTGTTTGGTTTGTTTAACGCGAACAACAGTTATAGAAGAGAGAAGACCAAACAAGAGATGAAGCAGACAGGATAGTGACGGTTACAAATTTCATTTTAACATAGGAGCTATTTATGCAGCTTGGACTGTTTGAGCTTCCTTGTGAAGGGTGGGAGGGTATGTACTGGTTACGTTGGGTTTAATGCACATGACCATCGTTTCGGTGACAATTTTTCTACATCGGCATCAGGTGCATTGAACGCTGGAACTGCATCCATAGCTAATCACTGCTTCCGCTTCTGGTTGTGGCTCACTATTGGGATGGTCACCAAGTAATGAGTGGTTATTCACCGCAAGCATCACGCCAAGTGCAACACCTTTGAAGATTCACGCAGTCCTGAGATCTATGGCATCGGAATAGTTCTGTTCAAAGATGCCAAACTTTACCGTATGGAAGCTAGGAACACCGTAACATCGGCTACAAAGGGATGCGGGTGAGTCGCCGGAGGAAGAGCGAGCAGCCCTGGAGCAGGTGCTCTATTCCAGTGAAGTGCTAAGGACCATTTACTCGATGCATAGGAACTGACCGTTCTGTGGAGCCGCTCTACTGCATCCAAGGAACAGCTTGTAAAGTAGCTGGAAGACTGGTGTCAGCGCGCCGAGGAGAGCGGCATCAGAGCATTGCAATAATTCTCTCGGAAATTGCGTTGTTACGACTAACCCTTTGGAAGGAGAAATAAAATGACATTAGGAACAATACTACTGATCATTCTGATTCTGATCCTGCTCGGTGTGATTCCAACATGGCCCTACAGCAGGGGGTGGGGTTACGCCCCCAGCGGCATTCTCGGGTTAGTGTTGCTGATCTTGGTCATTCTGATGCTGATGGGCCGAATATAGCGCTCGGTTAATTGCATGGAAAGTTATATAGTCAAAGTAACAGCGGAATATTACACAACAGGCTCTGTGCTTTAACACGCAGGGCCTGTTTCGGGTATTTTTAGAGAACGAAGGGAAGCACGATTAATTAGCTGGCAATAACGAAGAAATTTATGGCAGGGTTATGCAGAGTGAGGCTGAAAAGTAGATCAATCTCAGCAGTAATCAATCAACTATTCATTCAAGGAGAAACGGTATCGGGCTCTACCATTGAATTTGTGCATGATACCCGTTGTCGAGTACTTTATTTAAGGAACAGGCCTAGAATAAAGAGTTTGTATTCTAGCTTTAGTATTTCTATTCTTTTTTATTCGCGGCATCGCCCTAAGATATAATTTCATTTCTAAATCAAAACTGACTTTGCCGGCTTCACCCTGCCGTATTATTTATACTGTCTGCGGCTCGTCTTCGCGTTATTTACGATTTGGAAATGGAATAAAAACTCTGGTGCTATCATCAGATTTAATGAAATTTTTAATTAGCGCTTGAGCAATTGAAAATATCTTTACTATGTTCCGTAACTGGAGTAGTTAGAGAACTGTTGCGCTGGATGCAACGGTTAAGACTGATGAAAGAAAGAAATCCTTTTCTCTTCATTGACGTAACAGAAAATCTTACAGAAGCTCAAAATTTTACGAAGTAAAATAGTTTGCGGTTTAAGGGAGGTGAGTTTCCGCCGCAGGTCGCGTCTGTTCTGTAGCTTTACTCTAATTCAAATTTAAATTTAAATTCATCTCTGTACTACAAGTAGATTTAAATCTTTTGTTGCTTGCTACGTAATCTAAAAATCATAAGTGTTATCAGCCGCTGTAAATTCCTGAATAACTATCTCAACTCAATGTCTAAGGCAATAAATGGCTTTAGTAGCGGTAAAACCCAAAGCAAAATAACTGATAAGTTGCCTAAATTTCGATTATTTAATTCGAGAAAGAATGGAATACTTATTTTTGGATTTCAGCTGTGTAAGAAATCAAACTTTGAAAAGTGCTTAACTTACTTGGACTGATAATCTTTAAAGCATTTATTAAACGTGATAAAAAATCATAAACGTCTGATTTGCTGTTTTCTTATGTGCGGTATGGTGCATGCTTTTTCTTCAGATATACAAGCCAAGGATAATACGCAAAGAAATATCACTAACCAGCAATCACATAATGATAATGATCAAATCACTATTATATTAAATGACATTATAAAAAAGATCAGCACGCAGAAAAAAGAACTTGACGAACAATTAGAGCTATTAGCAAAGGCACGCACTGATCAGGAAAAAGAAAAGATTCAATCTAAGATAGACACTATCGAACAAACAATAGCCGATCAGGAAGATTCATTTGAAATGATTCTCACCGCTGGGATAGATCTAGGTACCGATGAGACTGCTGCTAAGAAGGATTTTGATTGGCAGCAGGATTTAATCGAAATCATACAACCCTTCTTGCGAGAGTTACACGAACTTACTGAAAATAAGAGGAAGCTTGATAATCTTCATTTCAGGATTAACTTCTACCAACAACAAATTGAGAAAATAAATGAGGTTCTAAAACATATCTCAAAAATCAATCAGGAAAACTTGCAAACGGAAGCATTAGCTGAATTTGAACGAATTAACCAGAAATGGCAAGACCAGCTCGATGAAGGCAGGCATTTATTCGAGGTTGCTCAGTTGCAGCGCGATGAAATGATTCAGTTTAAGACCGAACAAGAACGTTCATTTTTTAATTACCTACAGGAATTCTATGAAGGTCGTGGAGCGACCTTGTTTTTAGCGCTAACCGCATTTATTAGTGTCTATCTTATGATGTTATTGATCTTAAAATTTTTTGGTTTGTTGTTAAATGGTAGAGATAAAAAAAGAAATTACTTTCAGAGACTGATTTTAGTTCTCTATTATTTTATGACGGTAATATTTGCATTAACTGCATTTTTTTATGTTCTGGAAGCACGAGATGATGCAGTGATGACGGGTATAATGATTGTAATTCTGATCAGCATTGCTTGGGTATTAAAGAACTCAATTCCTGCTTTTTTTGAAGAATTGAGGCTATTGCTTAATACAGGTTCTGCTCGAGAAGGCGAGTGCATTTCTTATAATGGGATCACTATGCAAATAGGAAGCTTGCATTATTATACTAATCTAACCAATCCATTACTCCCCGGGCTAAAGCTGAGGTTGACATTATCAGAATTAGCTAAATATGTTTCACGCCCTGTTTCCAAAGATGAGCCTTGGTTCCCCTGTAAAGTAGGAGATTATGTGATGCTTTATGGAGATATTTATGGAAAGGTGAAAAACATTACACTTGAGAATATCGTTTTATCATTACCTGATGGAACCATGCCCATCACATACACTATTGAGGATTTCTTATATGCTACTCCACGAAATTTTTCATTAGGTTTTGTCGCTACCACCACATTCGGGCTTGATGTTAAGCATTTTGAAATGAGTACTGTTGAGATACCTGGAATTTTGACAGAAGGGATTCATCAAGGAATATTGAAGGAAAGTTTTGGAGTTTCTTTAATAGACTTATCCGTTCATTTTGCTAAAGCTGATCTTTCTATCTTAGAGTACGAAATTATTGCTAACTTTGATGGTGCTGCAGCTAATGAATTTTATTCCATAATACGCGCTTTACAACGTTATGCAGTACAAATATGCAATGAACAACAATGGATTTCAATAACTGAGTAAAATTTTGCCGGTTCTTTACTCTACCAGACATTCATACCCGGATATTGCTTTATAATTCCAACTAAAACAATACTCTAATTTTTATCAGCCATTATCCAGAGATTGTGTAAAGAAGGGTTAATTTAAAACCTGTAAAAAAATATTCAGCACTCCACTATCTCTTATAGCTGTTTTCCAGGTTTGCTTTTTATTGAATCCTCAGCGTTTGTTTCAATTTCCGAATTGCTATCTTGATAGGCATATTTGCCGACATTAAAATCCTTACCGAAAATTTGCCAAAATGCGACGAACAAAACAGCAATAAGCGGACCAACGACGAATCCATTGACTCCTATTAGCGTAAGCCCACCCAACGTCGACAATAAAACCATCCAATCAGGCAATTTGGTATCTCGGCCAACCAAAATCGGCCGCAAAACGTTATCTGCCAGTCCAATGATAAACACACCATACGCAATTAACACCGTCGCCTCGAACCATTGTGTGATTGTATACAAATAGATTGCAGCTGGCACCCATACCAGACCTGCACCAATAACCGGAATCATCGAGAAAATTGCCATAATCACACCCCACAACAACGGAGACGGAATGCCTAAAATCCAGAAAATAAGACCACCCAGCGTTCCTTGAAGCATAGCAACCAGTAAATTTCCTTTAACTGTAGCTCTAGCAACCCCGGCAATATTTTGAAAAAGCAACCGCTCGCGCTCGTCACCCATTGGTATGACATAAATGAGCTTTTCAATCAACTGCCGACCATCGCGCAATAGAAAGAACGCAATGTACAACATTAATGCAAGCTTAGTAAAAAAGTTAAAAGTACCTATACCTAATGCTACGGCATTCTGCGTCAGAAAACTACCAATTCCCACCATTACTTCAGTCGCATTTTTTTGCAGTGAAGCGATATCGATGTCCATCCGTTCAAGAAATTGCTGCATTACGGGAAACGCTCGCCGAATCTGATCGAAATATTGCGCTAGCTGAATCTCACCACTTGCAATACGTTGGTAAAGCGCACTACCCTGCTGAAAAAAAGATGTCAACAACAACAAAAAAGGGATAACGACTAAAAATATACAAGCTATGAGTGTAATTAGAGCGATCAAATTAGGTTGCTCCCCCAATTTTTTTTTCAACCAAAGCTGCACTGGATGAAACAGGATTGCAATAATGCAAGCCCATAAAATAGGTGCAAAAAACGGTTTAAGCAGAAATAAAAAAAGGCCCGTAACAAATGTTAGTGCAATCAAGAATGTTTGCCGCTCAAGTATTTTGATCATCACAGAATCCTCGTTATGTCAACACGCTTTGGGAAAAGTTATCGTGGTGAAAATAGCAGCCGAAATGCACCTAAATGATTAAAATTCTACAAAAGCAAAAGCCCTCTTCTCACTTATATCAAGAGCCTGAGAAAGCTACTATAACTTGATTAACATGCAATCTTGCTTTCTCGCCCGAGAGCGGCCTGGAGCTCAACGATTAGCGAGTGGTGTTCGCCCTCATATTCCAACCATCTACGCTAGTCTAGCTATTTTTTCAAATACTTGATTGTGACTTCATAAAATATTTTTATCCACCGTTGTTTTTGTTACTTTTTGGCTTTGGATTATTTTCTTCTTTAATGGAGAAACTCTAAACTCTGGTTAAGCAGTGATTTTCAATAAATCATCTTATACTTTTATTATTTAAAAAACCCCGCACCAGTAGCAGCAAGAAATTCTTCAAGCTGGATTTCAGCGATTTCCTGATTATGTGCTGTACCACACAGATTCCCTGGCTATTATGAGCTAAATTAGTGCGAGCACAGCCATTTATTTCATTGTGCCACTAAAGTTTCTGGCTATTTATAAAGGAGAAGACATGCAAAATATTAGAAATGACTCTTCCGTTTCCATCTGGCAAGCTACCACCACCCTTCCTGCTTTTCCTTCTCTTGAGAGCGATGTTGAAACGGATGTATGCGTGATAGGTGCTGGTATTGCTGGTCTTACCACAGCCTATCTTCTAACCGAACAAAATCAAAAAGTAGTACTAATAGATGCCCATTGCATTGGTAGCGGTGAAACCGGGCGTACTACAGCACATCTTTTTCCTCCGGATGAGTGGTATCACAACATCGAAGACCATTTTGGAGCCGAGCATGCTGCCTTAGTAGCTAATAGCTTTTCTAAAGCAATCGATTTAGTTGAATCCATTATCAAAAAAGAACGAATTGATTGTTCATTCGAGCGCTTGGATGGCTATTTATATGCCTACTCTGAGAAAGATTTTAAAAGTATCGAAAAGGAATTCAATGCCGCACGCAAAGCGGGCGTCACTGTCCAGAAACTGGAGCAAGTTCCTGGAATAAGTTTCACTACCGGCCCTTGTATACAATATTCTAACCAGGCCCAGTTCCATCCACTTAAATATTTGAATGGATTAACAGAGGCTCTTGTGCGTAATGCTGGTATCGTTCATTGCGGTACTCGTGCACTAAAGATCGAAGGCGACAAATCAATGCAGATAGTGAGTACGGATGGTGGAAAAATTAAAGCCAAATCTGTCGTCGTCGCCACGAATACTCCCTTCAACAATAAATTAGTCATACACACCAAACAAGCCGCGTACAGAACCTATGTGATCGGCGTACGTGTTCCTAAGAAAAGCGTGCCGCGCATTCTAATGTGGGATACCGGTGATCCTTATTACTATGTGCGCCTGGAGACACCAGATTCTGAAAGCGACTCTGAAATACTGATTGTGGGCGGGAGGGATCATAAAGTTGGACAAGATGATCATCCTGAGCATCGTTATGACGAAATCGAACAGTGGGTCCGTGATCGCTTTCCAATGGCTCAATCGGTTGAATATCGATGGTCAGGCGAAATCATGGAATCCGCGGATGGCTTAGCGTTTCTCGGGCACAATCCGATGGATGACAACAACGTATATGTGATCACAGGGGATTCCGGTAATGGCATGACACATGGCACGCTCGGTGGAATGATTATCACCGATTTGATTATGGGAAGGAATAACCCATGGACTTCCCTGTACAATCCAGCACGTAAAGCCATTCATGGCATTTCCGACTTTGTTACTGAACAAGCTAATACGCAGGCTCAGTATACCGACTGGTTAAAAGGAGGCCAGGTAGCCTCTGTTCAAGAGATCCTGGCAGGGCAAGGGGCCATTGTTCAGGATGGCCTCCACAAATGGGCCGTTTATAGAGATGACCAAGGTGAATTGCATGCGGTATCGGCTAAGTGTACCCATTTAGGATGCGTTGTTCACTTCAATTCCGCAGAACGTTCATGGGATTGCCCTTGCCATGGCTCACGCTTTGATACGAATGGTAAAGTATTACATGGCCCTGCTTCAACTCCTCTTGCTCCCGTAGATCTCGAACTCAATAAAACTTAGGAGTACAAAATGGATAACAAAAAATGAATTCCGTCATAAATTAAGGGAAATCCTGTTAACTGATCTGACCGAACTACCCGTCAATTGCGCAGTACTGATAGCAGTGAAATCCAGAGAAAAACACCGAATAAGTTGCCTGAATTTGGCGTCGCTAATTCGAGAACGGAAAGAGTATTTATTTTTAGCTTATCTCTTAGGAAGTTAGCATACTTTAATCAGTACTTAACTTCCTAAGACCCAAAACAAATAAATACAACGTAATATTATTTATCAGTCGCATCTCTGACTGTATCTGCCTCATCTTCCAATCTATCAGCCGTATCTTCTGCTGATTTTCTTATTTGTTTTGCTTGCTCTTCCTTTCTCTCAGCTCTTGCTTCACCAGCTTTTTCAGTTGCTTCACGCATTTCTTTGTCTTCCTTGCGAATTTGGTCTGCTCTGTCTTCTAATCGATCAGCTTCCCTCTCCGCTCTGTCGCTAGCAGAACAACTAACAGAAGTTAAAACTAATAAAGAAGCGCTGAGTAACAGAGTTAATTTATTTGATTTATTCATTTCTATGATCTCCAATAATTAAGTTAATGATTTTTATCCTTTTGAAGGATTTAATTTTCATCATTCCACTGCTTCAATAGCTTATCCAATATGGTGATTAATTCAATACGTGTAAACACGTAGGGTCTTGTTGACATTTCATAGAGATAATCCCGGATATCTAATTTCTATCAGGCACGGCATCATGTTTTCGTCATTTATCTTTAGTTTGTCATACCGTGTTATTACTACTCGATATTATCGGCTTCAATATTGGAGCGGACGCAAGCGCTGCCAGGGCGCTACTTCGCTCCATTGAGGAGGGTTTCCATTTTTTCACCAACAATGACATTGTCGGCTTCACCTTACTATATGATTGATACTGTCTGCGGCTTGCCTTCGCGCCATTTTTGATTTAGAAATGACATTAAATCCGTCCAGATACTTCAGAGAAAAATTTACTTTTTATCAGAAAAAGCGGGCAAAGCTGTCATCCGAAATTTTCCTCTGCCATAGCAAAATTTTAAGGGTGGTGCAGAGGCCATTAAATGAAAAAGGGAACGCTGCCTATTTTTATTGTATTTATGCATAAAAAGAATAATATGGCGTTAGAACCCTTTTGTAATATTCTTTGCAATCAGCGTGCAATGCATGAGAAGTATCATGAACTGGAACTATCGGAAAGGAGGTTGTTATGATAAATGAGAACTTCGAGCAGATGGATAGCTGGACAAGTGAGGAAGTCGCCAAATTCAAAGAAGCAGCCAAGATAAAAGAAATCCAGCCGAGGGAAAAAGCAATAGGTTTTCTGGTAAAAACAGCTGCCAAGAAGCCTGGCAGGGTTATCGCTGAGGGAGACTCATGGTTCGATTACTTGCCGGGCACTGATCTTATCGATTGCCTTAAGAACCATTATGATTACGATATCGAGCATTATGCTAAGGCTGGCGATACCTTGGAAAACATGATTTTCGGCACCGGAATTAACAAACACTTCCAGCGGGTTGCTCCGCAGATTGAGACCGTACTGCGCCGGATAAAAGAGGTGCAACCGAAAGTGTTTCTGTTCTCGGGTGGGGGCAACGATGTGGCTGGTGACGAGTTCGAGTCGTATCTGAACCACAAGAATAGCGGTTTGCCTGCCTTACGGAAAGATTTCGTCGAAAACATGATCAACATCGTATTTCGTCAATACTTCACAGAGCTTATCAAACGGGTGGCTGCCGTATCACCAGCCACGCAGATAGTAGCCCATGGTTATGGCCACACGTTTCCAACGGGAGAAAGTGTTGATTTCCTGTTTTTCACCTTTGCAGGACCGTGGTTGCGGCCGGCACTTGCAAGAAAAGGGATCTTCGAGGCTACTGAACAGCAAAATCTCGTGTTTGAGCTTATTGATAAATACAACGAGATGCTGCGAGAGATGGCGCATGTTCACGCCAACTTCCACCATATCGATCTGCGCCCTATTCTCAATCCTGCAAGTGACTGGGCAAACGAGCTTCATTTGAAGAATAGCGCTTATGCACGCTCGGCTGCACAAATCCACGATAAAATACAATCCTTGCTTTAACCATCGTGGTGACATTGGTGGGAGATCATCGAAATGGAGATTTAGGAGGTGGAGTAATTAGAGGCATGATTGATTGCCTTGTTTTACCCGAAATTAAACGTGTCTCACGATAGCAATACATGATGATCAATTGTTCCATTTCTAAATCAAAACTGACTTTGTCGGCTTCACCTTGCCGTATGATGGGCACTGTCTGCGGCTCGCCTTCGTGTCATGTTTGATTGAGAAGTGGAATGATGTACTGCTTCACTAGCGCATCAACACGCAACACGCAACATGCTCCTGCCCTTCCCACATTTTCATTCTGAATAATAAATGTTAGATTATCCGATTTATTCGGAGAATCATATGCCCCGGCCGGTTACTCCATCGCTCGCCAGCGATATCATTATCGAACTTATCGATTATCCCAATCGTCCCATTGTCTTGATCGAGCGCGCTCATCTTCCCTATGGCTGGGCCATTCCTGGAGGGTTTGTCGATGTCGGTGAAATGATGGAACAAGCAGCGGTGCGAGAAGCGCGAGAAGAAGTTAGCTTAGATATAAAGTTGATCGCTTTACTCGGTCTTTATTCTGATCCAAGCCGTGACAGTCGTGGACATACTGTAACTGCAGTTTATGTGGCCGAGGCTTGTGGTACCCCAGTGGCAGACGACGACGCCAAAAATTGCCAGATATTCAGTGTAGATAATTTGCCCCAGCTTTTGGCTTTCGACCACAGTCTAGTACTTTCCGATTATCTTAATTTTCGTTCGACTGGAAAAGTGGCACCACTACGCGGTGTTTTTAAAATTTAAAGTATCCTTATCGCTTCAAAATTAGGTTTCATAATCCCTCACTCAGTCTTCGCCCTATAGGGAAGGTATTGATGCCTAATTTTGAAGTACGAGGAGATGCCTGACAAAAAGCCGCTTTTAATCATGGCATCGTTGTGCAACCGTTCATTACCTCAGCAATGATCACTGCGCTTACTCTGCCACACCTAGCTAATCCCTAAAATTCTGATATTGCAGTGGAAAGTCTGTAATAGATTCCTTAACGAATGCAATACAGTCCTGCAAGTCATCACGATTCTTGCCAGTAACACGCACGGATTCGCCCTGGATGCTTGCTTGTACCTTCAGCTTGCTTTCTTTGATCAGCTTGACGATCTTTTTCGCCAGTTCAGTTTCCACTCCTACTTTCACAGTGTAGGAACGCTTCACTTTGTTGCCACTGACCTTCTCGATCTTATCATTGATATCAAGGCTGCGGATATCTACGCCACGTTTGCTCAACTTGGAAGTGAGAATGTCCTGCACCTGGCTCAGCTGGAATTCATTGTCAGCATACATGGTAAGTTCCATTTCGGCCTGTTCCACGCGCGCGTCCGACCCTTTGAAATCAAAGCGTGTAGTGACTTCTTTGTTGGTTTGTTCCACTGCGTTCTTGACTTCGGTTTTATCTACTTCGGATACGATATCAAAAGACGGCATGTTCACTCCTTATAACAGCAAGAAAACGACAAATTAACCTAATTCCATTTCTAAATCAAAAATGATTTTGTCGGCTTCACCTTGTCGTATGATTGATACTGTCTGCGGCTCGCCTTCGCGTGATTTTCGATTTAGAAATGGAATAAACACTGCAGCTGCTCGGGGTGAAGCATGAGGTGACTCAGGTAACAAGGCTGGGTGCAATAAGTTCGCAGGGGCGCTCCCTGCAACGACGCTTTCGTGCCTGGAGCGGTCCACATTATACCGGCGTGGTGGCTTTAATATTCGGCTGAATGAGAAATTTCCAAAGAGGCCTCTATATGTCATGGGCTTAACTCTCCAATTAAGCGATCAATTGCAATTTTAGGATAATTAGGAATGAGCGTCCTCATTACCTGATCTTGAGAAAGCGGTGTTAAACCCTTTTATTCAATTCATGCATGAAAAAAATAATATAGTAAGTTTTATAAGATATGGAGGTTATGTTGTCATGTACATGTTCTTATAGGCGGCCCTACTACCATTAGTCACACCACTCGAATTTCAGAATTTTACATCGTAGTTCTGACTGCGATGGGCTTGTGCCCACTTGGTTTGCGAACTGTTGTATAGCAGTTTTACAATTTTCTAGTGCCATGTGCTCTGCTTGCTCTCTATCTGGTGCGCGCGCTAATCCATGCACTCCAATCAAGCTGTATCCCTGGTTTGCTCTACAATACTGGTGGCCACAATAATAGTTAGGAAAATAGTCAAGCACCCATTGGCAGCAGCTTCCCCATCCTTCCCGGGGAGGGCCTAAAACATCATATAGAGGTACAGCCAGAACCGCGGCAAATCCCTTGTCGTTGAATCCAGTCTTGTCAACAACATCGCCTTGCACGACTTCACCACGATTATCAAGATAGCTAATTACAGTATTTGACTGAGGATGCTTAGAACTACAGAGATCAGCCTCATATTGTGCCCGTATTTTTTCTTGAGGCGTGGCACAACCCACTAGGATACTAACTGAAAGTGCGACAAATACCAGCGGTAGTTTCATTTTTAATTATTACAATTTAGTTTATGGTTAAATTAGCTGAAGCAGAAATAAGAGAATAAATCTTTTAAGCAAATAAATTAGTGGCATTATTTAAAATTTGCGCGAGTAAATTAAACCCTATCATGTAATCTCTTTTAATTAAAGCTTCTTTAATAATGTAATGGAAATAATACGCTAAATAGAACCATTCTCATCGCTGCTGCTCATAACAAGTTCCCGTTACTGGATTAGTCTGGTTATAACGTTTATCCACAATTTCCGTGGATAAGGTTGTGAATAATTGCTGTATGTTGAAGAAGAGTCATGTTTATTCAGGACGCTGCAAAAAGATGCAGATCGGATGTTTTTACCACATTAGTGTTAGTGAGTCTAAGGATCGAGACTACTTTGTCAGTCTAAGCGATAGCTGTATTAACTCTTTTCCCAGCTTGAATAACCACGTTATCACATGGTTTGGTGGGGGCATAGTTATAGTTGCCACTGGCGTAAATTGCAGCCAAAGCAGCATAATCATATTTGCTCATAGATGGTTTTACATAACCTGCCTACTATTGAAAATACCTCGCAATCAAGTTTAATCTATGCGGTCTTTTATTTAAATAATCGACATGGATTTAACAATTACTCGCATTGAGTAAAGGTAGCTTCTCCATTGAATGTTTGCTGAGGGTTATCCTCACTGGCGCGCAGAAGGAAGATGCCATTCAAAGTATTTGCATCCAGGATGAGATGATAAGTACCCGACCATAGTCTTTTTTGTGCAGAATTTGGAACATTTTCTGCTTCTGAGGCATGAAGCGAAATCTCGATCTTATCACTTACTGTCGTGCTCGAACCGATTACCAGCCGCGTATGGTGTTGAAATGGTGGGGTGGTGATGATATCGAAACTGGCTGTTCCTGAGACTAAACGATTCTTGTTTTTTTTCCTGTGATTCGCTTCCTGATCCGCTTGCTCATTAAAGTCAAAAAGTTGCAACTGCGTGTCACCATGCCCTGGCATTGCGGTATTCAACAACCAGCAATAAGGAGCAGAGTCAGCCTGTGCCACTGAAGCCAAGCTAAAGATACTCACCAAAAGTAAATAATTAATAGTTTTCATGATGACCTGTTAAAGCAGTGTTAATATTTAGCAGCTAAATAAGGCTGTAACTGCTAAATTAATAGCACTTGGTGCATAAGTAATTCTATTTCTAAATCAAAATTGACATTGTCAGCTTTGCCTTGCCGTATGATTGATACGGCCGGCGGCTCGCCTTTGCGTCATGTTTGATTTGGAAATGGAATAACGCTTTGTAACACTTATAACACTTAGCCATTGCTAACTTCAAACATACTTGGCCGAGCAAACTGTAAAAAAAATCGACAAAATAATTCCTCTCAAAAGCAGAGAAGGAACCACGGCTCAAACTAATTGCGCTTTATTACGAAATGATAGTAAAACGCAACCAATAGGCAAGCAATAATGCATACGCATACAATTTTGTGTCTGAATAGCAGAGACATGAAAAAAAACCATATAATCAATCTGTTGCGTTATTGCGCCAGATAAATCAAGTTATCTGATATTAAAAATCCAGGCTGGCTCGTGTCATTTCGATAATTTTGTAAAAGAATTCTTTTTTTATGTCGAAATTTTTTACAGAATTATCTGGTGGCAGGGTTTCATTGATTAATTAATAATCATCAATCAAATTAAATTAATTTAAAAACAATAATATATATTAATTCCACTTAAATCGGCATGTTTATTGCTGATATAAAAGGAAATCATATTAAATTCAAATTAAGCGTTTTATAAATTTAAGATTGAGTCAGACAAAGCGTGAACTGAAATAAAACAACTCTGACTAAAATAGGTAATAATAATGAGAAGTATCTTTCCAGATTTGCTATCTGCTTTGTTTTTTATGATTCTTAAGGGTTTTCTAATCTTTGTATGAGCCATCAGCAATTCCCGCTCTTAAGAGTGGCCTATGCAATTTTTTTGAAAAGGACTACTTATGAGTGTAAATATAGTTGACATAGATCAGAGTCAAAGCAAACGACTTACTCGGAGTCAAGGTAAGCGGCTTACGCCAGCACTATACACATTGTTAGAAGCATGTGTTGAAATGAAAACAACCAATACCAAAGTACTTGCAGCTCACTTATGTCGCTCTCCTGCCACCATTCGCACTGAGTTCCAACGAATTCTTTCCTTTATGGATGTGCATTGCAGATATGAGGCATTGCGAAAAGCAGAAGATAATGGATTGATCCGACGACGTAAGCGAAGATAAATTGGCAAGGAATGGCAAGGAATTTGGTAGAGCAATCTGCTGATGTTGAGTTTTCCATGCCAACCTTGTTGGCAAGAACATACTTATAACATATTAGCCATCTATGTCACTGTTACTTTCTGGAAGCGCTTCATCTGGATTGTAATTGATATATTGCTGTAATATCTGACGTAATAGTTAAATGATCGATCTCATGGTAGCTTTTGATGTTCCTGCTATTGTGAGATAAAAAGTTATGCTCATGTATTATTGCGAAACTTTTTTTATTCTTGAGCATCGCTATGGAACAAAGCGTGACGATGCCTCATGAGATTCGCTGGCTGGATGCACGGTATAAATTCTTTGTTTTAATCTACGGATCACAGCAAATCAGGCTATCTCCTACTTTTCTCAATGAGAATATTTGCTTTGTCTGGACATAATAGGGCAATATCGGTAATTGGCAACTTGATTTGCTTTTTCCTGATTAACGCTCTGCCGCCCAATGGGAGATCAAATCAAAATGTCGCTGCTCTTCGTATTACCTATCATAAAGTGCCATGATGTGATGTGGCTGCTGCCATGACAGCGTGCAGGCAGCTGGCAAAGGTTGATTGAGTATGTTGAATATGGTTAGTCTTCAAAACATTGATATCCATAGCTCTACGATAAAGCACGAAATAACGTGTAGCTAATCTGGAGATGAGCTCAGATAAGCTCTAATTTGATAAGACTTTCCACAATTTTGGCGGGAGAATGCTATGACGAAAAGAATGATCGTAATTTTGGTCCTAATCCTGGCTGCATGCACAAGTATCAGAGGACCGAAAGAGCAGCCATGGATTTATGAAGAACCGATAGCTGGAAATCATGTTGATCTGGCACGCTGCGTTGTAGCTAGGTTGCAAGCGGATAGCAGATGGTCAATTCGTATGTTGCAATTCAGCAATCGACTCTATCAGGATATCGACGCATCCGCAATTTATGCCTATGACACAAGATTCCTGCCGGGTATCTTTGCGCGTAATTCCCCTACCAATCCCGATGCAGTTTTTGAATATGTTGCCCCGAACCCAGGAATCCGCTCCTGTCATCAAGATAGTGCCGAGGTGGAACCTGCTTATGCATTTGTTTTGATGATTAAGAATATGAGTGATAACCGTACGATGGCGACTTTGAAAGGCAATAAGCATGTAGGGGGTATCGCTTGGCAGCATTTGCAAACGTGCGTACTGACCAGAGCAAAGTCTTCATAATAGTGCTTCAGTTTGGCTGATCAAGGTTTGTCATTAGGCTCACTACTATACACTTATGAATTCATGGCATGCTGTTTCAGCTTGCAAAAATAAAAATATTATTCTTGTCAGTAATTTAAAACATGTTTCGAGGCTACGATGTGATCATCATCGGCGCGGGTGCAGCCGGGTTGATGTGTGCGATACAAGCCGGGAAGCGCGGACGGCACGTATGGTTGATCGACCATATGGCAAAAATTGCGGAGAAAATACGTATTTCAGGTGGCGGGCGCTGCAATTTTACTAATCTCCATGCGCAGCACCGATGTTATCTTTCGCAAAATCCACATTTTTGCAAATCAGCACTCAAGCAATATACAGTACAAGATTTTATTTCTCTAGTGCGCAAACATAACATTGCTTTTCATGAGAAAAAGCTGGGGCAGCTATTTTGTGATGACTCGTCCAAGCAGATCATTAATATGCTACTCACGGAAGCGCGTCAGGCAGGAGTCAAGCTGGAGACACAAACATGTGTGTTTGATATTGAGGCTGTTCCAGGTGGTTATTGTGTCAAGACCAATAAAGGTGATCAAATCTGCACTTCGCTTGTGATTGCAACAGGTGGCCTTTCTATTCCGAAAATCGGAGCAAGCAATTTCGGTTATGAAATCGCCAGGAAGTTTGGTTTGAATGTCATCGAACCCAGAGCCGGCTTGGTCCCTCTGACTTTTGACGGTGCGTTATTGGAGCGGTGCAAAGCATTGAGCGGTGTTTCAGTCGAGGCGAAAGTCTGCTACCAAAAGCAGGTCTTTGCTGAAGGACTGTTATTTACCCACCGCGGCTTAAGCGGCCCATCCATCTTGCAAATCTCGTCTTACTGGCAAGAAGGAGAGCCAATCAGGGTGAATCTGGCGCCTGGAATAGATGTTTTCAGGTTTCTAAAAGAAAAGAAGCAAAGCAACTCAAAAATGCACGTAAGTAATGCCCTTTCTGAGATTCTCCCCAAACGCCTGGCACAAAGCATCTGCGATGAGCAGACGTGCAATGGTATATTGGCTTCATTGCCTGATAGCAAGCTGGCAGCGCTTGCGCGCGCAGTCAATGACTGGCACATCCATCCCACTGGCACTGAAGGCTACCGCACAGCAGAAGTCACGGTAGGCGGTATCGATACGCAAGAACTCTCATCGCAGACAATGGAAGTCAAAAAACATCCCGGTCTGTTTTTTATCGGAGAGGTCATCGATGTGACAGGCCATTTAGGAGGCTTTAATTTCCAGTGGGCCTGGTCTTCGGGTTATGCTGCAGGGGTGGTTGTGTAGCGTACACCATCTATAAGGAATTAGAATTTAGGCTTATCTTTTGCTGAGGTATACCGTTTGACGCCCTCTATGATCTCCGCTTTGGCATCTTCAATACCGCCCCAACCTTCAATCTTGACCCATTTGCCCTTTTCTAAATCTTTGTAGTGCGAAAAGAAATGTGCAATCTGCGCACGCATGAATTCAGATAGATCATCCACCGATTTAATTTGCGTGTAAAGGCTGCATAATTTGTCAATCGGCACGGCCACTAACTTGATATCTTCACCGGCCTCATCGGTCATTTTTAATGCGCCAAGCGGTCGACAGCGAACAACTACACCAGTAATCAAGGGTACCGGCGAAATAACCAGCACATCTACTGGATCTTTGTCCCCGGATAAGGTATGCGGGATATAACCATAATTACATGGGTAATGCATGGAAGTAGACATAAAGCGATCTACAAACAGGGCACCCGTTTTCTTGTCCATTTCATATTTGATGGGATCAGAATTCATGGGTATTTCAACGATCACATTGAAATCATTGGGAAGGTCATGACCTGAATCGACACGATCTAAGTTCATTGGCAGTCCTGAAAATTGTTAATACGCTATTATAACGGTAAGCGTTGATTATCACGGCATGATCGATTGATTCATGCTTAACTTTCCTTCTATAAAATGGTACGTTAACTTAGTCTTATGCGCATGTTACTTAAACTGGTTATTTTCATGGCAGCCGGCTACGCGGCTTTGTTATTATTGGTATTTTTTGCCCAATCGTATCTTATCTATTTCCCGCAACGCAACATTACCTTTACACCCGATCGGGAAGGCCTTGCCTATGAGCCGGTGACGATTGCCACGGCTGATAAGGAAACCCTACATGGATGGTTTGTACCGGCCCCTTCCGCTGCTAAAGGAACCATTCTTTTCTTTCATGGCAATGCTGGTAATATTTCCCATCGGAGGGATTATTTATTGACGTTTTATCGATTGGGGTATAACACCTTCATTTTTGATTACCGAGGTTATGGCAGAAGCAGCGGTTCACCGTCAGAAACTGGCACGTATCAAGACGCATCAGCAGCATGGCAGTATTTGACCGAAATAAAAGCTATCCCACCTTCTCGGATCGTGCTATTCGGTGAATCACTTGGCGGTGCTGTCGCAGCATGGCTTGCTGCCAAGCAAAAACCCGGCGCATTAGTGTTGGCGTCGGTATTTATTTCGGTACCTGACCTGGCATCAGAATTGTATCCATTCCTGCCAGTACGCCTTCTCTCCCGATTCCAATACAATACGATCGATTATTTGCAGTCTGTCACTTGCCCGGTATTGGTCGCGCATAGCCCGCAAGATGAGATCGTGCCTTTTTGGCACGGTCAGGCGCTCTTTCAGGTAGCAGCCGAACCGAAACTATTCCTGACATTGCAGGGCGGGCACAACGAAGGCTTCATTTTTAGCCGTAAAGAATGGGCCATGGCACTGGATGATTTTATCAGTACCAGATTGGGGGAGGCTGGTAGATTATCCCAGTAATTCCATTTCTAAATTAAGCCTAACTCTGCCAGCTCTACCTTACTGTATTATTTATACTGCTGGCGGTTTGCCTTCGTGTCATCTTTGATTTAAAAATGGAATAACAGGGTAATCAATATATTGTTTGGCTTGAATTGGCAAAGACTGACATTTGCGCAGCTTGCTGGTTTGGTATGCTTGCCGCGAACAGTCATTAATAATCATTGTCAGATGGGATACTAATTGAGACAGAAGCTGCGAATATATTTTTTAAGAATTTGTTTGCTTATGGAAGGTCTGCTAGATGAGCTTGGATCCATTGAAACGGAATAAATCATTTCAATTAACCAAGAATATAAGGAGATCCAGATGAAATTGCGTCATTTTATCGTTATGCTATGCCTGCTTATCTTTAGTAACGGAGCATACGCATATCGTTGTACGATCGATATGAGAAAAATTGATGAGGCTTTGGCAAAAAAGCCGGCAATCACTGAAACACAAGAAGCCGAGGTCCGGAAGTTGCGAGCTGAAGGTGAAACCTTACATAACAAAGGAAAGCATACAGAAGCACTGGAAGCGCTTCATCGAGCGCTGGAAATACTAGATGTCCAGTAACCATTTTAGGAGAAGGAAAATAATAGTACTCACTTACTCAGTGTTCATAATATTGGAATATTAAGAATAAATGACTCAGACTTATTTTGATCATAACGCTACCACCGCAGTAGATGAAAGCGTATGGGAAGCCATGTTGCCGTATTTTCGGCAGGAATATGGCAATGCCTCTAGCCGCCATGCATTGGGTATGGCAGCGCGCCGTGCGATCAGCCAGGCACGTGAGCAGGTCGCGCAGGCTGTCGGAGTGCAGCCATCACAGATCATCTTTACCAGCGGCGGATCAGAAGCAAACAACCTTTTTATCAGAGGGGTGGCGGATTATTTAAAGCCTTCTCAGTTAGTCATCAGCGCGATCGAACACCCCTGCATCAGGCGGCCAGCCCAGGAATTGGCACGAAGAGCAAGTGAGCGCTGGCAGTTACGTCAACTGACGGTGAATGAATTGGGGCAGGTGCAATTGGAAGATGTACGTAATGCCTTGGCAGACCGACCTGCTATGGTATCAGTGATGTTAGCAAACAATGAAACCGGTGTGATTCAGGAGGTTGCTAAAATCGCGGACATGGCCCGCGCCCAAGGCGCCTGGATGCATACCGACGCAGTTCAGGCATTCGGCAAGATTCCGTTCGATTTCAATGAATTAAAAGTGCATGCGATGACTATTTCAGCACATAAGATTTATGGTCCCAAGGGCGCAGCAGCATTAATTATCGATAAGCGGCTACTGCTTAAGCCACTGATATATGGTGGAGGGCATGAAAATGGGCTGCGTTCAGGTACAGAGAATGTGCCCGCTATCGTCGGTTTCGGTGTGGCCTGCGAGCTGGCCTGCTCGCGCATAAACGAGATGTCCACGCGCTTAACCGAATTGCGCGAATATCTAGAACGAGGCTTGCTTGCAATGGGTGCGATTATTTTTGGATTAGACGCGCCACGCTTACCCAATACCTGTTATTTTGCGCTGCCGGAGATTGAAGGAGATACGCTGGTTGTTCGGCTGGATAAAGCGGGTTTTGCAGCTGCCAGCGGTGCTGCCTGCTCCAGTGTGACACCTGGGCAGAGTCATGTGCTGGAAGCAATGGGAGTTGACCCTATGCTGGCGCGTTGCGCAGTAAGAGTGAGCCTCGGATATGACAATACTATGACCGAAATTAATGATTTCTTGAAAACCGTGGGCAAAATCGCACGAGAGCTGAAGAGCTTGAATGGAATGCTACTGCAATGATTACCTTCAATATAGTTATCAAATTAAGGAAAATTTGATTTTTTCCAGTAGAATAACTTACCCATATTCATGTCCCGACACGACAAATTATAATTATAACAAGATTAATAATGCGTCAAATGATGCTATGACTAACAAAAAAAGCCCAATCCCTGTGAAAGCAATTGTTTTGAGTGCAGGTCAGGGACGGCGGTTACTCCCTCTCACTGAAAATACGCCTAAGTGCTTGTTACCCGTTTTCGGCAAGCCTGTGATCGCATGGCAAATCGATGCTTTACTGAGGGCAGGCATCGAAAATATTACCGTGATTGTTGGATTTCAGGTAGGAAAGGTGGAGGCATTACTCGCAGAGCGTTACGCTGATCATCCACAAGTCAGAACGCGCTTTAACCCTTTTTTTGAGGTGGCGGATAATCTTGCCAGTTGCTGGATTGCGCGCGATGAGATGACAGATGATTTTCTATTGCTGAATGGCGATACACTTTTTGATGCCGATTTATTATCATGTGTGCTACACGCTGAAATGGCGCCTATCACGCTTTGTGTAGACTTCAAGCAAATATTTGATGAAGATGACATGAAAGTGGAACTGGATACTGAAGGATGGGTTAGACATGTCAGTAAAGAGCTCACTGCAGAGCAAACAAACGCAGAATCAATCGGTTTGATTTATTTCCGCAAACAAGGCGTTCAGCTTTTCCGTGCTGCGGTTGAGCACGCATTGCGCGATCCAGCCAGGCTTAAATCCTGGTATCTCAGCATTATTGATAAGTTGGCTCAGCAGCGTTTGGTGAATTCCTGTTCTGTACATGGATGCCATTGGGGTGAAATTGATTTCATAGATGATTTGCGCAGAACAGAAACTTTGTTTGCGATACAGGGCGACGCGCTTAAGAAAGCAAACCCAATGGAAAGCGTAGTAGGCGATAAAACATTACCTTCTTCTATCTAAGCTTATGACCATAACCGTTTTTAATGGCACCATGCAAAAATTTGGTGCGCCGGCTACTGTCATCCGTCAGTATACCCATTGGAGCGTGCTACTGCGTCCTGCCCAGCTTACCCTGGGTGCGCTGGTCCTTGTTGCACATGAGCCAGCCCAGGCATTTTCTGAATTAAGCCCAGCGAGCTTTATCGAATTACACCAAGTGATCGGGCAAATTGAGCCTGCTCTGAAGAAAGCGTTCAATTACGACAAACTGAACTACTTGATGCTGATGATGGTGGATCCTGATGTTCATTTCCACGTGATCCCACGTTATGCACATTCACAGCAATTTACCGGACAAGAATTTATGGATGCAGGCTGGCCGGGTGTCCCTAATTTCAGTCAAATCAATCCCACCGATAGCGTCACCAATCAACTCATCATGAAACACATTACTGCTTGTTGGGAATAAATAAGATAACATGTCTGATAGAAATACACCGCCTGATTTTCCATTGCGCGAAGCACATGCACTTGTGCGTGATTTGATGACACCCAATCCATGGATTTACTGGCTGGATTTTCTGGTACACATCACACTCGGCTGGGCTGCGTTTATAACGGCGCTGCATAGCTCATTTCTCTCCGTGTGGCAAATTCTTGCTTGTGGTGTGGCGGTATTGGCTTTTTATCGGTCGGCGATCTTTATTCATGAACTGGCCCATCTCAAAAAAGGCACATTTAAAGTATTTCGTTTAGTATGGAATCTGATCTGCGGCATTCCATTGATGATTCCCTCGTTTACTTATGATGGCGTGCATAACGATCATCACAAACGGGATGTGTACGGTACCAGCAAGGATGGGGAATATCTCCCCTTCGCCATTCAACGGCCTGGTGAAATGGTGCGTTATGTATTGCTGTCATTCATTCTACCGTTGTTGCTGGTGGTACGTTTCTTACTGTTGACACCCTTATCTTATTTGATCCCGCCATTGCGCAGGCTTGTCTGGGAACGGGCTTCTTCCTTGACGATTAACCCCAATTACAAGCGAGCAGCCAATGCGGTACGTAATGATCACGATTGGCGCCTGCAGGAATTTGCCACCTTTGTATTTGCATTGGCAGTCGTTACCGGTGTGGCTCTCAATGTCCTTTCTTACCTGGTGCTGGTACTGTGGTATGTCATAGCCGTATTGGTTTTTATCCTCAATTCCTTGCGCACATTGGCTGCGCATGCTTATCGTAATCCTGGCACTCATACCTTGGAGTTGGCCGAGCAGTATCTTGATTCAATCAATGTTCCGGGGAATTTCCTCACAGGGCTGTGGGCGCCGGTAGGGCTGCGTTACCACGCGACCCATCATCTTTTTATGAGTCTGCCATATCATAATTTGAGCAAGGCACAGCATCGTCTTGTGCATGGATTGAGTGACAACACCCTTTATCTGCAGACTGTGCGCAAAGGATTATGGGATGCATTGACGCGCATCTGGAAAGAAGCGGCTGCCTCATCTCGATAGGAAAGAAAGTATCATGGAACTAGTGCCGTGAGTGAAAAACCGGAAATAACCAAGCTCGTCCTGCTGCGGCACGGTAAAAGTATCTGGAATCATGACAGGCATTTTACCGGCTGGAGTGACGTGACGCTGAACTTGGCAGGAGAAGAGGAAGCCAGGCGAGCAGGGCATTTGCTTCAGGAAGCTGGTTATACTTTTGATCTCTGCTTTACTTCAGAGCTGAAGCGTGCAACCGATACCCTCAAGATCGTGCTGTCGACCATGGGCTTGGAAGAAATACTCGTTCGGCGAGACTGGCGATTGAACGAACGCCATTATGGTGCATTGGAAGGGCTGCGGCCGTGGGAAGCGATCAGGCAATTTGGAATCTGGCCGATATTGAGTACTCAGATTTGCTTTGCAGCCACACCACCCTCCCTCGATCTGGGAGATCCACGTTTTCCAGGTAATCAAGTCAGCTATGCAGGTATTGATAAATCACTTCTGCCTTTGGCAGAAAGTTTAAAGCAGACAGTGGAACGTGCCAAGCCTTTCTGGCAACAAACCATTTTGCCAGAGATTCGCCAAGGAAAGCGTGTACTGATCGTCTCACACAAGAATCTGCTCCGTGGCTTAATGATGCAACTCGCCAACTTATCGCAAAAGCAAGTGATGAAACTATCCATCGCAACCGCCCAGCCACTGTGTTTTGAGCTGGATAGCAAGCTGAATCTGGTCAGGTATTATTATGTGCATCAAGAAAAAGGGTGAATTTGAATTATCCATTAACCACAAGAATGGGGTTTTTATATACGCTAGCCTAGAAAAAAGATGAGTGCCCTTTCTGGCTATAGCAACCTACTCCTGCGGTAAAAGGGACGCATCTCGCAAAGGTGCTGCATCAAGATTTGAGAGAAGCATACCATCTTAAAAGTTAGCACATGTCTTAAAACCGCCAAAAGCTGGCAATCAAGATGGGCTCAGGATAGAATCATAACCGTTAAAGTAGGTAATTCAGTGATGTTTGGGCCCCTACTATATAGGTCTTCTTTTTTACTTTTTTAAACCTAGGTCTATTCTTTATGCGTATCGTAGTGACAGGGATGGGAGTTGTTTCGCCGATCGGAATTGGGGTTGATCAATTCTGGGAGGCAGCCATTAAGGGCGTGAGTGGAATTCGTCGTATTCAAAGTTTTGATGCCTCCAGACAACGTTCCCAGATTGCAGGCGAAGTCATCGGATTTGATCCTGCCTCTTTTTTGTCAGCTAAGCAGGTGGAACAAACTGACCGATTTACTCAACTAGCGTTATTGGCTGCTAGTTTGGCGTGGGAAGATGCCGGTAGCCTTGATGGTTATGCGCCAGAGCGTCTGGCTGTGAGTTTGGGGTCCGGAATGGGTGGGTTTGCAACATTTGAATCCTCTGCTACACGCAAGCTGCAGAATAAGTCTGTACCTCCTTTTACTGTGCCCCGTATCATGGCCAATTCTGCTGCCGCCTGGATTGCTACCAAATATGGATTGAAAGGCGTTAATCTGACCACGAGTACGGCTTGTTCTTCGGGCGGAAACGCAATCGGTATGGGACTTGATCTTTTGCGTATCGGAAAAGCAGATGTAGTCATTGCAGGGGGGGCGGAAGCTTGTGTCTTGCCGCTGACCATGGCGGGTTTTGAAGCCTTGTTCGCGTTATCTACTCACTTTAATAATAATCCGGAACAGGCTTCCAGACCTTTCGCTAAAGATCGCGATGGATTTGTGATGGGAGAAGGGGCAGGTATACTCATCCTGGAGAAAGAAGAAGCAGCCGTGAGGCGTGGAGCCAAAATATACGCTTACTTGGCAGGCTATGGCTGCACCTGCGATGCCACTCATATCGTTGCACCCGAAATGGAAGGGCAGGTATCCGCCATGAAAGCCGCTATTCAGGATGCCGGCATACCACCAGAGAGAGTAGACTATATCAACGCTCACGCGACGTCTACCCCGCTCGGGGACATTGTTGAAACCAAAGCCATCAAAGAACTTTTGGGAGAACGTGCGCGAGAGATTGCGATTAGTGCTACCAAATCGCTCATTGGTCATACGATTGGTGCATCGGCTGCGATTGGTAGCATTGCTACCGTGATGACATTGCATACCGGTACGATTCACCCCACTATTAATCTCGCTGAGGCTGATCCTGAGTGTGATCTTAAGTATACCCCGAATCAAGCAACCCAACAGAAAGTCCAAACCGGTATGTGTAACGCATTCGGCTTTGGCGGCAACAACGTCAGCATTATCTTTTCAACCCTTTAAACACTACAGGCGTAATTTCAGATATGGATAAAACAGATATTGAACAGAAAGTAATACAGTTTATCGCATCAAAAGTTGAAAATGTGGATGTTTCCAAAATAACGACTGCTTCACAATTTGGGGAGCTGGGGCTCGATTCTATGGATACTGTCCAGTTGTTATTTGATGCAGAAGAAGAATTTGGCGTTTCTTTTGATAGTGACGAAGTCAAAAATTTTCGCAGTGTCGGAGATATTGTCAACTATATCGATCATCCTCCTCCTTCTGTATCTGCATAAGAATGCATAGAGTCATTCAGCATAGCCGGGTCCTTTACCGCGTGAGTCGCGCGCAAAGAAATTGATCTTGCCCATGGGTAATACCACGATGCCGCCGGGTGAAACCACATACTTCTTGTTATCCGCTTCCCGATCATAGCCAAGTTGTGTGTTGGGTTCGATGGTGTTATGCCGGTCAATAATGACGTTCCGCAGGCGGGCATTACGTCCTATTCGCACATAATCCATAATGATGCAATCCTCCAGTTCGGCACCTTCTTCTATTACGGTTTCACGGCGCACGATACAATTTTGGATACGCGTGTTTTTGTGGATGACGCAGGCTGCACCAAACAAGCTATTCTTGATTTCACCGCCCAGGATTTTTGCTACCGGGCCCTGATAATTACTGGAAAAGATAGGCCATTGTGGATTAAATGCGTCGAAACGGGGAGCCTCTCCCAATACATCCTTATGTGCGCCCAAATAAGCATCAATCGTTCCCACATCACGCCAATAGCCCACTTCTTCGTAAGACTTGATACCGGGTATTACATTGGTGGAAAAGTCATAAGCATATAAGCGCTGACTGGCCATTAAGCGTGGTAACACATGGCGTCCGAAATCGGTCTCGCCAAGCCGGTGGGCTTCGCGTAACGCTTCTATCAACACTTCGGTATTGAATAAATAGTTTCCCATAGAAGCATAGGCTCGGCCGGGATCAGAGGGCATAGGTTTGGGTGCTAAGGGTTTTTCTTGAAACTCGCAAATTCTTCCCTCCGTGTCAGTGCCAATAACACCAAAGCTCGATGCCTGTTCTATAGGGATCGGTAAGGCTGCAACTGTCACATCAGCCTGATGCTCTCGATGGAACCACACCATTTGGTTGATATCCATCCGATAGATATGATCAGCGCCAAACACAGCGACAATATCGGGTTGATGTAATTCGATGAGCCTGAGTCCCTGATAAACAGCGTCCGCGGTACCTTTAAATTGCAGGGTTTCCTTGTGCATTTCAGGGGGCACCACTGTAACAAACTGGCTGGGCAGTAAGGGCGATATGACCCAAGCTTTTCGAATGTGTTCAATGAGCTCTTGTGATTTATACTGCACTAATAGGTATACAGAATTTATTCCAGAATTGATCAGGTTGCTTAAAACAAAATCTACAATTCGATATCGTGCACCAAAGGGAACAGCAGGTTTACAACGCTCTGCAGATAATGGATTTAAACGCTTACCTTCTCCTCCTGCTAGCACAAATGCGATAATTTTTTCCAGCTGTCTTCTATCTCTCATTATTACTCCTTGTGATGACGTTTTTTTGAGCTGATTACCATATTAAAATATTAGCCTATATGAGTACTCAAGCGCACTTTAATTTGATAGGGATCAAGAGAGACATCCTGGATAAATTCTGCCAGACCACTATGGTTCAGGAGCTTTTAGCAGGTTATTGAAAAACGTATTCGAGGCAGTTGGTGATAGGTAAAAACAGGCGAAGCAGAATTTATCCCTGATAAATGAGCATGTTGTGCCTATTTTTAACACCGCAGCAGCCAAGCAGATAGTTTTTCAACAACTCACTAATTCCATTTCCCAATCAAACATGACGCGAAAGCGAGCCGCAGACAGTACCCATCATACGGCAAGGTGAAGCTGCGACAAAGTAGTCGGTTTTGATTTAGCAAGGGCATAAGCAGGCTCATCATTTGATTTGAATCCAAATTGACCGCATTGAGTGTCTGGCGCATTGAGTGTCTGGTCGAGTTCATGGAAAAATTGCTTGCCGATAACTATTTCTCCCGCCATCATAGAAGAAGCACAAAGTCTGGCCGAAGAAAGTGGAGGTTGTAATGAAAATGATTCATGTCATCTCCCATGCTCACTGGGACCGCGAATGGTATCGCACTTTTCAGCAGTTCCGTCTCAGGCTCGTTCATCTTGTGGACGGCTTGCTCGACCTGCTCGCTAAGGATGACAATTACAAACACTTTATGCTGGATGGTCAGACAATCGTGCTGGATGACTACCTGCTCATGCGGCCAGAGGCAGAAGCAATTCTCAAAAAGAACATCCGCAAAGAGCGTATTTTGATTGGTCCCTGGCACATCCTGCCGGATATGTTTCTCATAAGTCCCGAAGCGCATATTCGTAATTTGCTGGCAGGTGCACGGGATGCGCGCAAGTTTGGTCAGAAAATGAGGATCGGTTATCTGCCCGATTCCTTTGGGCATATCGGACAAATGCCTCAGATTCTGCGTGGATTTGGTATTGACAATGCCTGTGTTTGGCGGGGATTGGATGATCAGCCTGCCGAGTTCTGGTGGCAAGCCCCGGATGGCTCGCGTGTGCTGATGATGTATCTACGCGACTCTTACAGCAATGGTGCCGGTCTTAACGCCGATAACCCCGCACAATTCACTGAACAAATCAAACAAGCCGCAGATTCACTTGCGCCACATTCTGTTTTGTCTCATTTGCTGGTGATGTATGGTACGGATCATATGGAACCACCGGCCGGAACAAGCAAAGCCATTCAAGCCGCGAATGAGCATCTCAACGCATACTGCGCCATCCACTCAACCTTGCCAGCCTATCTCAAAGAAATTCAAACGGAAATCGCAGAGCAGAAATTACAACTTCCTGTGGTTACCGGTGAATTACGTTCCTGTAAACGTTCACCTTTATTGCCCGGTGTGTTATCTGCACGCATGTGGATCAAGCAGCGCAATCATACCTGCGAGAATTTACTGGAGAAATGGGCCGAGCCATTGAGTGTGTTTGCTTCACTCATGAAGTTAGTCAACAAGCCTGCGCCTCTGGTTCGTCAAGCCTGGCAACTGCTGATGGAGTGCCATCCGCACGATTCGATTTGCGGCTGCTCCATTGACCAGGTGCATGAAGAGATGAAATCACGCTTTGATCAGGTGGAACAAATTGGTGAAGAGATCACCAAACAAAATATCGACGCGCTGGCATCCGTAATCAACACAGAGCAGGAGTCCTCATCACCTGGCCCGAAGCTGTCAGCTATCATTGCCTTTAATCCGCTTTCTTTTCCCCGTACCGACGTGGTAAGTGCGAGCATGGTGTTGCCAGCCAACATTTCCGATTTCGAGATTGTGGATGAAGCGGGCAATCGCGTACCGCATCAGTCTGCCAGTGGAAAGGTAACCGATTTGATCAATGTGCGGGTGCCGCGTGAAAAGCTTGGCAGCCTGCTTGGGCTGGCGCATGAAGGACGCATTAGTAACCTGGCCGTACAGGCGGTTCACTTCGAGCGTGAGGGTGCCACCATGCGTATCGAAGCCATTTTTGCCGAGAATAAGCCTCCCCAAGTGGAGGTATGGAATAAGGGTGTGACGGCACTTCGGGAATTCATCCATGATACCAGCATAGAAGCCTTCCACATCCATGCCCGCTCGCCGCAATCAACTGATATTACCTTCGTAGTAAATGACGTGCCTGCTTTAGGATGGAAGACTTTCTATCTGTGCGCCAAGCAAAATAACCTGCCTGAAATCGAGGTGTCACCCGCCATGCGTTCGCTCGCGCCGCTGGTTTCTTTGCCATTGGTGCAAAAACTTATAGCACGCCTCTCCCGTCGCACATGCCGCCCACCTTATGTGATCGAAAATACCCACTTCGTGGTTGAATTAGAATTAAGTGACCGAACGTTGACGGTTACTGACAAGACCACAGCAAAGAAATATCGCGGTTTGCATCGTTTTGTAGATAGCGGTGACTGTGGCGACGAATATAATTTCTCCCCACCTTCGCTCGACAGCACACAGGACCTCCCGGCCTTGTGTGAGGTAAACATCGTGCGCGGTGCTGTCCAGCAGGTTATCACTGTTTCGCTTGAAATGAATATTCCTGCCCGTTTAAATGCAGACAGGAAATCACGGTCAAGTGAAAGGGTGAAACTCCCCATCACCACTACTATTACATTGATCAACGGCGTCCCGCGTGTGGATATTCACACACGCGTCAATAATGCCGCCAAAGACCACCGCCTGCGGGTACATTTTCCCTTCTCGACAGAAATTGAGTTTGCTCAATTTGATGGTCACTTTGAAATCGTCAAACGAAAAATAGGTATTCCTTTGCATGATGCAGCATGGGTAGAGGAGCCGCGCCCCGAAGCACCCCAACGTGCGTTTACTTCAGCGGTTGACATGAGTATCGCCAACCGCGGCTTGCCCGAAGTGGAAGTAACCTCGCGCCATGAAATTGCCCTTACTCTTCTGCGCTGTGTCGGTTGGCTCTCACGTGATGATTTTTCTACCCGTACTGGGCACGCAGGTCCTTTTCTAGAAACACCGAAAGCGCAAATGCAGGGTGAATGGGAGTTTGATTATTCGATCATCTTGAATCAGAGTAATTTTCAGCAGGCATGGAGTTTTGATGTACCCTTACGCGTAGTTTCGACTGATCTACACCGCGGCATGCTTGCTGGCACCGGCTCCTTTGTGACTGTCGACCATCCTTCTTTATTAGTGAGTGCCGTGAAAGAGACAGATGACGGTCGCGGCTGGCTTGTGCGTGGCTATAATATTGGTGACGAAGAGATTGAAGTTACCATTACGCCTTGGCGTAAATTCGGCAAATCTGCGCGATTGAATATGGCAGAGCAAACAATCAGCCTTCTCGAGATTGGGCGAAATGGAGAAATAACCGTCAGCGTGCACTCTCATGAAGTGGCTTCGGTCCTGTTTGAGGAGGGGTAGGCTGGGCTGATCAATCAATAGGAAGTTTGACGAGCCAGTCAGCTTTGCGTATATTTTCCTTATACTGAGCTGGGCACATGGCTGATTCCATTGTCCAATCAAAACTGAGTTTGTCGGCTTCCTCTTGCCGTAGGATTGATACTGTCTGCGGCTCGCCTTCACGTCAGTTTTGATTGGGAAATGGAATGAGGTCGGGTTTCATGCCGAGCGGCCACTTCGGAAGTGAGCTCTTAAAAAGGAAAACGCATGAGAGTTACCGTCATTGGTGCTGGTTATGTTGGACTGGTTACGAGCGGGTGTTTCGCCGATGTGGGAAACGATGTCGTGTGTATTGATACCGATCCGAAAAAAATCGAGCGCCTTACCCATGGCAAAATTCCGCTTCGCGAGCCAGGTCTTGATGCCATCGTCGCTCGTAACAGCACAGCGGGCCGTCTGAAATTTTCAACGAGCTATCAGGAGGCGGTCGCCCATGCCTCAGTTATTTTCATTGCCGTGGGGACTCCTTCGAGCGAAGATGGCTCGGCTGATTTATCAGGCGTATTGTCCTGTGCTCATGCCTTGGGCGAAAAAATTGTGCGCGATACGCTGGTGGTCATCAAGTCCACCGTGCCCGTAGGCACTAATGATCAGGTGCTGGCTGCCTTGCAAAAAGAACTCCATCAGCGTGATACTAACGTTCAGGTGCGTACCGCCTCCAACCCTGAGTTTCTTAAAGAAGGCGCCGCCGTCGACGATTTCATGCGGCCAGATCGTATCATTGTCGGCGTAAACGATGCGGCTGCGGCCGATATATTGCGTGCGCTTTATCTTCCTTTTAACCGCAATCGTGATCGGCTGTTTATAATGGATGTGCGCTCGGCTGAATTTACTAAATATGCAGCCAATGCGATGTTGGCGCTACGTATTTCCTTCATGAACGAGATGGCCGACATGGCAGACCGGCTGGGCGTGGATATCGAAGAAGTGCGCCACGGCATCGGTGCGGATCCCCGTATTGGGCCACACTTTTTGTATGCTGGTATGGGCTTTGGCGGCTCGTGCTTTCCCAAAGATTTGCGCGCACTTGTGCGTCTTGCCGATAGCATCGGGGAGCCGGCTCTGTTGCTGCGTTCCTCTCTCCAAGTCAACGAACGGCAGCGTGGCATTTTATTTGAAAAGATCAAAGCTTTTTTTGGAGGAAACGTACAGGGTAAAACCATTGCGTTGTGGGGCCTGGCCTTCAAAGCTAATACCGACGACATGCGTGAAGCGCCCAGTATTATGCTGGTCGATTTGCTCACTCGCTTCGGCGCGCGCGTGCGTGCCTACGATCCCGCGGCTATCAACAACGCTCGTCAGATATTTAAAACAACCCAAGGAATAACGTTTACCGCTTCAGCGCGTGAAGCATGTGAGGATGCTGACGTGCTCGCTGTGGTCACCGAATGGCTGGAATTTCGTAGTCCTGACTTTGAATGGCTGGCCGCTACGCTCACCCATAAAGCCCTGTTTGACGGTCGTAATCTCTATAATCCTGCTTTCGTACGCGCCAGCGGGCTGCAATATTTCGGTGTGGGACGTGGACAAAGCAATTAGCTGCAACGCTAGGAATGCTCCCATCATCGTTACGGGGGTGGCCGGATTTATTGGCATGCATCTGACTCAGGCGCTGCTCGCGCGTGGGGAGCAGGTCGTGGGAGTGGATAATCTCAATGACTACTACGATCCTGTGCTTAAAGAGGCGCGGCTGGCGCAGTTACAGACTTATTCCGCTTTTACCTTTGAGCGCATGGATATTACGCATCAAGCAAGGTTTTCTGCCTTAGTCGCGCGGCTGCACCCCACCCGTATCGTGCATCTCGCCGCACAAGTGGGAGTACGCTATTCCATCACGCAGCCGCAGGCTTTTATCGATGCCAACCTGAGTGGCTTTCTCAACGTACTGGAAGCAGCACGTTATCTGCAGCACGAAGGGATGTTCACCCATCTCGTCTATGCCTCCAGCTCTAGTGTGTATGGGGCCAACAGCATGGTTCCTTTTTCGGTCGAAGACCGAGTGGACACGCCCGTGAGCCTGTATGCAGTTTCCAAGCGTGCCAACGAATTGATGGCGCAGGTTTACGCACGACAGTTTGGTGTTGCCGCGACGGGTTTGCGCATTTTCACGGCATATGGCCCTTGGGGTCGACCTGACATGGCAGCCTTTAAGTTTACCGGTGCAATTTTAGCGGATGAGCCGATTGATGTTTACAACCACGGCCAGCTGCAGCGCGATTTCACCTACATTGATGACATCATTAGCGGTATGCTGGCCGTGCTGGATCACCCCCCGCCTGCGGTGGAGGGTGTGCCCCATGCGCTCTACAATATTGGTAACCATCAGCCTGAGTTACTCTTGCGCTTTATTGAGGTGTTGGCTCAAGCGCTGGGCCGTACTCCGAGGTTGAATCTGCTGCCGATGCAACCGGGTGACGTGCTGACTACTTACGCTGACACCACGCCGCTACAACGTGATTTCGGCTGGCGTTCTACCACAACAATTGAGCAGGGTTTGCCGCGTTTTGTGGCCTGGTACCGTGAACACTATCAGGTTTAAGCCGCAAGCATTGCCTGGCCGTCACTGCGGCCTCTGCGCTTTCTGGTCATATCGGTCACTAGGCAAGCGCCGAGTAAGTATTGCTATACGATACAACGCTTTGCTGATATGAGACATGATTACCCAATCGAGCAGCGTCGACTGCGCATCGCGGTGTTCTTGTCCGGTTTAAGCGGCGGCGGTGCCCAACGGCGTAGTTTGCTACTTGCACGAGGTTTCGTGGAACGCGGCTGCGTGGTCGACGTGGTCGTGGTGCGTGATGAAGGCCCCTTTCGTGCCGCAGTACCAGCCGGTGCGAGATTATTCGTACTCGAGTTTTACGCGGCTCATCTACCGGTCATCCGCAACTTCAAAGGATGGTGGGTGATGAGTAGTGTATTTGCTTTGGCACGCTATCTTGCCGTGGAACGCCCTCACGTTGTGCTGTCTACTTCGATTCCTGCCAACCTGGCTGCTTTGTGGGGAAGAGTGTGGTCGCAGACGCGCATCCCGATCGTGATCACCACCAATCTTAATCTCACAAAGGCGACAGCGAAATGGGGAGGATTGATTGCGAAGCTACTGCGCTGGCTGATCGCACGTGCCTATAATAGCGCACAAGCAGTCATCGCTATTTCACGTGGCGTGGCTGAAGATCTTATGACAGTTACCAGCATTCCCCGGGAGCGCGTATTCCAGATTTATAATCCGCTCGATCTTGATCTTGTTGCCCGCCTGTCGCGCGAAACGATCCAGCATCCTTGGCTGAGTACCGGTGCATCCCCTGTCCTGCTCGCAGTCGGCAAACTTAAATTGCAGAAGGATTATCCTACGCTCGTTAGAGCTTTTGCGCGCGTGCGGGTCAAGCACAAAATGCATCTGGTCATCTTGGGCGAAGGCGAAGAGCGTGCGCGCATTGAACATCTTATCAGGGAGCTTGGCATCGAAAATGACGTGTACCTGCCCGGCTTTGTAGAGAACCCCTTCGCGTGGATGGCGCGTGCTTCGGTTTTCGTGCTGGCGTCTGCCTGGGAGGGTTTCAGCAACGTATTGCTTGAGGCACTTGCCTGCGGCTGCACAGTGGTGAGCACGGACTGCCCAAGCGGTCCGCGCGAAATTCTCGCCGACGGCAAATTCGGCTATCTGGTCCCGGTCGGAGACGATATAGCGCTATCCGATGCGATCCTGGCCGCATTATCAGCACCTTCACCGCGTGAACACTCGACCGCACGAGCGGCAGAGTTCAGCTTCGATGTGGCCGTAGAACGCTACCTCGCAGTGCTCCGCGGCGTATATGCGCTCAGAAAGGAGAACTGACATGCGCATCGCTCTATTCATCTACAGCCTGCGCGGTGGCGGTGCCCAGCAACGCGCCCTTACGCTCGCCAATGGTTTTGCTGAAAGAGGGCATGTTGTCGATCTCGTGGTCATTGCTGACGATAACACTGGTATCGCGCTACATTCCGGCGTGCAAGTCGTTGTGCTCAAGCAGGGTTGGCGCTATTTCTTCCAGAGACTCAATCGACGCATTAATCTGCGTGGGCTGTTTACCGCCTGTGCCATACCGGCGCTGGCGCGCTACCTCCAAGACGAGCACCCTGAGGTGTTGCTTTCAGGTGCGAGTCACGTCAATTTGGTGGCGACATTTGCGCGCCGTTTTTCCAAGATGAATATTCCCCTCGTTCTGCGTGCGAGTAATTATCCTTCTGGTAATATCCGCTGGTGGCCACCGTTTGAGCAAGCGATCCACCGCTTACTGCGCTGGACGCTCGGTGTTGTTTATCCGTGGGCAGATCACATTATTGCCGTTTCCCAGGGAGTAGCGCGCGAGGTGCAGCGCCTCACCGGTTTGCCCGACCATCGCGTCACCACGATCTATAATCCCGTGGTTGGGCCTTATATTGCACGCCGTGCCGCGCAACCTGTCAACCATGTTTGGGTTACCGACCGCTCTGTTCCACTGATCATTGCTGTGGGTCGTCTGACCGTGCAGAAAGACTATCCAACCCTGATTCGTGCTTTTGCGCGCGTGCGCGCCGTGCGTGCGGCACACTTGGTGATTCTCGGCGAAGGGCGTCAACGCCACAAGCTCGAGAAGCTCATGCATGAGCTCCGGCTCGATACGGATGCCGCGCTTCTGGGCCATGTGGACAATCCGCTTGCCTGGATGTCGAAGGCAGCTGTGCTCGTGTTGTCTTCTGCGTGGGAGGGATTACCGGGTGTGTTGATCGAGGCGCTAGCGTGTGGCTGTCCAGTCGTGTCGACCGACTGTCCAAGTGGTCCGCATGAAATACTGGAGGGCGGCATCATCGGTCCCCTGGTACCGGTGCACGACGATCGGGCACTTGCCGCAGCCATTCTCAAGCTGCTCGCGGCACCGCCCGCACGTGCCAAGCTCCTTCGCCGGGCTGAGGATTTCCGTATTGATGCCGGGGTTGATGCCTACCTGCGTGTGCTAGCGGCTCAAGTCGCGGCACGTGGCATTTCCCCTGGGCCAAGCAGTACCGCATGACCGGACTCGAGCCGGTAGGCTTGGTCTGCCAGAGAAAGTGGCGTTTGCTGATGTGAGACAGCGAGGATGGTAACCTGACCGCGCAGTCCTGCTACCATCTGCCAAATCGCTTCCTCGCTGGTGCTATCCAACATCGAAGTGGGTTCGTCCAGGATGAGGAGCAGCGGACGACGCACAAGGGCGCGCGCGATCGCAATGCGCTGGCGTTCCCCTCCCGAGAGTTTGCCACCAAGCTCGCCCACATTGCTGTCCATGCCTTGTGGCAGGTGTGCGATAAATGACCACGCCCCACAGCGCCGCAGCGCATCCTCAATGCCTGCGCGACCGACTGCTGGATCACCGAGCGATACGTTGAGCGCGATACTCTCATTAAACAGTACTGTCTCCTGCGGAACATAACCGATCATGCGCCGCCATGTGGTCGTATCAAGATCACCAAGCGGCACATCGTCCACATAGATATCACCCGACTGTGGGCTCACCAGACGAGCCAGCAAATCGATAATCGTGGTCTTGCCGGCGCCGGATGGCCCAACAAGGACTGTGAATTTGCTGGCTGGAATGTCGACAGATACCCCATCAAGCACCCTGTGCGTGTCGTGAGCGAACACTACATCGCGTAGCACTATGCCGCGTGTGAGGTGTGGTATGGTATCGCCAGTGATCATTTCACGCTCGGCCTCGGCCGCCTCGACGGTCGAGAGCAGTGACCAGTATGCGCTTTCCTTCTCGGCCATATCCTGGTACTGTCGCTGCGCTTTGTTGAGGCTGGTCAGCATGCGAATAAAGACCAGCGCGAGCATGAATACTAAAGAGAGGTCGAGACCAAGCACAACGATGCATACATACACACTGATCGCGACGTAGGACATAAGCGCCATGTCCTGGAGCGCGGCGACCGCTTCTTTAGTGATGACCTGGCGGCGTAAGGCGGTGTTAAGCTGCTCGGTCTCATTCACGAGTATCGGCGTGACGATCGGCTCGCGTCCCATGACCTTGACCAGCTTGATACCGCGAAAGACGTCGATGAGGCGGGTAATAGCATCTTTTTGCAGCGTCGTTTGCAGTGCACCTGCCGCCCGTGTAATGTGGACGAGATGGCCGAGAATTGAAACAGTGACGATGCCGAGCAGAATCGCTACGCCCGTTGCCGCTGAAGAAGTCATTGCGGCGATGACGGCATAGGCAATCACGATAATTAACTGAGAGATCATCGTGACGCCCGCTAAATAAGCTTGCGAGGCACGGGTGGCTTCTGCTGCGAATGCGTTGGCGAGCACTCCGACAGGCTGACTCGTGAAATAGGTCCAGCGCGTATCAAGCAAGGCGCGTAACAAACGCAGCCGCAGATCAGTGGCGACTTGCGCTACGGTGTAGCCGACCTGGCGGTTGGCAACGAGCAGCAGCGCCGATTTGATCAGCAATGCTACCAAAATTACCAACAATAAAACAGGTGTGGACGGATGGAGCCCTATAGACGACAACACAGGCTCCATTATCTGAGCAAGGGCTGAATGTTCGCTGGCTGGTCGGTTACCCGCATGGCTCAGCAGCGGGAGCAAAGTAGAAAATCCAAAACCCTCTACTGCTGCGGCCAGCACCAGCGACGCAACCACCAGTGCACTGCGCCATGGATCGCTACGGGAAAATATGAGCAGCAGTTTCATGAAGTGAACCTGTCATCTCCTGCTTTCTAAAAATGCTCTGGTTATCTGTACTTTCACGCACCACATCATACCGGCAGTGTGCTTCAAGGTGTGGTTTCATGTATGCTCCGTTTTGAATAGTTGCTAACATTATTCCATTTCCAAATCAAAACTGACTTTGTCGGCTTCACCTTGCCGTATTATTTATACTGTCTGCGTTTATACTGTCTGCGGCTCGCCTTCGCGTCATGTTTGATTTGGAAATGAAATGCCTACAAGCATATACCGTACCTCAGACAGAGAGTAGCGCCATATGAAAAAACATTTTATTACAAAAGATAGAGGGGATAGCGCATGACTCAACACACATCCTATGCTGCTGTGGTGCTCGCAGCAGACCGCACCGCCAACGATGCGGTTGCGAGCCAAGCAGGCGTTGCATGTAAAGCGTTTGCCTCAGTTGGCGGCACACCCATGATTATCCGTGTGCTCGATGCATTGGCTGCGACTCACAGGGTGCAATCGATCATCCTATGCGGCCCGCCCGAAGCATTACTGCCGCAGTGTCCAGAGCTGGTCAAGCGTATCGAAAGCGGACAAATCATCTGGGTCGCCAATGAAAATTCACCTAGCCGCAGTGCGCACAAAGCGCTAGCGCAAGTGAATGAGCACACACGTGTGTTGCTGACCACAGCTGATCATGCGCTCCTCACGCCGGAAATCGTACAGTATTTTCTGGAAGTATCGAGTGCGGTGGATTGTGATGTGACAGTGGGGATGACCGATTATGAACTCATTAAAGCCGCTTTCCCCAGACGCAAGAAAACAGTCATCCGCTTACGTGATGGGAATTTCTGTGGTTGTAATTTATATACCTTCAATCAACAGGGCCGTGAACTGATTTCATTTTGGCGCAGAGCGGAAGAACAACGCAAACGACCTTGGCGGCTGGTTGGCCGGGTCCTAGGCTGGCGAGCCGTATTGAGTTACTTGTTTGGATTTTTAACGATGACGCAAGCGCTGAAAAGTGTTTCGGCCAAAACGGGCGTGAGAATACAGGCGATTAGACTTCCCTTTGCAGAAGCCGGGATTGATGTCGATAAGGCTGAGGATTTGCAGCTGGTAGAATCCCATTTAAATAAACGATGAAGCAACTTATCTGAGACAACCGATGCAGTCAGCAAACAAACCCCGCATTATTTCCAAAGAGAAATTGTGAGAACTCCGCTTCAACAAATCTATGATGAATCTGCTGACCACTATGAGCAACAGCGAGGTCTTTATAATATGACCTAATTCCATTTCTAAATCAAAACTGACTTTGTCGGCTTCACCTTGCCGTATTATTTATACTGTCTGCGGCTCACCTTCGCATCATTTTTGATTTAGAAATAGAATAGGGGTTTATTAGGGATAGGCCACGGTTTTAGTTATGGGAGAAACAGATTGCTGCATTATGGTTTTATAATCTTGTACGGTCGTCCAGATTTGCTAATACTTCCCGATGTCCCGGTGTCTGGCGATATCTGCAGCTTAAAGAGTTCATTGCTGAGCGAGCTGTACCCTTCCTGTCCGTCAGATTCTTTTACCAGTCCTGACTTCAATTCATAACGAAACAGCTCGTAGTAAGCTTCCAACCAGTAAAACCGTGGTCTACCCACTATTTGTTACCCTATTTGCCTAGTATTCTACGCTCAGCTAAGTTATTTGTTACGAGCTGGCGTAAAGGGTTTCGGCTTGGTAGGAATCTCGGTATCGCTAAACGTTTTCATATACGCTACGATAGCATCCTCTTCTTCTGAGGTTAACCCAAGATTACCAAGAATAGGTCCTCTGCGAGCGGTATTTTCTGGGTGCTCTGCTGCGGGCCAGCATTTATTCGCCAGTGCCTCCTCTTCCGTGTCTACACCTAATTCGGGAGGGCACACTGTGGCGCTCGTATTATAGAAATTTACGAAACCCTTGAGACTCTTGAAGAAACCATTATGAGCATAGGCCTTCACGAAAGAGGGATTGGGACGAGTATCCACGCCGCGCAGGGTTGGAGTCTTCCAAAAGCCACGGTGAGCCGGGTCGTTGGTGGTATCACTGAGGCCATCGTCTGGGTTCGTAAGGTTGAACTGTCCGATCGCGGGATTGGGCGGTGTGCCTATATTATGGTAGCTAAAATCGGTGTACAGCTGAGTAGGCTCCGCCCCATCTGACGGATTCGGACCAAAAGGAGAATTGCCACTATTATGACATACCACGCAATTGGCTCCTTTACCGTTAGGGGCGGGCCCGCTAATTATGTTGCCGCCAATCTTCACCGTATAAAACAGGTCATGACCCAGATTTTCCTGCTCAGTTAAACCGTCTAACGGAAACTTTTTGTCAGCATCGTTTGCGAGCGCCTGGTCACGCCTGGAGCTAAACGAAACGACTTTGCCGGAGTCTTGGAAGGCGGCAATTGCTACTGCAATACGCTTGTAATTCACATCGACGTGAGTATCGTCGCAAGTGATCGGAATAGTCCAGGCCTGCTCGAAAAGGGGAGCATACTGAGCCTTTTGAACATGTCGGCAAACACCGGCTCTATCCGCTTTGTTCTGCTCGACAGGATTGACGAAAGGGCCTAGCGCCTGGACGGCGGTCGGTCCCCGATATTGGCCGTAAGCAGTTTTTAGTCCAGCAGGATCGGCCGTTCCTGCAAAAACCTCATCGCCAATTTTGTTCGGGTCAGTAGTGTTTCCGGTAGGAATATTACCTTTAGCACGGCCGTCCCAGAAAGCACCCCCGAGTACTCCGGACGGTGGACCAACCACACCTTCCTGAAATGGTGGGATGAAACTTGCGTAAGCACTAGCGGGTGGCTTACGGTTTCCGATCGTGTGCGGATTGGCACCGGTTATCGCTACTTGAGTAAGGTTGGTCTGGGAATGCGGTCCCGTCCAGCCAGCCCTCGGGTCATGGCAAGTAACGCATGCCATGCGCGGTGGATTGGAGATTTTGTCCCAAAGACTTGTTCACCCAACTGCCGTAGGGCGTCAGGGTTAGCAGCATTCGTGCTGAGAGAGGAAAAGAATAACGGAAACGCCACGGCTAACGCGACGATTAAAGACTTTTGGATTTCCTTAAGAATCATAATGCCCATCATCTCCAATAAGAGTAACAAACGTATAGAAATTCATTTCTTTTCATTTGAAGCAGAAGAAATGCATAGGATCAAATTAGTAGAGCTTTGTTACTTGTTGCGTGGGTATGCTAGAGAGATAGGAAAGCGTCATACAATACGGCATTTGCATACATTTTCATGCTTAAAATAATAAAGGGGGCTACCATTGAATTAATAGAACTTGAGGTCGATAACCACTCGCTTCACTCTTGCTTTTTAAATTCATGGTTCTATAAATTAGACGAAAGCCTCCATTTTCAATACTTTTATAGCTGTTCCAGATTACTTGATTCGCCTTGCTACCGTTAAATAAAAAGCGTCCGCCAGGTTGCCAGTAACATTTATTCATACTGTCAGGTGCTCCGCAAGCTTATGCGGATGCCGTTTGTCTCCCCATGCCAGGAACGAACAGTGGGTTTTTACATTATTCGTTGGCAACAGTGGCATTGCGGAACGATGATACGGAAAATGCAATCATTGCGGATATGAGTTATCAGATTGCGACTCATCAAAGTACTGAGGAAACAAAGAAAGCCAGTGATTGTTGATTCGATGGCGCTAGCGGTAAGCATCACTTATTCCATCTCTAAATCAAAACTGACTTTGTCGGCTTCACCTTGTCGTATGATGGGTACTGTCTGCGGCTCGCCTTCGCGTCATTCTTGATTTGGAAATGGAATTAGCACAGCTGGCGTCAAGGTCAGCTTCATTGCCACCTTGATCCAGAAGCTGGCCAATGCCGAAGTTGCTGCGATAATAATCGAAAGTATGACCTACCGTTGGTTCAAGGAACCCTTTAGCCATATCCAGATCATAAATTCATATATTTTGTAACATGTGTGGCAAAAGTGTTGCAATTAGTCCAGAAACACTGCATTTAATACGTTATGCTAAAAGATTGGGGCAGTGCCATAAAACACAATATACACAAGGATTCGTGATAAATTCAGCCTTTTCTACCGTGACAGCCGACCAAGCCGCACCCTTGCACCAAGAATTCACCCAAGTAAGGAAAGATTCTGAAACGTTGTGTGCGCCTCTGGAAATCGAAGACTACGGCATTCAGACTATACCGGATGTGAGCCCGCCTAAATGGCATCTGGCACATACTAGTTGGTTTTTTGAAACATTTCTTCTCAAACCATTTCTCAAGCATTATCAGGAATTTGATGAACACTATGCACACTTGTTCAATTCCTACTATGAACAGATCGGAACGTATCATCCACGTCCGGAGCGAGGTCTGCTTTCCCGTCCGACGGTAAAGCAGGTATACGCATACCGGCAGCATGTGGATGCTGCTATGTTGGTGCTATTAGCACAGGAAACGCTGCCAGATTATCCTGAAATCGTCCGGCGCTGCATCATCGGCCTACATCATGAGCAGCAGCACCAGGAATTATTGCTGACCGATATCAAGCATATTTTTTCGTATAATCCGCTGCGCCCGGTGTACCGGGAGCTGCCAATCAGTAACATAAATCATACCGCTGAGTTATCCTGGCATGAACAACCTGGTGGCATGTATGAGATTGGTGCTGACGCTGCTGGGCAGTTTGCATACGATAATGAAACTCCCCGGCATAAGATTTATCTCAGCTCCTTTCGCATCGCTTCGCGCCTTGTCACCAATGGTGAGTACCTGGAATTCATGCATGCAGGCGGTTACTACAATCCTGCTTACTGGCTGTCCGATGGCTGGAAGATTGTGCAAACTCAACACTGGCAGGCACCGTTGTATTGGGTAAAGCAGGATATGCAATGGTATGAAATGACGCTTGGGGGGGTGCGCAAACTCGATGTTCATGCACCGGTATCGCACGTCAGTCTGTACGAGGCGCATGCCTATGCCAACTGGTGCAATAAGCGTCTTCCAAAAGAGGCAGAGTGGGAGATCGTGGCGCGCCAACAACCGATTACCGGCAACCTGCGCGATGCTGGTTACCTGCAGCCAATGCCAGCTGATTTACAGGGACTGGCCCAATTTTATGGTGACGTCTGGGAATGGACCCAGTCAAGCTACTCACCCTATCCCGGCTACCGGGCAGATTCAGGCGCGCTCGGTGAATACAATAGCAAGTTTATGAGTAGTCAGGGGGTATTACGGGGTGGCTCATGCGTGACGCCGCAAAATCATATACGCGCTACTTACCGAAATTTTTTCTATCCTGGGGACCGCTGGCAATTCAGCGGTATCCGCCTAGCGGAGGACATCACATGAATATCAGCAATGCCACATCCATCGCGTTTCATGATTATCACCCCAAGCCGGCTGATTTTTTTGTTGAGGTGATTGACGGCCTGTTACATCGCCCCAGGTCGATTCCGCCGAAATTTTTCTATAACGAGCGCGGCTCACAGCTCTTTGAGCAGATCACCGGACTGCCCGAGTATTATCTGACGCGCACCGAGCAGGGTATCCTGGAGGAAAATGCCGAGGAGATTGCCCGCATCGTAGGACGCAATTGCTTGCTGATAGAACCAGGCAGTGGCAACTGTGAAAAAGTGCGTTTATTGCTCGATGCCCTGCAACCGCAAACTTATGTGCCTATGGATATCTCCCGGGATCACCTGCGCAAAGCAGCGGTTAATCTGTCGGCCGATTATCCCTGGCTGGATGTGCATGCATCCTGTATCGATTTTACCCAACCACTGGACTTGTCGTTTTGTCCTCCTGATTCACAGCGCGTGGCATTTTTTCCGGGTTCAAGCATAGGCAATTTTGAACCAGATAGTGCGACCAGGTTTTTGGCACAGGTTGCCAACGTCGTGGGGCCGGGCGGAGGCATGCTGATTGGCGTAGATTTAAAAAAGGATCGGTGTATTCTCGATGCCGCTTACAATGACGCGACAGGCATCACTGCACAATTCAACCTCAATCTCTTAAAACGTATTAATAGCGAACTCAACGCCGATTTCGATCTGAACCGCTTTACCCATCATGCTTTTTACAACGAGCCCAAGGGTCGTATTGAAATGCATCTGATCAGCCAGTTACGGCAAGCTGTGCACATCGAACAACATACCATTGAATTCGTCAAAGGCGAAAGCATACATACCGAGAACTCTTATAAATACACTATCGAGGAATTCCAGGCACTCGCCATTCGGGCGGGTTTTATACCTGTTTACCTATGGACTGATGCCGATGCACTATTCAGTGTACAGTATTTTGAAATCCCCGCATGTTAATCTCATTGCATTGAATCCCTCGCCCATCTTCGAAGTGGGGATAATTTTATCTTCCGGAAAATAAGGCCAGAGAAGAATTTCATGCAATTGTAAAAGGGAAGAAACTATTGGAGGTATTATTTTAGCCAGTAAAGCTGGATGCTCAAAATGGCTCCCAACGAAGACTTTAGTTCAAGAAAGTGTTATCTGATTTTTATAAATTTTTTTGGTTTTCCTCTGTTGCAAAAGAAAGAGCGCTTTTACTTTCAAGTAATTTGCGAGAATAGATGTTAAAAATGAACATGGTGAGTGTTGAACCTACTCTACTGGCATGTTACTTTTGATGGTACTAAAAACGTTTGTCGCAATGAGGTGGCAAGACTTGAGCCTGTGGCTTATGTTTTTACATTACATAATATATTAGGCATATTTAATTATGTGAAAAATAGATTGCTGGGTTTTAGTTCTGTCGCCTTGCGCGGTTTCCCTGACTTGTCGGGCGCTGCCCGTCCGTCCCGAAGTCGCCAATACTTGCTCCGTGAAGCGCGCATTGCCAGCGCGTTGCGCCATTCGCTTCTTTTATCCGCCCTGACGCCAGTTCATAACATAACAGCTTGCGGTCAGCTTTCTATCTGTTAGGAGAACCGTGGCTCGTTCTCCCTTTCTCCCTTCAGAGGAAAGTTGATTTTTATACTACCGCCGTACATTATCGATATGAAGATGCCAATATTACATTCTAGTTGGAAAACATTGGTAGACATCGAAGCTGCGTCTTCCCTTATTAACCTCCGAAACAGGAACAATAGTATCGCCATTAATTAACGCTGCTTCATTACGCGCAAGATCCGCTAGTTCATCTGCAACTTTTTCTTGATTACGGTTAAACACTATTTTACTGACTACTTTAGTTTCAACTCTGCCTATTTTTTTGCATGGCTGGACTGCTTTGGCTGAGTGCACCAAGCGTACCCCTTCGCCTTTGGAAGTAACCTTAACCCATGTACAGGAAGAGAGTATTAAACAACTAGCAACAGCAATAAGAATTTTTATCATTACACTATCTCAGTTATAGGGAAAATTTTAATGAATAGTTTATTTGCAAAATAGGGCAATCCACATTTTTTTGGTTGTCAGATAATCGTTTTGCGCGAACGGAAGTGATTATAAGGATCGTTTACGTAGGTTCGCTTTATTTTTACGAGGTGGTGATAGCTTTTATCGAAATAAGTTTGGGTAGGCACTGAACTGTCTTTAAAGCTGATGAAAGCGCCTGAAGTATGGGGAATATCATAATCACGGCAAATCTCCATCCAGTCGAGCGCCTGGTTGACGCGGGTATACACATGGTTATTCTCACCTTCTCCTTTTTCTTTTTCAGTTTCATTCCACCAGGTTTGGTATTGTATGGTGAAGAGTTTATCCTTGTAAGGAAAGGCGCTTTTGTCTTTCTGCTCCAGGGTCATGACCTGCTGATAATAGCTGCCGGTAATAGCCCCTAAGGTAATATAAGTAAAGAGTCCCAGCTGTTCGTTGCCGCTTAATACCAGTGGAGAAGTGAGACTTTCCAATAATTTATAGTGGCCTTCTGTGCCAAGCCTCTCTTTATTTACTAAACGTGAGGTGATTTTGTGGGGGGCCGGCTGGTCTTCATCAGGTGGAAATGGTGTGCCTTCCAGCCCCTGTTTCAGCAAATTCATATTGTGAAACGAATAGCGATCCCAAGCACTCATCAGGTGATCGCCATAGGGTAAATCTTGGTACTTGCGCCCAGCTTTGCCCATTATGGTTACCTTGTAGGTGCTAGTGTGTCTAAAGTGTTTATCTACAAATTTTTGCAGACTATTTTCATCTCCTTCCCAGTAACCATACATCACGCAGTTGTGGCTTACAGTATGGGGATTAAAGTGCTCACCTTCGCTGGCATGTTTAGCCGCAATTTTCAGATTAGTCCCTACTAACTGGTTAGCGTCTGGCTGGGTGGAAGCAATGATTTTTTCCCATGTTTGCAACACATACAAGGTAGGTGTGGCATCGCGCAGAGCAAATAATTTGTTTTCAGGCACATAGTGGTATTTGTTCCACTCAATCTGAAACTTAATCATTTCATCGGGCAGGTCAAAGGTTTCAATTACAAACTCGGTCACTATGCCGTAGCTGAAACCACCTCCACCTTTTATAGCCCACAGCAGTTCTCGATCGCCAACTACTTCACTATTTATACTCAGCTCGCGTATGCTGCCATCGCCCAGCACCAGGGTAGCCCCTACGACACTTTCGCAGCACATGCCATGCTTGCGAGTCCAGGGACCCCAGCCTCCTCCCATGGTATAGCCTGCTATGCACACGGTAGCGCAAGTGCCATGCGGAATCATGACTTCACATTTGGCCAGCTCCGTGGTTAGGCTCTGAAAGCGTATACCAGGCTGTATGCGAGCAATCTTGCGCTCACGATCAATTTCTACCTTATTCATCTTCGAGAGATCGAGCAGAATGGTATCAGTGCCGCTGCATTCTCCTTCATGATCATGCCCACCCGAGCGCACACGTAAAGGCAAAGCATGTTTACTGGTAAATTTAAACGCTACGCTTACCTGTTGAGCTGTCTCACATAGCACAATAGCAGTAGGCATAAATTGGAAGAGACGGTTAAAAATATGACGATATTGGTCATATTTTTGCTGGTCTTGCGCACAGTTAAAAAGAATTTCGGGAGCTTCCATACCGTCTGAGCAGTAGGCCTCTTTAAGTTTTTCAATTCGGTCATGCATCTGTTTTATATAAGTTAAAGGTTGCTTATAAATGAGATAATTGATATTTCTGACTAACTATAAACAAGTACCAGATTCGGAGAAAAGGTAAGATATGAGCGACTGTGCGGTAAGCAATCATGTAAAAGCAATTAATACTAATATGCTTTTTAAATCGTGCAATGTACATTGTTCCCTTCTAATGCCATTCTTACAGGCGCGAACTAGGTATGCCTGCCAAGCACTTCCATTTCTAAACCAAAACTGACTTTGTCAGTTTCACCTTGCCATATTATTGATACTGTCGGCGGCTCGCCTTCGCGTCATTTTTGAGTTGGCAATCGAATACACCATGACTGATAACCTTCACAACTTTGATTGAGTGAGATTGCACGTCAGCCGGACCGGAATGGTGAAGTCATACTAAAGTTGAGCTTTCAGCAATCTTGCTCTACTTTTTGTCATAAGTTATTTTTAATATCCCGAAATGCCTGCATGATGTATAAAATTTTATCTATTTACCAGAATAGGACATATTAATAACTGGGAAACTGTAACTTTAGCGCTGATCTCAAAAATTCATTCTCATCATATAATAAATATTAACTCAGAAAATGAACATTATCTATTATTGAAATTAGCATATGATTAATGTATGCCAAGAGCAAGCTGAATCATATTTGTTGAGAAACCATATTGCAATAATCTGAAATGAAATCCGGGAAAATGACTTCACCATTGCTGTTGGATGTAGTCAATATTTCGGCTGTTGCTCGGTGTCAAGCTGGCTTTGCTTGTCATTCCTGGCAGGCTGCATGATTATAACTAGCTTTAACGTGATTCATGTGTTATGCATTAAAAATCATTTTGAATTCTTATCCTTTCTTTTGGTGAAAATTTTTCCATGATCGGATTAATAGTGGGCTAGCCAGATTACAAGGAAAATTATTTTCTTCGTGTTATGGTGGCGGGATACAGATGGTATGCTCGTGCATTGCATTATTGCCTGGTCATTAGTCATTCCCTGGCATCGGCATGTAATAAAGATGGGTTATTTCATTATGGCTCGCTTTCGTGCCAGTTTGATCTGGAGGTGGATGTTTGATTTCAGGACGAATTAAGACCAATACGACATTGATATAGCCTTTTATCTTATTGATGATACTTTTGTCCTAAAAAGGCTCCCAGTTTACACCAGTACACCATCAATCAGTTGCAAAACCCGTTCTGCCTGGTTGGCGAGTTGTGGATCATGCGTAACGATGACAAGAGTAGCATTCACTTTGCGATTGAGCTCCAGCATTAAATTAAATACTCCTTCTGCGGTATGGCGGTCAAGATTGCCAGTAGGTTCATCGGCCAGCACGCAGGCTGGCTGAGTTACCAATGCTCGTGCTACGGCTGCCCGTTGACGCTCTCCTCCAGAAAGCTCACCAGGCGTATGAGTCAGGCGATGGCTCAGGCCGACGTGCTGCAGCATGTCCGCTGCGCGCTCCATCGCTTCTTGTTTATTCATGCGCCGTATCAGCAGTGGCATGGCCACGTTTTCCTGAGCGCTGAACTCGGGAAGCAGATGGTGGAACTGGTAAATAAAACCAATTGAATGATTGCGCAATTGACACCTTTTTTCTTCGCTGATGGTGGTGAGACCTTGACCTAGCAGCAGAATCTCCCCTTTGCTCGGTGAGTCCAGTCCGCCCAGCAGATGCAGCAATGTACTTTTGCCCGAACCGGAGGCACCGACCACCGATACCATTTCGCCCCTGCTCAACGATAGGTTAACTCCTTGCAACACGGGCACTTCGAGCTTGCCCTGAAAGTAGCTTTTATAGAGATTTTTGCATGAAATGACGGTGTTATTCATAGCGCAGTGCCTCTGCCGGATTAACTTTTGATGCGCGGTAGCTTGGGTAAAGCGTTGCGAGTAGTGTAAGCGTAAAGGATACCACTGCCACTGTCACGATATCATCCAATTGTGGATCAGAGGGTATTTCGCTAATGTAGTAAACTTCCTGTGAGAGAAACTGAATGCTAAATAGTCGTTCTATGAACGCAACCACTTCTCCCACGTTATAAGCCAGCAGCGTTCCACCAATGAGACCCAGCACTGTGCCCAGGACACCGATTAGGGTTCCCTGCACAATAAATATTTTCATAATGCTGCCAGGGCTGGCACCCAAGGTGCGCAGGATAGCGATATCCGGTTGCTTGTCAGTCACGGCCATGACCAGGGTTGAGACGATGTTGAAGGCTGCAACCGCGATGATTAATGCCAGAATCAACGACAACATGCGTTTCTCGATCTGAATCGCCCGGAAGTAATTAGCGTGCTGATGCGTCCAGTCAGTGATGTAGTTATCAGCAGAAACCATCAATGACAGTTCTTTTACCACCTGGGGCGCCTGAAACATATCCTTCAGCTTGAGCCGCACCCCCGATACCTGGTTAGGTTCCATGCGATAGAGTTTCTGCGCATCTGCCATATGAATTAATGCTAAGCCAGAATCATATTCATAATGGCCGGCTTCAAATACGCTCGTTACGGTGAATTGTTTTAGACGAGGTAACATCCCTGCAGGGGTTACTTGACCCTGTGGGGAGATCAGGACAATCTTATCGCCCGGAAATGCACCCAGGCTACGTGCCAGCTCGATACCAATGGCAATATCGAATTCACCTGCTTTCAACTGATCAAGTTCACCCATCACCATCATTTGCGCGAAATCAGCTACGCGATTTTCATAGTCTGGCAAAATTCCACGTACCATAATACCTCGTACTACCTGATTGTGAGAGAGCATGCCTTGCGCGCTGACATACGGGGCTGCTGCAATTACTTGCGGATGCTTGCTTGCCATGTCGGCAATTTGTTGCCAATTAGTTAAAGTACCGCTAATGGTGCTGATTTGAACATGTGAAGCAACACCGAGTATGCGTGAGCGGATTTCCTTATGAAAACCATTCATGACTGACATGACCGTGATGAGTGCCGTCATGCCCAGCGTGATACCCAGCAAAGAAATCAAGGAAATAAAAGAGATGAAGTGATTACGCCGTTTTGCGCGTGTGTAGCGTAAGCCGATTAACAGTTCATAGAGGAACACGAATATTTTTCCTGGAGAAAATGAGATCTTATGGGCTATATATTCTAATGAAGCTGGGAAAGTAAATGTCAGGAAATTTCCAGAAAAAGTCTGAATTTTTGCCAAATTGCAGAAAGTACCTCTCGTCTTCAGTATAATTGATCAAGAGAAAACAGAATTTGATGTGGTTGGTTTTATGGTGCGAGAAGGAAAGGTTCGAATTATTGGTGGCAAGTGGCGCAGCCGGGTGATCACTTTTCCTGATGAGAAATATTTACGGCCAACACCTGATCGAGTTCGAGGAACGGTATTTAATTGGTTGGGACAGGATTTAACTGGTAAATATTGTTTGGATTTATTCGCAGGAAGTGGCGCAATGGGTTTTGAAGCAGCCTCACGAGGGGCTGAGCGCGTCGTGATGGTAGAGTTGAGTAGGAGCATAATGCATCAATTGGACGCAACCCGGCAGAAGTTGGATGCAGTTCAAGTAGAATTAGTGCAAATGGATGCGCTGGCATTTATTGCCTCGGATGTGAGGCAGTATGATGTCATATTTTTAGATCCTCCTTTTCAGTTTAATCTGCTGCCTGACTTATTGATGCAGCTTCCTTCACATATGACAGGAGACGGTTTGGTCTATATAGAAAATGATCATAAATTTGATCTGGATGAGCAATGGCTTGTATGGCGAAGCGGCCGGGCAGGCAAGGTTTACCACCACTTACTGAAATTGAAAAAAAATGGATAAAGCGGTTTATCCTGGAACTTTCGATCCATTGACGCGTGGCCATGAAGATCTGGTGCGTCGTGCCGCAAAATTATGTAAACATGTTATTGTGGCCGTGGCTGCGGATAGTGGCAAAACTCCTTTTTTCTCCTTGGCCGATCGCATTCAAATGGCCCAAGAGGTGCTAAAAGATTGTCGCAATATCGAGGTGATGGGATTTACTGGTTTGTTAACCGTGTTTTTGCAGCAACAAAATGCCCATATCATTCTGCGTGGCTTACGTGCTGTGTCTGACTTTGAATATGAATTTCAATTGGCGGGAATGAACCGTCATCTCTATCCAGAGGTTGAAACTGTTTTTTTAACCCCATCTGAGCAATATATGTTTATTTCTGCCACGATTGTACGAGAAATTGCCAGATTGGGAGGAAATGCAGACGAATTTGTGCATCCCATTGTTGCAGAACTGTTACGCAAGAAAATGAAAAACTGATTTTTTAAGGTGGTTGAGATGGCATTATTAATTACTGATGAATGTATTAATTGTGATGTTTGCGAGCCGGAATGTCCGAATCAAGCAATTTCGCAAGGTGAGGAGATTTATGAGATCAATCCCAATTTATGCACAGAGTGTGTAGGACATTATGATACCCCTCAATGTGTTGAGGTTTGCCCCGTCAATTGTATTATTACCCATCCCAATGTGACTGAGAGTCATGAGCAATTACTAGCTAAATATCATGCGTTGATTACTGGCGCGGAGCGAGCTCCTCAGGAATAGCATAACGCCTCGGCCCAAAAATGGCGGTACCTATCCGTACAATTGTGGCGCCCTCTGCAATCGCAATATCCATATCCTCAGACATACCCATGGATAGGGTATCGATATCGAAGCCATCCTTTTTGAGCTGCTCAAAGATCTGCCACATGATTTGAAATTGCTCGCGTTGCAGTGCAGTTGCTGAAGTCAGCTCGGGTACCGCCATTAATCCTCTTAATTTTAAACGAGGTAGTTGATTAACAAAGGCGGCGAGCTCTGCAGCCTGTTCAGGCGCAATACCACTTTTGGTCACTTCACCACTGACATTGACTTGGACACAGACTTGTAACGGCGGAAGCGATTCAGGTCGTGCATTAGACAGGCGCACAGCAATTTTTTCTCGATCTACACTATGTGCCCAGGCAAAATTTTCTGCAATAGGTTTGGTTTTGTTGCTTTGGATCGGGCCAATAAAATGCCACTCTATGGGTAAATCAGCAAGTGCGCGAATTTTGATCAACCCCTCCTGCAGATAGTTTTCTCCAAATACAGTTTGCCCCGCTTCCCAGGCTTCTCTTACCTTTTCAGGAGGATTAGTTTTGCTGGCAGCTAATAACAGAATGTCCTCTGGTCGTCGTCCTGCATTCCTGGCAGCCTCTGCAATATGGGATTTAACTGTTTGCAGACGTGTGGCAATTGTTGTCATGATTTACTAATTGGTAATAATGGCAATAAAAAAATAATCAAATAATGCTCGCTGGGAAAAGTGGCGCTGGATAAGATTAACTATCCCCTACCTAATATCTTCTCAATTTTTATTTATCCCTACCGTTATAAACAAGCAGGCTGTTACTTTGAGCTGGAAAACCAGGAAGAAATTCATGAAGACCAACCTTACCTACTCATAGCATCTAGGGAAAACGTAAATGAACATAGTAGAACTACTTGCCTTTGTGGTCAAGAATAATGCATCTGATTTGCATTTGTCTGCGGGTATGCCACCAATGATACGTGTACATGGTGATGTCCGGCGCATCAATCTGCCAGCCATGGAGCATAAAGATGTCCATGACATGATTTATGACATCATGAATGATAGTCAGCGCAAATTCTATGAAGAGCATCTCGAATGCGATTTTTCTTTTGCCGTACCTAATCTTGCGCGTTTTCGAGTTAATGCATTCAATACTCATCGAGGTGCAGCTTCAGTCATGCGCACAATTCCATCAAAGGTGCTAACACTGGAGCAGATCAAAGCGCCCAAGATTTTTGCAGAAATTGCGCAGCAACCGCGAGGCGTTGTGCTGGTAACAGGTCCAACCGGTTCGGGTAAGTCAACTACCCTGGCGGCAATGATCGACGATATTAATGAGAATCAGTATGGTCATATTCTTACACTTGAGGATCCGATCGAGTTTGTTCATGAAAGTAAGAAATGCCTGATCAATCAACGTGAAATCGGAAAAGATAGCCATAGTTTCGCTAATGCATTGCGTGCAGCTTTACGAGAAGACCCGGACATTATTTTAGTGGGTGAGATGCGAGATCTGGAGACGATTCGTTTGGCGTTGACAGCGGCAGAAACAGGTCATTTGGTATTCGGTACCCTGCATACGAGTTCTGCCGCCAAAACCATTGATCGTATTATCGATGTGTTTCCTGCGGAGGAAAAGGAAATGGTTCGTGCCATGCTATCGGAGTCCCTGCGGGCAGTGATCTCTCAGGCATTGTTGAAAACTAAAGATGGGACTGGCCGAGTGGCAGCGCATGAGATCATGATCGGTACCCCCGCCATCCGTAACCTGATCCGGGAAGGAAAAGTGGCTCAGATGTATTCAACTATTCAGACCGGTCAGAGTGTAGGAATGCAAACACTCGATCAAAACCTGGCTGATCTGGTGAAGCGTAATGTCGTTTCCATGGTGGAGGCAAGAGCCAAAGCTATGAACAAGGACAATTTTCGAAGTTAATATACCTAATCCATTTCTAAATCAAAACTGGCTTTGTCGGCTTCACCTTGCCGTTTATTGAAACTGTCTACGGCTCGCCTTCGCGTCATTTTTGATTTAGAAATGGAATAAAAGGAAAGGATATTAAAATTTATTATGGAACAAGAGCAGGCAACAAAATTTATGCACGATTTGCTGCATTTAATGCTCAGCAAAAAGGCTTCCGATTTGTTTATCACAGCTGGCTATCCGCCTGCGTTTAAAATTGACGGAAATATGACCCCCGTATCCCAGCAGCCGCTTTCCCCCCAGCAAACGGCAGAACTGGCGCGCGCTATCATGAATGACAAACAGGCGGCAGAGTTTGCAGCGACCAAGGAGTGCAATTTTGCCATTCATCCAGCGGGCATCGGACGATTTCGTGTGAATGCATTCATTCAACAACAGCGAGTAGGTCTTGTGATTCGCACGATCACTACACAAATTCCAAAATTTGATGATTTGGGTCTGCCGCTTGTGCTAAAAGACGTGGTGATGAGCAAGCGTGGTTTAGTTATTTTTGCAGGCGGTACCGGCTCAGGTAAATCGACCTCACTTGCCGCTCTGATCGGACACCGTAATCAGAACAGTTATGGCCATATCATCACTATTGAAGACCCAGTAGAATATGTGCATGAGCATATTAACTGCGTTATCACACAACGAGAAGTGGGCGTGGATACGGATTCCTGGGAAGCAGCACTCAAGAATACCTTGCGCCAGGCACCTGATCTTATTTTGATTGGTGAAATTCGTGATCGTGAAACCATGGAGCATGCCATTGCTTTTGCCGAGACGGGCCACTTATGCATGGGGACGCTGCACGCCAACAGTGCCAACCAGGCGCTTGACCGCATTATTAATTTTTTTCCGGAAGAACGCCGAGCACAGCTGTTGATGGATTTATCATTAAATTTGAGAGCCTTGATTGCGCAACGGCTGATTCCCAGGAAAGAGGGGAAAGGGCGGGTGGCAGCAATTGAGGTGATGCTGAATTCTCCATTGATCTCAGATCTGATTTTTAAAGGTGAAGTTCATGAAATCAAAGAGATCATGAAAAAATCGCGCGAGCTCGGTATGCAAACTTTTGATATGGCGTTATTTGAGCTTTATGAAGCTGGCCTGATCAGTTATGAGGAAGCGCTGAGAAATGCAGATTCCATGAATGAGCTACGCTTACAAATCAAACTGCACAGCTCAGAAGCGCAACACAAAAACATCAATGAAGGCATTGAGCATTTGACGATTACCTGATTTATGGCAGGATGAAGTCGTCATGGGGTATTTTAGAAAGTTTCCGGCAGTCTGGTTTTCACCAGACTGCCGTTTAGGATGACTGCTTCTCAATAACAACCTGATTATTCAGTACTTAATTATCGGTCTATCAGTACAGAATTATTTCCCTGTCAAAATATTTCGACCGTTTACCTCTTGAGGTAAACGATTGTTATTAGCGTAGAAGCTTTTTAGTTGAGTAAGTTGCGCATCTGAAATGGTGATCAATTTGGGGAGAATATACCATTGAACACCTTCGCTACAGGGCGGGGTAGTTAACGATCCTGCTAAGGTGAAGTACTGGATCGGTTGATCAAGTTTTGGTAATAACGCTGCAGGGTCGAATTGCAAACCGGAGTTTTGATTTTTACCACCTGAATCAGGTGGCATATTGTCTAGAATCGTTTGAAATACTGGATTTTGATCCCCTAAATTGATTGCCACTGCCAAAACGACCAGTCTGCCATCGCTCTTGACATGAACATAGTGCAATTCAGCTGGAAAACTAGTGGTACCCACGACATGTTCACTTGGTTCATGAAAATGAAATTGGGTTAACGGAAACGATTCTTCTCCAATCTTAAGATGGCCTGTGTAACCGGAGGAAGTATTAACTTGTATCGCATGACCCGTATTGAAAAAAACTGGTGCATTATCAACAGGATATGAAATTTCCAGAGGATTAACCTCTGTTCCCTCAATTTTTGCTTTAGCCAAGTCAATAGGAGATTGATGCTGCCCTACACCGCATTCAGCAAAAGGGAAACTTAACGGTGGTGCTTGAGAGGTGTCCTGAAGGGACCACCAGGTTTCTTGCTCAGTATGGTCCCAGTGAGGTGGTTCTGAAAAAACACTTGTTGCGTAAGATACAATGACAGCAGCGAATAAATTACTTAATAATTTTCTTTTCATGATCACTCCAGCAGTAACTAGTTATGAGATTAGCAAGTATGCTCTTTGCAGTACTCTTCCATCGGGTGCCCCTTTTTGGGAGTGGAAGGTTCTTGCCCTTCCCCTGAATCGTTATCTTTTGATGATTCTGAGGTTTCATTCTTAGTTGATGAATCAGATTGCTGTGTTGGCAGTATCAGCTCATTTGAGCTTGTTGATGAATTGGGTGATGTGGATGAATTGGATGTCGTGTCTGCTGCGGAACACGAAATGCTGAAACTTAGTAAGACAATTAACAAAACTTTAGTAAACATAATAAAGTCCTTGTGTATTAAAAGAATTTATAAAAACATACTTAATTGGTGAATAATTAACTTTCTAAGCCCTTCAGTTATCTTGCTTTTAATTTATATGACTGATTTTCCGTTCACGTAAGGTAATCGGCTAAAAATACATCAACTTTAGTCCTAACAGCTCTGTAACGCTTCTAACAGAGCAATTTTTTAATAAACATAAAATTTTCCTCCTTTGTAAAGAAATAAAACGAAAATGGTGAAATCAAAATAAGGCAGCAGGAGGAATGCTGTCAATTTGTATTTATCTTTCGTCCCAGAATATTGACTAAACGCCATTCAAATTCTTGTGTACCATCCGAATCTAAAACCATGGAAAGCGCACCCCTGGATAAAGGCAATACTTTCACGTCGATGTTGTATTCCTTCGTTTCAAGCGAGATTTCAGAGGATGTGCCTGCTATCTGCGAGGGGATCAGCTTGATAATGACCTGTTCGATAGCACAATTTTTATTCCTGTTGTAAAGGCTGCCATTAAAGATTCCCCAACCGAAGCCGGCAGCAATTTTGGTCTTATTCACCGCGTCAGAGGGAAGTGTTATTACATTTGAATTGTCATCAGGAGAAACCTCATCACACTGATTGCTCAATTCATGTTTTTGATTACTATTTTGCATAGAAGCTTTTAAGCAATGATCATAATCAGCTAAAGCTGGACTAGCGATAGTTATAAGAGGCCAGAGAGTAATACCGATCAGCATAAACCTGGCTAATAAAAATTGTTGCATTAACCAACTCCTTCTCTGTTTTCGCTCATTAAGATCTCAGCTTTTGTATAAGGTACATTATCTAAGCTAAATAAAATGTGAAGATGGAATAGTATGAAACAGACTAAATGAAATTTTAGGCAATTACCAATCACCCTTTGCTGTTAAATGGGGTTTGTGCCCTGGTTCGACATGCAGGTCAATCCGATTTGTTTATTTTATTTCCAGATCAAATATGACGCAAAGGTGAGCTACAGGCGGTATAAATAATACGGCAAGGTAAAGCTGATAAATTTTGATTTAGAAATGGAATGATATTAATGCATGAGGCCGGCGATCAAATTAAAGTAAGATGCTTGAACCTCATGAAAAATAAAAAAATGAAAGCAAGGTTAAGGATAATCCCAGTCAATTTTGCTGTTGAGTTGCCGTACTTGTTTGTTTCTCAACTCATCAATTAATGACATGTGCATTGAAAGGATAGTGATGCGGCTTGTGCTTCACTTCCCACTATTTGATGGGCTCCTGATGAGATGGCCTCATTAATCCGGCGCTGCAATCCGTTTAGCTGGGATTCATTAATAATAAACCCAATCATGGTATCTGGCGCATTGGGATCGCCTACTTCAACTGATGTACTCGATCAGCAAAGCGCTTCACAAACTCATCGTGAATCCGAACATCAATAGTAAAGCGGTTAATACTCATGCAGGTTTGGCCTTGGTGTAAAACTTACCAAACACCGCAGCTTCCACAACTTGCCCCAGGTCGGCATCACTCAATATCACAAATGGGCCATTACCGCCCAGCTCCAGTTCAAGTTGTTTCAGCATGGGACCTTCTGCCGCTAGCTTTGTGATATTGCGGCCAACCGGTGTGGAACCGATAAATGATATAACACGAGGAATCGGGTGAGTAACAAATGCATCGCCAATCTGGCTGCCTGCACTGACGATAATGCTGAGTACATCAGCAGGAAGACCGGCCTCCTCCAGAATTTTAGCCAATAGCAATCCGCCCGTTAGGGGTGTGTCATTGGCTGGCTTGACCACAACAACAGCGTTACCAACGGCCAATGCAGGTGCTGCAGACGAGCAGTGAGCTGGAATGGCCAGTTCCAGGGACTGACTACACCGACGACGCCGACGGGTTTACGATATATGCGGCTTTCCTTGCCGGGAATATCCGCCGGAAGAAGCCGGCCTTCTACCAGATAAGACAGTGTGGTTGCCTCGAGCAGTACGCCATGTACGGCAGTCCATTCCAGATTGGCTTTGCTACGGGTTCCACCGGATTCATGAATGATCCATGACACAATCTATTCATGGCGCGTTTCCATGATCTGTGCCGCTCGCCGCATACTTGCCCACCGCTCGCCCGGTAATAATGCTGCCCATTCAGGTTGTGCCTTGGCGGCACCCCAATCGGCTTCGTCCATGTCATCACGATTGGCGTGCGGTATTTCGACCAGAATGTTGCCATTATAAGGATGCAAGGCATTTAAAACCTCTATTCCCTTGCCATGACGCCACTGGCCGTTGATCAGTAACTGGTCGAAATTTGAATAGGGGGTGGAGTATCTTTTTTTTCCATCATGCATTCCTCATGCGTGTTTTCATAGAGAGCCCGGGAGTACAAAAATTCATACTACAGCCGAATGATCGGTTTAATCGTGCTCCCTTTCTCGCTATCTTCAGCAGCCTGATTGATTTGATCGAGGGAATAGAATTTCACCTGCTTGTCAAAAGGAAATCTTCCCTGCTGATAAAGCTCAACAAGTGCTGGAATAAAAAGATCCGGATTGCTATCGCCTTCGATGATGCCGATAATGCGCTTCCCTGCTGTCATCACCCCATTTACGTCGAAACTCGCTTCAGTACCCAAAGCAGGGGCGCCGACAATGCCGCATGTTCCCCGAATAGCCAGTGCATCAATGGCTTGACGCAATACGGCAGGGCGTCCACTTGATTCCAGCGTGAAATCAGCGCCTCCTCCGGTAATTTTGCGAACCGCTTCGACAGGATCGGTTTCCCGACTGTTAATAGTATGGGTTGCGCCCAGTTCCATAGCCAGAATCAAGCGCGCAGGCACTACGTCTGCCGAAATGATGGTGGTCGCGCCAGCTGCACGCGCTGCCATCACGGCACTGAGTCCCACTGCGCCGCCGCCAAAAGCGGCAAAACTGCTGCCAGGATTGACTTTGAGAGCATTTATGACAGCTCCAGCACCGGTTTGAATGCCGCAACCCAGCGGGCCGAGTAGCTCTAAGGGCGCATCGTTGGGGACCTTGATGACGTTACGCTCATGCACGAGCGCAAATGTGCCAAACGACGACTGCCCGAAGAAATGATCGTGGACTGGCTCTGAAGTATTATCTGCTGTAAAGGTTGACGTGCTGCCGTCTTCGCGTGCTCCATTGAAATTCAGCGCATAAAAATGTTCGCAATAGGTCAAATCACCACGTAAACAGGGCTTGCAGTGTCCGCACCACATATAGGTCAGCACAACATGATCGCCAACAGCGACTTTCTTCACATGGCTACCTATCTGTTCGACAACGCCCGAGCCTTCATGCCCCAACACCACTGGCAGCGGCACCGCATAAAGTTGATCGCGCGCGACCATATCAGTATGGCACATGCCCACCGCTACGATGCGAACGCGTACTTCATCGGACCGCGGATCATCCTGCATCAGATCTTCAATTTGAAACGGCCCACCCTGTTGGCGAATAACTGCTGCCTTGATTTTTCTCACTGATACCTCCGCTTTAGAAGGGTTGTTTGCTGTTCACAGGTAAGAGAAAGCTAGCGAATGCCAGATTTCCCCGGGGCAAGAATTCCATTGGGATCCAGTGCTTTTTTAAGGATTTTGTGTACATTTCTCTGTACCGGGCCATAAGTTTCAGCCACTTTATCCATAAATGCCGTGTTGACGCGATAAGTTCCATACCCGCGCGCCGAGAATTCGGTCAGCAATTCATCGAAACACTGATAGGCTGCTTTCGTCTGCTTCGGGTCAGTTTTATCGTACAGTACGTCGACAATATGATGCATATCACGCATGCCGACGATAAACTCACCGGAATAATCCAAGCCGTATTTGGCAAGAATCTGCTTGGTCAGAGACATCTGCTTGAGCGTCTCACTGCCTCGCGCCTGTGAGACGGGTGCGAACCACATCGACCCGCCACCACCACGCCAGTTATACAACGAAAATTCCGTAAGTGTCATTTCTCCACGCATGAGCTTGGCACGATAAACAAATGCGGGATCCTCTGCCGCTTCCTGCTCTGTCAGGATTTTTGCCTTGCCGGATCGACCAAAAGCCTGTGTCACGATTTTCCAATTCACATCAATCTGCTCCTGTGTGCCATAGAGAGCCGCATACACATTCCAAATACCTAGTTTATGGTCTTTCATAATCCGATAGACTGCTTCATCCGGGATTGAACCAGGCCCGGACACATAATCACTACGCCGAGCTTTTACGGGTGCCTCATACAGTGCATGAGCAATGACTACTGCATTCGGAATGACACCACTGATGCGCAGCGGACGAATCGTTTCCACGATCTCTACGATATCTTCTTCGTATTCATATTGAATCACAAACGGTTTGAACGCTGGCGGTTCAGGCATCAACCAGAAACCGAATTTAGTGACAATACCGTAGTTGGATTGTGTAAAAATGCCATCCAGATAAGGGCCGTATCCCCATTTAAATACCTGCCAAGTGTTGGAGTTAGGCATTGAACCCATTCCCGTACGCAGTACTTCGCCATTGGCAAGGACAACTTCCATGCCACAGGCAAACAGGAAGTGTTCTCCGTAGGGCGTATATCCGACACCGCGATCGAGCGTATTACCCACCGGCCCTGCAATGGCGGAGGGCGCTGGCATGGATAACCATAAGCCCAGTTTGTGTTCTTTGATATAGTCATCAAGCTGCTGATAGGTTACACCCGGTTCCACCAAAGCAAAGGCCAAATCTTTATCTACTTCGAGAATACGATTCATACGCTTGAGATCAAGCACGACCTGACCGCGCTCAGCAGGAGCTGCCGAGCCATAACCCAGATTTTTCCCAGTCGAAATCGTCCAGATCGGTACTTTGTATCGGTTACAAATCGCAACAATCTTTTGAATCTGCTCGACAGTCGTGGCCAGAAGTGCCGCTGAGGGTGCATGTTCGGCATCGGAAACCGGCATCATCGTCTTGATGTAGGGTGCCAGTTGTTCTGCGCTGATGAGCACAGCGGCATCGCCAAGCACGCTGCGAAAATCGTTGATAGCTGCATCAAATACTTTCTCTGTTACGCCTTCAGGTAATGCGATATATTTACTGGTCATGCTGTGTTCTCCCTACACGTCGATTACAAACGAAACAAAATGTTTTCCCGCTAATCCGTGATGATGCGGATAACGCTGACCTGATCTATGCACGAATGCGCGCCTGGAGCAAAGTTCCTGATGTATACCCTTACCCAATGCGGTCGCTACAGTCGCGTAGCCGGTGGCTTCTATCCAGTTGTCAAAGGGGGGAAGCTCAATTGCTGTAGCACTGGCTGTTTTATCTTGGTAAGTGGAAGAACTACCGGTCTGAGAAAATACAGGTTGCCAATTTTGGGATGCCCTCCAGCCAATAAGTTGACTGGCTTCCAGCGGAGGTACGCCAGCACAATGTAAACGGATTGGCGGCTGATCACCCAACTGATAAGACAGAAATTCGGATAGGTCTACCTCTTTTCCTGCACTATCTCCCAATGACGATGCAAGAAAATTTTCGGTAATAGAAAAATTGTGCTGATTCTGCATGAGAATTGATGCCAGTAATCCCCCGGCACTGTATGCGGGTGATGCCGTCGTCCACACATGACGCAAGGGGAGGGAGATGTTATCGCTGGATATAGAAGTATGTGAACCTAATGCCAGCAGGCGCCCTTCAGCATTCCGTACCAATTCAGTGAATATGGCTGCATTTGCATCATCCATGATGGCAACCCAGCGCATATTATGAGATTGTGTCAATAGATCGACTATGCGCACAGGATTCGTTAATAGCTCATCCTCTAATTGGAATGCCGGCAATATACCTTGACAGTAACTGCTATAGAGGGCGCAAGCAGTTTGGGCGCCTTTGGCAAACGCTTCGTCGATAGGTGTAGCCCCCATCAATAGCTGGCAATTATGTGTACTGCCGAACAGCGATTGATTGATGGGGGCTGCTTGAGTGATTCTGGGAATACCCAAAGCCAATAAGGTTCCACCGGTGAGTATGCCTTTGATGAGGTGACGTCGAGTTTCATCCATAAGATGTGACCTCCTTAATGCTGAGCTTCCGTTTTTGAAATGAAATCCGACAGTTTTGTCAGTGATTCATCGTCGATCTCTGAAGAGCGGAAAGCGGGCATGGCCCGGTTTCCATTACGAACGATAGTGCGGATATAGTTTATGGGAAGCTCACGGTTGCGAATGGATGGCCCGACCTGGGTTTCATGGCAATAAGCGCAAATTTTGGCATAAATTTCTGCACCATCCTTCCACGCAAACCCAGCACTAAGTTTCTCTTCCTGCGCTGACCATGCATGGTTTATCGCGGGGAAGAATATTACCAACATGAAACCGAATACTACGACTGCGCCTCCCAATCTTGTTTTTTTCATACTGATCCTCCGCAGAATTTCAGTGAGTTGTCGGGTGGGTAATGTGATGTATTCCCAGAAGAGTTAATAAAATTTTTCTGCTACTGCCACAGAAAGCTCGTAACTCTTTTACCCATGATTTCCTGGTTAAACACAACTTTGGCTGTCGGTGTATCGATACAGGCAGCACCATAACAGACATGTAACGGTAAAAGATGGTCTTCTCTAGGGTGGCAATATCGAGCAGAGGGAGCTTTCTCCCACTCAATCAATCTTTGCTCGCGCTCATCTGGCAGAAAATCTCTGCTGGCACATGTTTCTATCAGCCAGCTATCAAACTCATCGTTTTCTTTGTTGCCATCATTGCCACTCGAGAAGAACCGCTTCAAATTATGAAAGGACATCCCGGAACCAACAATCAGAACGTTTTTCTTTCGTAAAGAGGTGATGGCTTTCCCTAAATTAATGTGTTGACCTGGGTCTAAATTCTTGAGTAGGGATAATTGGAGGCAGGGAATATGTGCCTGTGGATACATCAGCATGAGTGGAATAAACATACCATGATCAAATCCCCGCTGTTCGTCCAGTTTAGCTGAAATTCCATTGGCTGTTATCATTTCAAGGATTGCTTTCGCCAGCTGCGGATGACCTGGAGCAGGGTAACGGATTTGATAGGCTCTTTCCGGGAACCCATAGTAATCATAAATCAATTCAGGATGGCTGTTACTTGTGATGGTTGCTTGATCCTCTTCCCAATGAGCACTGATAACTAATATGGCTGAAGGCTCACTCAAATTTTTTGCAATCCCTTTTAGAAAAGAAACCATCCTTTCATGTTCTTTATCGCCCATAACGGGTAAGGGCCCTCCGCCATGCGGTATATACAACACAGGTGAAAGTGTCTCTGATGGTTGATTGCTCATATACTTATTCCCTATCGCAAGAAAAACTAATATATTCCAATCATGAGAGGGGCTTTTTGTTATTCCATTTCTAATCAAACCTGACTCTGTCGGCTTCACCTTGCCTTATTATTGATACTGTCTGTGGCTCACTTTCGCGTCATTTTTGATTTCGAAATGGAATTACATTCCCTCTTGAATCAGCAAATCAGGCTAATTTCCTGGTTATTTTTGCTACATGAGCTCCCTGAAAGCGAGCAATTTTGAGTTCATTTTCTGACGGTTGACGGCTGCCATCTGCTCCGGCGAGTGTGCCTGCCCCATAGGGAGAGCCTCCAGTAATTTCACTCATATTCATGATTTCCTGGCAGGAATAGGGAACACCTACAATGATCATGCCGTGATGTAATAAAGTGGTATGAAAGGATGTAATGGTAGTTTCCTGACCCCCGTGCTGGGTAGCAGTAGACGTAAAAACGCTCGCAATTTTACCAATCAAGTTGCCGTCAAGCCACAAACGGCCGGTCTGATCAAGAAAATTGCGCATCTGTGCGCACATATTGCCAAATCGGGTTGGCGTACCAAAGATGATAGCATGATAGTTCGGTAATTCATCTACTGTCGCAATCGGTGCTTCCTGATCAAGCTTGACACCGGCCTTTCGTGCCACCTCTTCCGGGATCAGCTCAGGCACTCGCTTGATAATGACTTCAGTATCCTCCACGCTTCGCACCCCTTCCGCAACTGCTTTCGCCATGCTTTCAATATGTCCATACATACTGTAGTAAAGAACAAGAACTTTCGTCATGTTTTCTTTCCTGATTTCCTGGTTCGAAAAATGGCTTGTATTCAATTCATCCGTTTTTATTTCTAATAGGCTTCTATTTTTTAAAAAAGTTTTGTAACTTTAATAAGGTTATTCCTGAACCAAATTTATGGCAATAAAAATTTTGAATATCAATTTCAGATTAGATGGGGCTCTAATTTTTGAGTTGTCAGATCAAATCTTAGGAATCAGGATTTAATAACCCCAGAAATTATGCTGGCAGATGGAATAGCAACATAATTCCATTTCGGTAAAAACGGGTCAAACTCAATGGTGATATTTTCTTTAAAGCCATCCGCCACTTTGCGCCCAGTTTCAAATACCCTATCCATAATTGAGATAAAGACCTTTAGTCCCTGAGAAGTTTTTGCTTTACTCATGACTGCTTTGATCCGCTCGACACTGGTAAAAATAACTCCACTACAAGCTTTGGTGATAGCGTGGCGTGCATTATTGCTGCCTCCACAGTCGCAGAGCAATAAAATACTCGTCGCCTTTGGATAGTCCAGTTGACCATAGTTCAACCACCCATGCCGGATACAGGTGCAAGCGAATTCAGAGGTATCATGGCTCGTGCCTAATACGATATAGCCGCTTTTGCGATGGATGTCATACAGCCCATGAGGCACAATTTTACTGTCTGCCAAGTATGCAAAATCATGATCATTGACCCGCACGACCTCAGTGGTATAGAGCTTTCCGGGGCGATAAAAATTACCGATCAATTCTTTTTTTTAACGTCCATACTCATCACCGGATTACCTTGGACCCGGCACTCTTCTTTGAGGCGCTCGATATTTTTGAACTGCTCGTCCCGATGCGGCAGGTTCTTTTTCCCGGCTTCAACCTTGAAGGCTTGACGGCGGCGAAAATGATGTTTGTCGAGCAATTGATCAACAACGGTCACACTCACGCTAAATCCGCACTGTTTTAGCTTCTCAGCCATTTCGTTGCGGCTCAAATTTGACCACTTTACGGATTCATCCATTGGTGAACCGGCAGTATGATTTTTTAACATCTCTAAAAAAGCTTCATCCAGCCCTGCCATCGTCTCCACAACTGACTTTCGCCCACCCCCTGCTTGTCGAATACGTTTCTCCTTTTCAAGCAACGGCATCTTTAACTCTTTCAGGCCACGGCTAACGGTGCCTTCATCGCAGTGTAATACCTGACAAAGGTAGGTGATCCCTCCGTGACCCAGCTTTGCCGCCTCAACGGCAGCATAGCGGCGGCGGTCTTTTTCCGATAAGCTGTGATAAAAATTGCGCATTTGTGCTTCGACTTCAGGGGTGTATGTGGTTATCTTCATTTTCAAAACATAACCGAAATACTCTATCCGCGGCAACTTAATTTACAACTCAAAGCTCTGGAGTTATTGAATCTTCGTTCCTTAGTTACTGCACGTCAAGATATGACGACGCCATCTTTACGCTTGCCGCCTGAGATTGGTCGCGCAGCTCGGTCGCGTCAATACTGTTGATATGATCGGTGTACGCTTGCAGAATACCACAGTTAGCTAAAATAAACGCATGGATAGCCGCATGGGCTCCATGTTTGAAAACACACCTCGCACTGAAATGCACTAATTCATTAGAATTATTAAAATTGTACTTATTGATAACAAAGAATTTTATGGCACAAATACGGGAATACGATGCGATGATATGGTTGAATCTTATTCAGCAACTAACTTTCCTAAATTCTGAGGTATTCCATCCTTATCTAATTTAGCAACATGAATTACCCAATTTATTTTTGAGTCTACAGAAAAAGTCATCTCACTTACCCAGCCAGTAGTTGATTCCTCATCCTCAAAACCATTAAAAATAAAATTGCCTAAACTATATAAAATAGGCTTGCCCTTGTATATTTCAATATTCTGAGTTACATATGGGTGACCACCTACAATGGCATCGTCACCACTATCAATCATTAAATGAGCAAGCTTTTTTTGTCTAGAAGAAGCCATTTTTTCAGATTCCCAACCCCAAAGCGGGAAAACAATTACAATATCTGCTTTATCAAACTCTTTGGCGCTTCGAATATCATGCGTCACATACCCATCTTCGTTCCAGGCAATGTCCGGCCGGTCATCGAGTGCCTCGAAACTTCGCGGAAGATACTCGTTATAACCAGGAATTGCAATTTTTTTACCCTTAACTTCAAAAAGTATTGGTTTATGAGCAGACCGTATATCTTTCCCTCCACCAAAGTAACGTAACCCAGTCTGATTAAATAAATCCAACATTCTTGAAAAAGCTTCGAGCCCATAATCTCCACTATGGTTGTTTGCAACGGATACAGCACTAAAGTACTCTTTCAATATTGGAATAACTCGAGGGTGAGCTCTAAATGTAAAAGGTTTATCTTCTGGCTTACCACTAGTGCCAACCAAGCATTCTAAATTTCCTATTGTAATATCAGCACTTTTAAACAATGGATCAAAAGAAGAAAATGGATTTTTAACTTCTTCTATATACTGACCAGGTAATTCATCAAGCATTACATCGCCTGCAAATAGATTTTTATCTCTTAAGGATCTGAGAAGGAGGCTTCACTATAGAATGTTAATAGGAAGAGGATAATCAAGATTTTTTTGATAAATAGATAGGGTTATTGGCAAGCAAGCTTACAATGAAATAATAGTTCTCTTTCCATTCCTGTCGAATAAACTTTATTTTCTCCAAAAGTTTTGGGGGCAATTTTATGTTCTGAGGCGTGGATTAGAACGTATCTATCCTTGGAATCATAGTATGTATAAGTTTTTAATTTGTTGAGGTGATAAAGATATTGAGCTGAAAATCTAAAATGATTTGATAAATCTAGCTTATCAAAACTATAGAGATCAGTAGTAGGACTAACTCTCAATACATATTGATTGTTACTACTCTCAATTTCACAAATTAAGTTACTCCCTTCTACACGAATTAGAGCTGTACATCCTAAGAATATTGGAAACAAGGATAAGCATAACTTTCTGGTTATCATTAAAGTGACACAAAAAGCTGAATAAATTAACTTAAGGGCGCCTCTAAAAATTCATATTTCGTCACAATACTTTGTTGCTCACCATAAATTATTATTACATATCAACTATATGCTGCGTCAACATCTTTTGTTCTCGCCTCGTCCTGTTTAAAAATCTGAATTTTTAGAGGTGCCCTTAAAAGATCATTTCTACTTCTTATTTCTTTAAGTTACTTGAAATAAGGAGTTATTAATTTTCTGTTTAATCAGGATATTATTTTTTATTAATATCCAGAAATACGCTTCTTAATAGCAGCGTGAACAAAAAAGGAATAAAACTCATTCCTGTTACCCAATAATGCTCATAAGTGAATTGATCGCCTTCATCCATTATAATATACGTAAAAAAGATACCGACGGGAGCAATCAAGGAAAGGAATTGAATTAATAAAAATAGTCTTTTAAGCATATGGGGTTATCTTATATATTAATTTCTATCAGTTATTATAAACTTGATAGATTCGTGCATAGTCAAAGTAATTTGAGTTTAGTATAAAAAATAATAAAAGGTTTTGAATCTTCCTGATTTTTGAATCTTCCTGTGTGTGAGACAAAATGGAAGTTATACTTATTATCACCAATTTTCCTGACAAAACGAGCGCGTTAACGCTTGCTCAAAAACTCATTGAACGTCGAGCTGCAGCGTGCATCAATATTTTGGCCGAATCCACTTCAATATACCGATGGCAGGGAGAGACTGAAGTAAGCAATGAGATACCGGTCTTAATCAAAACATTAGCAAAACATTATAGGGTGATAGAAGAAATCATTAAAGCCATTCACCCTTATGAACTCCCTGAGATTATTGCAGTCCCTGTAAAGTTGGGATTGCCAGCGTATATACAATGGGTTGCCGATGAAGTGACCAATCATTCTTGAATTAGCAATATAAAAAAACAAATTTGGGTCAGCTATGCGTTTAATTCAATTTTTTTTAATTTTATTTATTTTTGTTAGTACAAATGTAGTGGCTGAAGAAGAAAAACGCTCCAGCGTACTATCGATCTTGCAGAAATTAGGTGCTGGTTTTGGGCAAGCAGAACAGGAGTTACTGCCTCCGGATGAGGCATTTAAGTTTTCGATTGAGGTGAAAGATGAGCATACACTCATTGCCAATCTTATTCCTGCAAAGGACTACTATCTTTATCGCGATAAAATTGCCTTTGAGCCGAAAAGTGATGGTATCCATATAGAAAAAATCATCTTGCCACCCGGCAAGATGAAGGAGGATCAGACCTTTGGTAAGACGGAAGTTTATTATCAGCCTGTTCAGGCAGTTATTTCATTAAAACGAGAAGTGCCAGCTGTAAACCAGCTTTCTCTTGCCGCAACTTATCAGGGATGTAATGAACCGATCGGTGTGTGCTATGCCCCGATCAAAAAAGAAAACGATATCACCCTGCCGACAATCAAAGCCGCTCTGAATACGGCTGCTGAGACGATCAGTGGCAACGCAGCGGCTGCGAATGTGGATGCTGCTGCAGAATTGTTCCAAACACCCGCAGGCTTACCCGCTATTGAAACGGAGTCGTACAAAATTGAACAAATGTTTGCGAGCGGTAATTTCTGGTTGATATTGACCGGTTTTTTTGGCATAGGCTTATTGCTCGCGTTTACGCCATGCGTTTTTCCCATGTTTCCAATTTTATCGGGCATTATTGCCAATAGGAGTCAGCATCTTACTAAACGACGCGGGCTTGTTCTTGCGCTGGCTTATGTCCTGGGAATGGCGATTGCTTATGCCATTGCAGGTATTGCGGCCGGCTTATCAGGTGCGATGCTGTCTGCGGCTTTGCAAAATGCCTGGGTACTAGGTACCTTTGCGCTGATCTTTGTCGTATTAGCTTTTTCAATGTTTGGCTTTTATGAATTGCAGTTACCCAGCTTCCTCCAGAGCAAGCTTTCAGAAGAAGCAGGACATTTGAGAGGAGGGCACTTATCTGGTGTCTTTGGCATGGGGGCACTGTCTGCCTTGATTGTCAGCCCTTGTGTAGCAGCTCCCCTTGCCGGTGCGCTGCTCTATATCAGTCAGACCCGTGATGTCGTATTGGGTGGAGCGTCATTATTCATGATGGCGCTGGGTATGGGTGTACCGCTATTATTATTGGGAGCTTCAGCAGGTGCGCTGTTACCTAAATCAGGCCCATGGATGGAATCCATCCAGCAGTTTTTTGGTGTGCTGTTGTTGGCGGTTGCCATCTGGCTGATATCACCGGTGATTTCTGAAGTCGCTCATATGTTGCTATGGGCCGCGCTACTCATTATCTCGGCAATTTATCTGCATGCAATCGATCCGTTACCTGAAAGAGCATCTGGTTTCAGAAAATTTCTTAAAGGCCTTGGGGTCATTGCGTTACTGACCGGGGTTGCTCTTTTGATCGGCGTATTGTCTGGCAGCCGGGATATTCTGCAGCCTCTCTCAAAATTGAGTGTTGCTAGTGCAGGGAACAATGAAGTGGCGCAGTCTGTGAGCTTGAATCAAGCTGACCATCTGCCATTTCAGCGGATAAAAACAATTGCTGAGCTTGATGAAGTGATCCAGCAATCAAAAAATAAATACATCATGGTAGATTTTTATGCTGACTGGTGTATTTCCTGCAAGGAAATGGAGCGCTTTACATTTACTGATGCAAACGTGCAAGCGCGATTAAAAGATGTGGTGTTATTACAAGTAGATGTGACTGCTGGAACACCGGATGATACAGCGCTACTGAAACGTTTCAAATTGTTTGGTCCACCCGGAATTCTATTTCTTGACCGCCAAGGGAACGAGGTACCGAACATCAAAATCATTGGCTATCTCAATAAGAAAGATTTTCTTACTGTATTGGATGCAGTATTGATTTAGCTTATCTGTTTTACCGTTTAATTAATCCACAAGGAAAGATTGCATGTCAAAGTTAGGCAAGTGGTTGCTTTATGTTGCTATCGCTTTGGGAGCGATAACTGCAGGATTTATGTTCAAGGCTCTCCAAGTGAACCCAAAGTTAAGCAGCCCTCAGAAACAAGCGGGCGCGGAAGCGTTCTTTGCTGCTAGTTTTCCGGATATCGAAGGGAATACGCAGTCTTTCTCTCAATGGCGCGGCAATGTGTTGCTCGTAAATTTCTGGGCTACCTGGTGCGCACCCTGTCGTGAAGAAATACCAGAATTTATTGAAACACAAGATAAATTTCGTGAGCAGGGGTTGGTGGTAGTAGGTATTGCTATCGATCAAAAAGAAAGGGTAGATGCGTTTAGTAAAGAATTTGCCATTAATTATCCTGTCGTGGTGGGGGATTTGGATGCTTTTTCACTCGCAGAGGCAATGGGTAATCCGCAAGGTGCGCTACCTTACACAGTGATGATCAATCGCGCGGGAGAAATTGTTGATACTCATTTAGGCCGCATCCACATGGATAAAGTTGAAAAAGTACTGAAACCTTTGCTATAACTTTGGAAGGGATGCAGTTAGCGGACATCATATTGATCATTCATTTTTTGTTCGTGTTATTCGTTGTAGGCAGTCTTCCTGTTATTTGGATGGGTGAGTGGCTGCATCTAAAATTTGTCCGGAATTTTGTATTTCGACTCACCCATCTTGCAGCCATACTGTTTGTTGTGGCTGAGTCGCTGATCGGTGTAATTTGCCCACTCACGAGTTGGGAGAACGAGTTACGTGGAATCAAAGCAGAGCAAAGTTTTATCCAGTACTGGTTACATCGAATGCTATATTATGATTTTCCTGAAGGCGTACTCACGGCAAGTTATGTGGTATTTGCGCTGTTAGTAGCGATCACTTTCAAGTTGGTTCCACCAAACATTCCCAGCAAATTGAAGTTTAAGCGTTAGGGATGAACAGTCTAATCACTTTCTATTTCGGTTAAGTTATTTTTAGTCAGAGTATTTTTAGTCAGAGAAAGGAGCTCTGCAATCGGTGGCTCAAATATTTCTTCATCAAAAGCCTTATCCCCATCAGCGACGGGAGCGCCATTGGGTTTGAGCCCTTGGAAATTGTAGCGCGCTTTGTCTGCTAAGTGAGATAATTGCACATTCTGGAGCGCAGTAAACATCGTTTCGAGCCTTCCTGGGAACTTTTTATCCCATTGCTGCATCATTTCTTTGATTACCTGGCGTTGCATATTTTTCTGAGAACCACATAAGTTACAGGGAATAATTGGAAAATTCTCAATTTCAGCGTAAACAGCCAGATCCTTTTCTTTGCAATAAGCCAATGGACGAATGACGATATGATGACCGTCATCACTAATGAGCTTGGGCGGCATTGCTTTGAGCTTGCCGCCATAAAACATGTTGAGGAAAAAAGTTTCGAGTATGTCGTCCCTGTGATGACCTAAAGCTATTTTGGTCACGCCAAGTTCAGTTGCCACACGGTAGAGTACGCCGCGGCGTAAACGGGAACATAAACTGCATGTGGTTTTTCCTTCAGCGATTACCCGTTTAACGACACTATAGGTATCCTGCTCAACAATGCGAAATGGCATACCTATTTGCGTGAGATATTCAGGTAGGACATGCTCAGGGAAACCAGGTTGTTTCTGATCCAGGTTGACCGCAATCAGTTCAAAATCCAAGGGAGCATGTGCCTGAAGATTGCGCAAAATATCGAGCAGAGCATAGCTATCTTTTCCGCCCGATAAACAAACCATCACCCGGTCGCCAGGTTCGATCATATTAAAATCAGAGATAGCCGTACCTACCAGGCGACGTAATCGTTTACGAAGTTTGTTGGTGTTATATTGCACTTTTTTGGATAAAGGTTCCATCATGAGAAATGTTGTCGTGTGAAAGTTCTAAAATACTTTATTGGTTATATCACTGGTTGTAACAAACTAAAAATAAATAGTTTAACAGCCGGAACAATAAAACAGTAACGCGTTCTAACAGTTGGATTTAAAATCACAGTTTTGTACCATAAGCACAGAGGGCAGAATTATATGAAGAAGCATATCACCGTATTCTTCTCGATTATGATGTTCTGGGTGGTGAGTGTATCGGCTGGTTTGAATCACAATCAACATAGTATCAATCCTTCGGCCATTGGTAAGCCAGGTGATCCTGCGAATGTGACACGTACGATAGAAATAACGATAATGGATAATTACTTTTTACCTTCCAAAATTAATGTGAGGCAAGGTGAAACGATCAAATTTATTGTTAAGAACGAAGGTATGAGGCGACATGAAATGGTCATTGATTCCTTGGAAAATTTAAACAAACACGCCAAAATGATGCGTTCGAATCCTGGTTTCATCAGTGACAGTCCCAACTATGTTGATATGCTGCCACGTGAGCAAAAAGAGCTCATATGGCATTTTACAGAAAGTGGTATAGTTAATTTTGCTTGTGGTTATCCTGGACATTTCAAAGGGATGCGCGGCGAGATATATGTGGAGATGAAATGAAAATAGCAATGAATAGATTTTTGTTGAAATCGATGATGGCTGGTGCATTAGCCTTAACAACATTGTCGACTTTTGCCGCTGAAACAGTTGAAGTTTATAAAAGCCCGACATGTGGCTGCTGCTCAAAATGGGTTGATCATCTGAGAGATAATGGGTTTACCGTGAATACCCATGATGTGGGTAATAAAGAAGCAAGAGCGCGCGCAGGTATCTCTCCTTCTTTAAGCTCTTGCCATACCGCCCTGGTCAGCGGCTATGCCATTGAAGGGCATGTGCCTGCACGTGATATCAAGCGGCTTCTGCGAGAACGCCCTGAAGCGGTTGGCTTGGCAGTTCCTGATATGCCCCATGGTTCCCCCGGTATGGAAGGCGCACGTAGCGATCCTTACAATGTCCTTCTGGTCAAACAAAAAGGCGACCAACGACGTGATGCCGCCGTTTACAGCAGCTATCCTTCTAAATAAAAAACGATAAGTAAAATCCAATATTCTCTATTAACTCTAAAAGATTTTTGCTTTTTTATACGCTTATGTGGCTTGAAATGAAAAAGTGTTTGCTGCCGACTTTAACGATAACTGGATTTATTTTAATGTCGGGCTGTACCGATTCTATTTCTACTGCCAATAAGCTTCTGCAGCAGATCCAACAAGGACAGACTGAAATAGTTGAGCGAAATTTTGATCCCGCCCAGATTACTCGAGGGCGGGCAATTTTTCGCGAGAATTGTGCTGTTTGTCATGGACCAAATGCTGAAGCCACACCCAATTGGAGAAAACCATTGGAAAATGGGCGGTACCCGCCGCCTCCTTTGGATGGCACAGCGCATGCTTGGCATCATTCGACTGAGGAATTGAAACGTTTCATTTTAAAAGGTGGTCCTCCTGGAGAAGGCCGTATGCCCGGTTGGGAAGGTAAACTTACAGAACAGGAAATAGAGGATATTCTTGTTTGGATTAAGTCTTTATGGCCTGATGAGGTATATGATGCTTGGTATAAACGAATTGAGCATCGCCAATAAACCGCTTTTTCAAGCATAAGTAAGCTGACTTTGTCGGCTGCACCTTGCCGTATGATTGATACTCTGTCTGCGGCTCGTCTTTGCGTCAAGTTTGATTGAGAAATGAAATGACTACTCAGTATTTGATAACGAGTGGCTGATGATGGCGCGCCCAACACGATTCGAACGTGTGACCCCCGCCTTCGGAGGGCGGTACTCTATCCACTGAGCTATGAGCGCTTAATACTTAAATTCCCGATAGGGAATGATGATAAAGAAACATCTATCTGGATTTATTCCTTTAACCCAGGCTTTGGCAAACCTGGATAAATACGGACAACTTTGACTACTTTATTTTTCGTTTGAATAATCTCCAGGAGATACCCAGCTATATTTAATCCAATCCCAGCCTCTGGGATATCCTGAAAATGCTCCAAAATCAAACCGTTTAAAGTTTTAGGTCCATCTAAAGGCAATTGCAACCCAAGCTTCCGGTTAAGATCACGTAATAACACACTACCTTCTACAATTATACTACCATCTGACTGCCGAATGAATGTGCTCGTCTGAGTAGGTGGGTGTGTGGTAAATTCACCAATAATTTCCTCAAGAATATCTTCGAGGGTTACCAGCCCTATCCACTCACCATACTCATCAACAACCAAACCTATTCGTTTCCGATTTTCCTGAAATAGTTGCAATTGTGAAAACAAGGGGGTGGCAGATGGGATGAAGTAAGGCTCCTGCATAACTTTCTCAAGTATGGTCGCAGTAATTTTTCCATCTCTCATTTGGTTGAATATTTTGCGTACGTGAATGATTCCGACTACATTATCAAGATGTCCGCGATATACCGGCAATCGAGTATGGTGGCAGGTTAGTAGTTGATCATGGATGGTTTCATCATCAGCCTCCAGATCGATGGCTTCAATCTGACTTCGTGGCACAATGACATCGTCAACGGTAACGGTTTCAAGATCAACAAGATTAATCAGTACGCTCTGATGTTTCTTCTGGATGAAATGGCCAGCTTCCAGAACAAGTGTTTTAAGTTCTTCAGGACTCATTTTATGAGTTGTATTTTCGTTAAGCTTTAGGCGAAAGAGGATTAATAGTCCTTGGACGAAAAGATTAACAAACCAAACGACAGGGTAGAAAATTTTTAACAAGGGTGTTAATACGTAGCTTGCCGGTAATGCAATTTTCTCTGGATAGGCAGCGGCGATAACTTTGGGCGTAATCTCGCTGAATATCAGTATTGCCAGTGTTACACCTATTGTGCCGATAAGTAGCGCCAAATCATTGTGTGCAAAGAACATAGAAATGATTACTGCCACCAGGGTGGCCGCGGCTGTATTTAATAGATTGTTTCCAAGCAAAATGACACCGAGCAATTTGTCGGTGTTGACTAATAATTGAGTTGTTAAGCGAGCGCCGCGATGCCCCTGTTTAGCAAGATGCTTCAAGCGATAGCGATTAATTGCCATCATGCTGGTTTCAGAAAGCGAAAAAAAACCAGATAAAATGAGTAATAAAAATAATGCTACAAGTAATACAGATAAAGGTACGTCTTCCAAATGGCTTTGTCCTTGTAACTTTCCGCAATCAAGCGTAAAAACAACTTCAGCCTCATACCAACTTATGAATTGGTTTCAGCTGCTAGCACACATATATTGTTGAAGAAGACTTTCTATCTTTAAACTCTATTTCTTTAGCCAATCGAAATAAACATAACTACTTTGTGGAACTTTCGACTCGGTAAAACGCTTAAGTTCTTCTTGATTCAGTTTCTTATCCCACCACATAGCGCGAGCTTCCTTTTGCTGCTCGGCCAAGTAGGGTCTTTTTTCAAATAATTCTCGCAGAAATTGAGTGTGCTCAGATTCATAATTGTCTATAGTCGGTTTGCTCATAATAGTAATAATTTGTAAACTTTAACTACAATTGATTGGATTGTTTTTGTAAATGTAACTTTTGCTAATGATAACTTCAACTGGGTAAATTATAAAAGAAGAAAAATGATTAAGAAAAGATTAAGCTAATGGTTAGTAATGAAAAGCTATTCAAATTTAACAGGAAATTTATATTTATTGGCTTCGGGAGTGTTGGACAAGGATTTCTTCCCTTATTATTAAGGCATGTTGATATTTTACCTTCCCAGATTAGGATTATTGCTGCAGATGAAAGGGGAAAAATTGAAGCAGAAAATCAAAATATCTCCTTCGAGGTTAATCCACTGACACCGCAGAATTATCGTCCAATACTTGGCCCCCTGCTAGAGCCTGGTGATTTTTTACTTAATGTATCTGTCAATGTATCCAGTCTGGCATTAATTGAATTATGCCACACACGAGGTGCGCTTTATCTTGATACTTGTATTGAACCTTGGATAGGTGGCTATGCTGACACCAATTTATCACTTTCTGAGCGCTCTAACTATGGATTACGTGAGAAAGCGCTGGCGCTGCGTGAAAAATTAGGATGCGGTCCGACAGCTGTTCTTTCTCATGGGGTTAACCCTGGTCTTGTTTCTCATTGGGTTAAGCAAGCGCTGCTGAATATCGCGCATGATATTGGCTTAAGTTTAGAAACCCCGGCTACGCGTAACCAATGGGCAAAGTTGGCGCAGATGCTCAATGTTTCCGTTATTCAATGTGCAGAGCGTGATACGCAAACAATCAATCCGCCGAAGCAGGTTGATGAGTTTGTTAACACCTGGTCAATTGATGGCTTTGTCTCCGAAGGAATACAACCTGCGGAGTTAGGGTGGGGAAGCCATGAAAAGCATATACCGCTTGATGGAAGACGTCATGGTTTTGGTTGTGATGCGGCTATTTACTTGGCACGGCCGGGTATTCAAACGCAAATTTATGGCTGGACTCCGCTTGAAGGAGCTTATCGCGGTTTTTTGATTACGCATAGTGAGTCCATCTCCATTGCGGATTATTTAACAGTCAAAGAAGGAAATAAGCTTTGCTACCGTCCCACAGTTTATTATGCGTATCATCCTTGTGATGCAGCTGTTCTCTCAATACACGAGTTCAATGGCAAGAATTTTAAGCTGCAATCAAAAGCTCGCTTACCTATGGAGGATATTTTTAATGGTGCCGATGAGCTTGGGGTGTTGTTGATGGGACATGCCAAAGGAGTATATTGGTATGGCTCGGTACTGTCTATCCATGAGGCGCGCAAGCTTGCTCCTTACAACAATGCCACTAGTTTGCAAGTGGCAGCGGGTATATTAGGGGGGGTAATCTGGGCCATGAAAAACCAGCAAGCCGGTATTGTTGAGCCCGATGAAATGCCTTTTGAGGATATTCAGAAAGTGGCGGCTTCTTACTTGGGGAAAATGGTGGCGCAATATAGTGACTGGACCCCACTTAGCGGACGAGGAGAGCTGTTTGAAGAAGATTTGGATAAAACCGATCCATGGCAATTCAAGAATTTTCGTGTTAGTTGAATAGTCGATCAATAGCTTTTGTTTTTACGGCGTAGATAAGAAAACCCGGTTGGGTGTATTGCTTGATTTGCAATACAATATCGTGATGTAGTCGATTTTCAGTTCAATATTGAAAAATAATGTTTCACGTGAAACATTATTTTTTAGGTTAAATTTTTTATGAATAAAAATGCGGAATCCCTTAGAATTGAACAATAATTAGATTACCGGTGTTACAACGCACATTTATGAGCTTTTCGGAAAATTTTGATGTTATCGTGGTAGGCGGGGGTCATGCAGGAACAGAAGCAGCGCTAGCGGCTGCTCGCATGGGGCAGAAAACGTTGCTGCTTACCCATAATCTCGAAACACTAGGGCAGATGTCTTGTAATCCCTCCATAGGCGGTATAGGTAAAGGGCATTTGGTCAAGGAAATTGATGCTTTGGGTGGTGTGATGGCTGAGGCCATAGATGAGGCGGGGATCCAGTTCCGAATGCTTAATTCAAGTAAAGGTCCAGCTGTGCGTGCGACACGTGCTCAGGCTGATCGCGTGCTTTATCGTCAGGCTATTCGCAGGCGCCTGGAGAACCAGCCTAACCTATGGTTAATTCAACAGGCGGTCGATGATCTGGTGTTGCAAGGTGATCGCGTCGTGGGAGTAATGACCCAGCTTGGCGTTAAGTTTTTTGCACCAGCCGTTATCTTGACAACCGGTACTTTTTTGGCTGGATTGGCGCATGTGGGTAATAATAATTTTCAAGCTGGCAGAGCAGGGGATCCGCCCTCCATCAGCCTGGCGCAACGACTGCGTGAGATGAAATTACCGGTTGGACGCCTCAAAACCGGCACACCTCCGCGTATCGATGGGCGCAGCATTAATTATGCTCTGCTGCAGGAGCAGCCTGGTGATGATCCTGTGCCGGTATTTTCGTTTCTAGGTAATGTGGCACAGCATCCGCGCCAGATAGCCTGCTGGATGACACGCACGAATCGCCGGACGCATAATATCATTCGCGAAGGCTTGGATCGTTCACCTTTATTTACAGGAAAAATAGAAGGAATAGGGCCACGTTACTGTCCGTCTATTGAAGACAAAATCGTTCGTTTTTCGGATAGAGACTCGCATACGATTTTTCTTGAACCGGAAGGACTGGATACGCATGAGGTGTATCCTAATGGTATTTCGACCAGCCTGCCTTATGATGTGCAAGTTAATTTAGTCCGGTCGATCAATGGGCTAGAGAATGCGCATATTATCCGTCCAGGTTATGCCATCGAATATGATTATTTTGATCCACGCGCACTTAAAAGCTCGCTAGAAACCCGGGGTATAGAGGGTCTGTTTTTTGCAGGCCAAATTAATGGGACAACGGGCTATGAGGAAGCGGCTGCACAGGGATTATTGGCAGGATTAAATGCAAGCCTCAAAGTGCAAGGACGTGCAGCATGGTGTCCGCGTCGTGACGAAGCCTATTTGGGTGTACTTGTGGATGATCTGATATCTCGTGGTGTGACGGAGCCTTACCGTATGTTTACCAGTCGTGCAGAATATCGTTTGCAGTTACGAGAAGATAATGCCGATATGCGATTGACTGAAATAGGATATCGCTTAGGAATCGTCAGTGAATCACGTTGGCGAGCGTTCGAGCTTAAACGTGAGGCCATTGAAACCGAGCAAGAAAAATTACGTAAGATATGGGTGCGTCCGGGGATGTTGCCAGAAGCGGATTTAATCAATGTGCTCGGTAAGACTATTGAAAAGGAATATTCGTTATATGAATTGTTGCGCCGCCCGGATGTGACTTATACCGAATTAATGGCATTGCTAGGCATAGAAGGTAGCATGGCTGATGAAAAAGTTATTGAACAAGTGGAAATCAATGTTAAATATGAAGGGTATATTGAGCGGCAAAAACAGGAAGTCGCTCGCTATAGTGTTTATGAGATGACGAGCCTGCCAAAGGATATCGATTATGGAAGCGTACGCGGTCTTTCGAGGGAAGTGCAACAGAAGCTGAATCAGCATAAGCCTGAGACGATTGGTCACGCAGCGCGCATTTCTGGCATTACACCAGCGGCTATTTCTCTGTTACTGGTCCATCTAAAGCGCGGTTTCGTATTGTCAGAAATAAAATAAATTATGAATTTAGAAAAACAACTACTGGAAGGTCTTAATAAGCTTGAGGCTGGCCTGCCTGAAGAGAGGGAGCGGACTAGCACCCGCTTGCTGCAATATATCCATTTTCTGAATAAATGGAATCGTGTACATAATTTGACCGCCGTGCGTGAACCAGAAGAAATGGTAACCAAGCATGTGCTCGACAGTCTGACGTTGCTCCCTGTGATTAGCGGGACTCATCATGCTGATGTCGGCGCTGGCGCGGGCCTGCCCGGTATTCCGTTGGCGATTGCGCGATCAGATTGGCATCTGACCTTGATTGAAAGCAATCAGAAAAAAGCGGCTTTTTTAAAACAGGGCTGCATTGAGTTAGCGTTGAAAAATATCGAGGTGGTTTGTGAGCGTGCTGAACGCTTCTTTCCCTCTGAAAAATTCGATACGGTCATTTCTCGGGCTTTTGCTGATCTGAGCACTTTTGTCAAATCAGCGAACCATTTATGTGCTGAGCATAGCAAAAGTAGGTTGGTCGCGATGAAGGGCCGATTTCCCGATGCCGAGCTGATGCAATTACCCGCGCAATTTGAAGTGGAAAAAGTATTGCGTGTCATGGTGCCTGGCTTGAGAGCCGCCCGGCATCTCATCGTTATTAAGCCAGATCTCGGAACGCGAGATTAAGGAGCTGGTGTTGTGGTAAAAATTCTTGCGATCGCCAATCAAAAAGGGGGGGTCGGTAAAACAACAACGGGTATCAATCTGGCTGCAAGCTTGGTTGCGGTCGGTAAGCGTGTGCTACTCGTGGATCTCGATCCCCAAGGAAATACTACCATGGGAAGCGGCGTGGATAAACGTGGTTTGCAACAGACGATTTACCATGTTTTATTGGGTGAGCAGCCCATCACTGAGGTAAGAGTGGTTTCCACGCCGGGTAAATATGATTTGATCCCGGCCAATCAGGAACTGGCTGGCACAGAAGTGGAAATGGTGAATTTGGAGCAGAGGGAAACACGCCTCAAAACAGCCCTTCAGCCTGTCAAGGAAGAATATGATTTTATTCTGATGGATTGTCCTCCATCGCTCAATTTGCTGACATTGAATGGTCTTTGTGCCGCCCACTCAGTCGTCATTCCAATGCAGTGCGAATATTTTGCACTTGAGGGGCTCAGCGATCTGGTCAACACGATCAGAAAGGTGCGGCTTAATTTTAACCCTACGCTTAAGATTGAAGGCTTGCTGCGCACCATGTTTGATCCACGTAACGTTTTAGCAAAGCAGGTTTCCGATCAACTGCAACAGCATTTCGGCAATAAAGTGTACCGGACGGTAATTCCGCGCAACGTCCGGTTGGCAGAGGCGCCCGGGTTTGGTGTGCCTGTCTTATTCCATGACAAATTATCAAAAGGGGCACAAGCTTATCTTGCCCTTGCGAAAGAGATTATGGGGGCTACAGCTTAACATGCCGGGTTTTCCAGATAAATTAGAAAAAAAACAGGTAATCAAGAGCAAATGGCTAAGGTAAAAGGTCTGGGAAGAGGACTAGACGCATTATTATCAAGTGATCACAACGATCATACGTTAGCAGAATCGTTGCAGCATTTGGATATCAGTTTGTTGCAGCCGGGTAAATATCAACCCCGTACCAGCATGGATCAAACCTCTCTGATGGAATTATCCGAATCCATCAAGGTGCAAGGGGTAATACAGCCCATTCTGGTTCGGCCGGTAACTGCCGAACGTTATGAAATCATTGCAGGCGAGCGTCGCTGGCGTGCCGCGCAGCTGGCTGGACTGACTCAGGTGCCTGTCATCATACGTGAAGTACCGGATGAATCAGCGCTGGCAATGTCTCTGATTGAGAATATCCAGCGTGAGAATCTGAACCCGTTAGAAGCTGCCACTGGCATCCAGCGTCTCATCAAAGAGTTTGGCATGACCCATCAAACCGCGGGTGAGGCACTGGGAAGTTCGCGCAGCGCAATTTCAAATTTACTACGGCTGCTTAATCTGGCTGAGCCTGTGCAAGAATTAATGTTACAGGGGAACATCGATATGGGGCATGGCCGTGCGCTGCTTGTCTTACCTGCTGCGAAACAAGTTGAAATCGCCCATCTAATTGTTCACAAGCAATTGTCAGTACGTGAAACTGAAAATCTGATCAAACGCATCGAGCAGGATCCGGCAGAAAAAATGGTCAAGCAAGACCGTGACTTGCTACGCTTGCAGGAAGACATTTCTTCCAGGCTGGGCGCCAATGTCGTCATCAAGCCTGGAAAACGTGGAGCAGGCAATCTGGTTATCCACTATACCAGTTTGGAGCAATTGGATGGCATTCTCTCTAAATTCTAAAAGATCGCCTAGATTTCTTGCTAAAGATAAAACATTAAACTCATCTGGAGCCTAATAAGTGAATACGCACATTCTCATCAACCCTGACGTTGCTGCCATCCTCGGCGCCCTCGTTGCGGATGCAGCATCACTTGGCCTGCACTGGTTGTATGATCCAGTGCGTATTGCAGAAATAGAAAAGGATGCAGAGTTAGTATTTCGCCAACCCCATGCTGCCGATTATGCCGGATCAAGCGGTTTTTTTGCACATGGCAGCAGGCAGGTAGGAGAGTCCTCAGGTTATGGAGAAGTATGCCTGCTAATGCTGAAACACTTGGCAAAACACGGTGAATTCAATCGTGCCGCTTACCAGCTCGAATTTCGTACGCATTTTGGACCTGGTGGTGAATATGTCGGGTATATCGATTCACCTACTCGCCAGACCCTACGGATTTTATTATCGCTTGATACCGCCAGCTTTCCGGAAATATCCGGTGCAGATGATGATCAAATGCCCGCACTCGCTGCTATTCCCGCACTGGTTGCTACGCACCATGGAGCATACGATGCGCTCATGCAGCGTGTTAAAGAAGTGGTACGCATTACCAATAACAATGAAATCGCCGTTTCCGCAGCGTGCTGTGCGGCAACTGCATTGCAAGGCATATTGAGTGGCAAATCAATGACTCAGGCTTTGACTGATGCTCTCGCTGTTGCCGGGGAAGTATTGAAGCCCACGTTGGAGCAGGCACTTGCTATGGAGGCGCTGGATAGCCTATCTGCCGCAAAGTCCTTTGGTTCAGCCTGTCATGTCACGGAAGGGCTTCCCCTTGTCTTTCATATCGCCAGGCATGCGCCGGATTATACTACTGCGATCAAAGCCAATATCCGAGCAGGTGGAGACAGCTGCGGACGCGCCATTATGCTCGGGGCATTGGTCGCCGCGCATCAGGCCAAACAACAAAACCTGGCCTCTTCCATTCCATTATATTGGCTGGCGCGCTTTCGCAAATTGGCGATAGCGGCTGAGGCTTGTGAGAGGATTTAATTGCCTGATAATAGCCTCCAAAGTGGATCAGTATAAATTTTTCAATTTTCAATCAAATATATGCGAAAGCGAGCCGCAGGCAGTATAAATTATACGGTAAGGGGAATCGACAAAGTTTAAAAAAAGGAAATAGCTGGCTTTCAAAGCAATGTTTTTGAGTAGGTAGTGGCATTATTATCTACGGAAGCTTGTGAGCATCGGTACTTATGTTGCTAGGACTTCTTTAATCTGTGCTCCTTTTGTGACCAGAGAATTGGCTCAAGATCATAATTCTCCAAAGCATCAATTACTGCCTGCGAAACAGTAGTATTGCTCTCATTTCATTCCAATTCAAACCGTCATCGCAGTTTCCTCCTCACCCCATATAATGAGACACCTCCTAGAGATGCTAGGGGTGGCACTTAGCAGAGATAACTGAATAAGCATGCAGCAGGCCAATATTCCGCATCGCGGCATTCTACCGCGAGATTTTTCTGCGCCCAAATTTCGTGATGTTTCACGCTAATGATCATGAGAGCATTGCTTCGCCCCGGATGATAAAAGATAAAACGGTGCGGTGTGCAGTTGTCAGAAGCCGTTCAAGTTTTTGGAGGTTTGACTCCGCACGCTAATGTGGCTCAAGCGATCAACTCGCTCCAAATTGTTGCCATAGAGCACCCATAGTAAAAAGGTCGCTTTTTCCATCACAGGATTGCAGGCAATTTGGTCACTTGACAGCAAATGTGCGCCGTAATAATGCAGTACTTGTGTTAGTCATCTTTCCTATCCATACTTTTTTATGGATCGGAGGTGTTTTGTCTTTTATCTATGTTCTTTCATAGTAAACCTGACTTTCTCGGCTTGTCCTTGATATATTATTGATACAGTCTGTGGCTCGCCTTCGCATATATTTGATTGGAAATGGAATAACATGATCTGCTTCTCCTTTCAAATTTACTGCTTGAAACTCAAATCCAACCCCAACCCCAGCCAGTGGTATAATTACACTTAAATCAAATAACTATACAATCTGCTTGGCCGGAAATATCAGCTTGAACGTGCAAACATCGTTAGAAACCAATACAGCCATTAACCTGCTTTACGCCCACCGTCGCTTGCTTCAAAAGAAAAAATTCTAAATATGCTTCATCACTTCCACTTCCTTTTTTTGATTCAGCGCTACAGATTTACCGATTTATATTATTTATTGGAGGAGAAATGAGTCACACATTGTATGAAACCAAGATTCAGCGCGTGCAACGTTGCGAACTGGCCGTGCCAGGTTCACGTCCGGAAATGTTTGAAAAGGCACTGAAGAGCGGGGTGGATTTTATCTTTCTGGATCTGGAGGATGCGGTTGCGCCTGATGATAAAATACAGGCCCGTAAAAATATCATTCAGGCAATCAACGATCTGGACTGGAAAGGGCATGGCATCACGCTGTCAGTGCGCATCAATGGCCTGGATACGCAATACATGGTACGCGATGTGGTTGATCTGGTTGAGCAGGCCGGCAACAAAATCGACACCATTCTGATTCCCAAAGTGGGGGTTTACGCAGATGTTTACATGGTTGAGGCGATGCTTAATCAGTTGGAAATGCAGCAAGGGCTGAAAAACAGAATCGGCATTGAGGCCTTGATTGAAACCGCTTTAGGTATGGCTAATGTCGAGGATATCGCGCGCAATGGCACTTGTGGACGGTTGGAGGCGCTGCATTTTGGTGTGGCTGATTATGCAGCCAGCAATCGCGCGCGCACTACCAATATCGGCGGACTAAACCCGGATTATCCTGGCGATCAATGGCATGCCGCCATCAGTCGCATGACCGTGGCTTGTCGTGCTTTTGGCTTACGACCCATCGATGGGCCATTTGGTGATATTCAGGATCCTGAAGGTTATAAGCAAGCTGCTAAACGGGCAGCTGCTCTTGGTTGCGAGGGGAAATGGGCGATTCATCCGAGCCAAATTGCATTGGCTAACGAGGTATTTACGCCGCCTCCAGCTGAAATTGAGAAAGCCAAGCGCATTCTGGCGGCATTGAAAGAAGCAGCGGCGCAAGGTAAAGGTGCTGCTTCACTTGACGGCCGCTTAATCGATGCCGCCTCAGAAAGAATGGCTAACAATATTGTGAAAGCTGCTGAGGCCATTGCTGCCAAAAACAAATAATCAGAAGGCAGGTTTTTGAACAGTTTTTAAATAGAAGGGGTAGGCATTGGATATTCATGAGTATCAGGCAAAAGAAATTCTGGCGGAATATGGTATCAAGATAGCCGAAGGTGGCTTGGCATATACGGTGGAAGAAGCAGTACAGCGCAGTCGGGAAATCGACGGGAACGTTTGGGTGGTTAAGGCACAGATTCATTCAGGTGCACGCGGTAAAGCTGGCGGCATCAAAGTATGTAAAACCAATGATGAAGTGGAGGCAGCAGCCGAAGCGCTTTTGGGCAGGAAGTTGGTAACTCACCAGACCGGTCCAGCGGGTAAGTTATGTACTCGGCTTTATGTCGAAGCAGGAACGGATATTGACCGAGAACTCTACCTATCTTTTATGATAGATCGCAGCCATGAGCGCGTCATTATGGTCGGATCTGCACAAGGCGGGATGGATATTGAGCATCTTGCTGCCACTAATCCTAAAGCCATCATTAAAATTTATATAGAACCAGCAGTAGGGTTGCAGGATTTTCAAGCACGTACCATGGCTTTTGCCTTAGGGCTCGGAGAAGACTTGCTCAACCATGCGATTAAAACTATCAAGGGATGTTATCGTGCTTTACGTGATATGGATGTCAATATTTTGGAAATCAATCCGCTGGTCGTGACTAAAACTAACGAGCTAATTGCGTTGGATGCAAAAATGAGTTTCGATGAGAATGCTTTATTCCGTCGTCATCGAATTGCCGAATTACGCGATACAACCCAAATTGATTCGCGCGAGGTTGCCGCGGCAGAGGTTGGTCTGAGCTATGTAGGATTGGATGGTGATATTGGCTGCATGATCAATGGTGCTGGCTTGGCGATGGCCACCATGGACATGATCAAGCTGGCAGGCGGTGAACCTGCCAATTTTCTGGATGTTGGTGGAGGCGCATCAGCTGAGCGGACAGAAAAAGCATTCCGTTTGGTACTGGCTGATGCAGGTGTCAAAGCCATGCTGGTCAATATTTTTGCTGGAATCAATCGCTGTGACTGGATTGCAGAAGGCGTCGTGCAAGCGGTTAAAAATATCGATATGAAAGTGCCATTAGTGGTACGTCTATCTGGGACAAACGTCGAAGAAGGTCGCAAAATCATTGCCGACAGTGGTTTGCCGATCATTACCGCGGAAACATTGGCGGAGGCAGCAGAAAGAGTCGTTCAGGCACGCAACGAAGTGGTGGCAAAACAAGGTTAAGGGAGAACAGAGTGGCCATTTTAATTAACGAAAATACGCGCATTATTGTACAGGGGTTTACCGGTAGAATTGGTAGCTTTCATGCGCAGGAAATGATCGAATATGGATCGAAAGTAGTCGGCGGCGTTACCCCAGGTAAGGGTGGAAAAACGCATTTGGGGCTGCCGGTTTTCAATACTGTGAGAGAAGCCGTTGAACAAGTCGGCGCCGAAGCGAGCATTGTGTTTGTACCATCGGCATTTGCCGCTGATTCGATCATGGAAGCAGCTGACGCGGGTATCAAGTATTGTGTTTCTATCACAGATGGTATCCCGACGCAGGATATGATGACGGTTAAGAGTTTTTTGCGCCGTTTTCCCAAAGAGCAAAGAATGATGCTGACAGGGCCGAATTGTTCAGGCACGATTAGCCCGGAGCGCGCGATGCTAGGTATCATGCCTGGTCATATTTATAAACGTGGGAATGTTGGCATCGTTGGTCGTTCAGGTACGTTGGGCTATGAAGCTGCCGACCAAATGCGGCGGCTGGGGATCGGTATTTCGACCTCTGTCGGCATTGGTGGTGATCCAATCATCGGAAGCTCGCATCGTGATGTGTTAGAAAAGCTGGAGCAGGATCCTGAAACTAAAATAGCGCTGATGATTGGTGAAATTGGTGGACCGCAGGAAGTGGAAGCGGGTATTTTCGCTAAAGAGAATATGAGCAAACCATTAGTCGCCTATATTGCCGGATTGACGGCTCCTCCCGGTCGGCGTATGGGGCATGCGGGCGCAATCATTTCTTCTGCGGGTGAAAGTGCTGCAGAAAAAGTAGAACGGCTGAAAGAGCTGAATGTCACTATCTGCCCAACGCCATCCTTGATGGGACAAACGGTGGCCTCGGTATTGGCTAAATTGTAAGTCAAATATTATTTCTTCAGTTTACTGGCCAGCTTTGCCATGACTGTGTGATAAGTCTGGCCAATTTCCTTGAATCTGTTATCAGTACTTATACAATAAATGCACGCTATCGTGCGCAAAATTGAAGTAATTTCTGAAGTTATGGACATTAATCAAAAGACTGACAAGAAAAGAATCTCAACAATAGCCCGCTTTCTCTTTTTATCGCGCTGGCTGCAGCTACCGCTTTATCTAGGGTTAGTACTGGCACAATGTATCTATGTATTTCATTTCTGGGTAGAATTGATCGATCTGTTAGGCGCTATCATGGGTGATAAAGAATCACTAAAGCATATTGTGCATATCGTTTCGCATGAAGATGGTGACGGACCAATGAAAATTACTGAAACAGCAATTATGCTGGTGGTATTGGGCTTGATAGATGTCGTGATGATTTCCAATCTACTGATTATGGTCATTATTGGCGGATATGAAACATTTGTTTCACGCATGAATCTGGAAGGTCATCCCGATCAACCTGAATGGCTGTCACATGTCAATGCCTCGGTATTAAAGATCAAGCTCGCCACCGCCATTATCGGTATATCGTCTATTCATCTGCTCAAAACCTTTATCAATGCCGGTGCGTATGATGAAAAGACATTAATCGCTCAAACAGGTATTCATATTACCTTCCTGATATCCGCAATTGCGATTGCCTTTACAGATCGCCTCATGTCTGCAACGGTACACGCTAGCACAGAATCAAGCGAGTGAAGGAGGAATGTCTTTTAATAGTTTAAGAATACCCTGTAAGGCGGTCCCAACAGCTTGCCGCCTTACTGCTTCACGATTTCCTGAGAAAAAATGAGTTTTGCTGTGTGCGAACCCTTGTCTAGATGCCCAAGCAAAGCACACCATCCCGACCGGCTTTTCCTCCGACCCCCCTGTCGGGCCGGCAACGCCCGTTACCGCCACGGCTAGCTGAGCATCACTCATTTTAATAGCGCCTGCTGCCATTTCTTGTGCGGTTTGTTCGGATACTGCGCCATATTGAGTCAGCGTGGCAGACTGCACTCCGAGCATTTGTTGCTTAGCGTGGTTACTATAAGTAACAAAACCCCGATCATACCAGGCTGAACTTCCTGTTACGGCAGTTACCGCTTGGCCTATCCAACCCCCTGTGCATGATTCTGCACTAGCCAGCATAAAGCCTCTTTCAGCAAGTGCCTTGCCTAACTGCTGGGCATAAGTTAGCAGCATTTGATCATCAATCATAACATCACCTCTAGAGTTACCTCGCGGACGAATCGCAGCCCTGCGTTTCACCTATTTTAAACATGACAAGCAGGTGAGGTGCAAAGTTTAATAAGTCATACCGTAAAGGAAAACGGTAGAATCAGGTTTGATTTAGAAACAGAATTAGAAGTAACTTTCAAATAATACCAGTGACTTCCAGCCAGAAAGACAAAGTAAGGTATAGAATGCTGCCAGTAAATCATCAAACATCACACCGAATCCACCGTGTAACTTGCGCTCAAAATATTTGATAGGAGGAGGTTTTAGTATGTCAAAAAAACGAAATAATATAAATGCAGCGCTATACCATAGCACATGATCGGGAATGAAATAAAGCACCAGCATGAAAGCTACGATTTCATCCCATACCATACCTGAATGATCCGGTGCGCCCAATACTTTGCCAGTAATACTACACGCCCAGATACCTAAAATAAACAGTATATCGATAACGAGTAACAGTGTGATCGGTTCGAACCACGAATTCAGAGACCAGAATAATGGAAAAGCAATGAGTGTTCCAAACGTGCCAGGCGCCCACGGGATTAATCCTACTCCAGCACCAAATGCGACAAAGTGGGCAAAGCGGCTATGAACAAACGCTAAATCAGGCTGCAAACGGGGGAGTTTGATGTCAGATTGATAAGGTTCAGGTAAGGAAGTGGTCATAGCCTTTTTTCTCGTATGTGATCGAATTACCGTTTGCATCCAGAAGGAGCAACCCTTCGCCTTGGGATATTTTACCAATGCGGCTAAGGGGAAGAGCCAATTCCTGGGATAGCTGCATTATTTCTGCAAATTTTATCTCGGGTGCAGTAAAACAGAGTTCATAATCATCTCCCCCTGCGAGTAAACAGTCAACTGCAAGAGGTAAAGATAAGTATTTTTGCATGACCCATGAGCATGCTATTTTTTCTACCTGGAGCGTGGCGGCCACATGGGAGCATTCCAGGATATGCCCAAGATCAGCCAGCAATCCGTCGGAAACATCGATAGCGCTATGCGCAAGATTAATTAACCGCTGCCCGAGTTCGACGCGTGCGTTAGGCAGATCAAGTGCAGGTAAACATACCGCCAGTTCTGCTGGAGCCAAAGTGATGCGTTGTTGCAGATGAGCCAGTGCTAAGGCAGCATTACCTAAATGCCCCGAAATCCAGATATCATCTCCTGCTATTGCTCCATTTCTTCGCAAAGCTTTATGTTTGGGGACTTCTCCTATGATTTGTATACCGATATTAAGCGGGCCACAGGTAGTGTCACCACCAATGAGTTCCACTTGGTATTTGCTGGCTAATGTAAAGAAGCCCTCTGTAAACGCTTCCAGCCAGCCGCTATTCATGTTGACCAAATTGGCAGGTAATGTCAGCGAGAGTGTGCTCCAACGCGGAATAGCCCCCATTGCTGCCATATCAGAGAGATTGACTGCTAGCGCTTTATGACCGAGTTTATAAGGATCAGCATCGGCGAAGAAATGCTGATCGACTACCAGCGTATCAGTAGAAATAGCTAAATCAATCGTCGCGGTGTAGGGAATGAGCGCAGCATCATCGCCTATGCCAAGGATCGCCAGCGGAGTTGGTCGTGTGAAATAGCGACGAATAATATCAAACTCGGAACTCACGATTAGGCTATGGAATGGAAATAATCATGAAGGATATATCAGACAACTAGCAGAACGTAGCTATGACGCCGGTTCAATTTTTTTCTTGGCCGCCGACTGAATTTCAATGGTACGTAATTGTGCTGCGAGCTTATCCAGCACTCCATTCACATATTTGTAGCCGTCGGTTCCCCCATATGTTTTGGCGAGCTCTATGGCTTCGTTGATAATGGCACGATAAGGAATTTCCAGATGATAAATGAGCTCATAGGTACTGAGTAAAAGAATAGAAGACTCAATAGGGCTGAGATCGGTCAGAGAACGATCAAGACAGGGTTGTATATGTTGTTCCAGCGTGGTTGCGTTTTTAAGTACACCACGCAGTAACTCGCAAAAAAAAGATTCATCTATTTTGTGAAAAAGGCTGGTATCACGTAATTGTGCCTCAATGAAACTGGCATCGCTGCCAGCAACCCGCCATTGGTAAATACCTTGTAGCACGAGTTCGCGCGAAAGATGACGACGTTTCTTGTATTTAAAGCCAGATTTTGAATGTGAAGTTGATTGTGCAGCAGCCATGAACGAGTTTTTAGGTGATTTCATCAAATTTTGCCAGAAGATTGGCCATTTCAATCGCTGCGCGTGCAGCTTCTATTCCTTTTTGCGTCATGCGGGCAAGCGCTTGATCATCGTTGTCAGTCGTAAGAATGCCATTTGCCACAGGAATATCCGTATCGAGTTGCACGGTGATTAAGCCTCTGGCTGATTCATTGGCGACGATTTCAAAATGATAGGTATCGCCCCGTATGACTGCTCCTAATGCAATCAAGGCATCAAACTGATCGGATAAGGCCATTTTTTGTAAGGCGAGCGGGATTTCCAATGCACCAGGTACCGTAGCTAATAATATATTGGATTCTTGAACACCCTGCTTAGTTAATTCAGTAATACACGCGCCAAGTAGTCCTTCTGCTATTTCAATGTTAAAGCGGCTCATTATGATGCCGATGCGAAGTTCGGTTCCAGTGAGCGTAGTTTCAACTTCTAGGATATTGTCATAATACGCCATGCTAACTCCAATAAGGCTACTAATAGTAAAAAAAATAGAATAGGATGGATTTTATTGTAAAGCAGTTAGTTTATTACGAGTTTCCAGATATCCCGTCACTTCCAGGCCAAAACCCGTCATGCTGGGCATTTTGCGGGGCGTTGCAAGCAAACGCATCTTACCTACGCCGAGATCTTTCAGAATTTGGGCACCAATGCCATGATCACGTAAATCTGTCTTGGGCTGATCATGGTAATGTGCTTTGCTTTGCAGAAGACGTTCTGTCAAGACGGCGGCATCTCCTTTACGATGAAGCAGTACGATAACACCTTGCCCCGCCTCAGCAATGGCACGCATGGCATCATTGATGCTCCAGGAATGCGTACGATCATTGATATCCAGCACATCGATGACAGATAAAGGTTCATGCACGCGGACGAGCGCCTCTCTATCAGGATGAAGTATGCCTTTTACCAACGCAAGGTGGATAGTATTAGCCATTTTATCATGGTAAGCAATCAGATGAAATTCGCCATAAATAGTTTGAATGGATCGTTCCGCCACGCGTGTAACCAAGCTTTCGGTGAGACTCCGATAATGAATGAGATCCGCAATAGTGCCAATTTTGAGTTGATGCTTGGCAGCAAATTCAATAAGATCCGGGAGCCGCGCCATTTCACCATTCTCTTTCAGAATTTCACAGATGACGGCAGCAGGGGTCAATCCTGCCATATGCGCCAGATCGCACCCTGCTTCAGTATGACCGGCGCGTACCAATACACCTCCTTTCTGGGCCTTGAGCGGAAAAATATGACCTGGCTGAATGATATCTTCGGGCTTGGCATCTGCTTTAACAGCAGCTTGAATGGTACGCGCGCGATCAGCGGCAGAAATGCCTGTCGTGACTCCGTTTGCCGCCTCAATAGAAACGGTAAAGTTGGTGCCATGCGCTGAATAGTTAGCTGAAACCATCATGGGCAACTGGAGTTGATGGCAGCGTTCTTCGGTCAGTGTTAAACAGACCAGTCCGCGGCCATATTTAACCATAAAGTTGATCGCTTCTGCTGTCACAAAATCAGCAGCCAAAACCAGATCACCCTCATTTTCACGGTCTTCTTCGTCGATGAGAATGACCATTTTCCCAGTTTTGAAATCTGCAATGATTTCATCGGTCGTGCAAATTGCCATAGTTATTTAATTATCTTCCAGAAGAGAATTCCATCAGACGCGCTACATAGCGTGCCAGCATGTCCGATTCTAAATTTAATTGTTCACCCGGTTTAAGATGTTTCAGGTTTGTTTCAGCTAGTGTATGGGGAATGAGATTGATTTCCAAAATATCGTCACAGATACGATTAACGGTCAAACTGACCCCATTGACCGTAATCGATCCTTTTACTACCATATATTTTAACAGTGATGGCGGGGATTTGATTGCCAGCAGATAATTTTCTCCCACTTGCTCGAATTTCCTTACTTCACCGATCCCATCCACATGGCCACTGACCAGGTGACCGCCTAATCGATCCGTTAAGCGCATAGCCTTTTCCAGATTAACATAATTACTTACTCTATTCAGGCCAAATGTACAATGCAACGTTTCCTCGGATACATCGACTGTAAAAAGATGGTTAGTTAATGAAGTTACTGTCAGACACACACCATTCACTGCAATACTGTCACCCACTTTGACATCACTCATCTCGAGCTTGCCTGGCGCAATTTGCAGGCTGATTGCATTCGATTTCTGGGTAAGTTGTTTAATTTCTCCGATTGCTTCGATGATTCCTGTAAACATTTTTATTTTCCTAACATTGAGAAGCCATCGCCTTGATTATGCTTCTTGGCGACGCAATCACCAGCATACGCCATCCTGAAAGTTTTTTTCAATTCAAATTGCCCAGAACATACGGCTAGCACCAGCTTTATTAATGCTAACGGCTTTTGCCGAAATGTTTTTCGTTTCCGCGGACCATTTTATTCCTTTTGGCGAAGCTAGCTTCGCCAAATTTCACGGTTCCTTTTCGATGTGATGCCTCAGATCGGTTAATTATTTCATCATAGTTTCAACCTATTAGGTAATTTTTAAACCAAGTGCTCTGGCACCAAGCATTTCTGGCACGATCCTTGCGCATATCTATTTGAAGGCAACCAAAGTTGAACAGGCTGACCTGACGAGAATGAAACCCAACACGTTAACGCAAAACCTGATGACTGATTTGATCATAACCCGATGCGTAATGAGGACCTAAAAATTGGAGGACTAAGCCATGCATGATATTGATCGCACAATGATGGAGTATGAGCCAGAGATGGAATATGAGCCAGAGATGGAATCTGAGACTGGTTATGAGTTCGGTGAATTTGAATATGCTGATATGGAAGGAGTACTTGATGAAGCCGAGGAAATGGATTTGGCGGCGGAGTTGCTAGGTGTGACAGATGAAGCAGAACTCGATCAATTTTTCGGAAAGTTGTTCAAAAAAATCGGAAGCAAAGTAGGTAGGTATATTAAATCTCCAACCGGCATCACACTGAAGGGCATTCTGAAGAGCGCTGCGCAGAAAGCACTGCCAATGCTAGGCACAGCGATTGGTGGTCCCGTAGGCGGTGCGCTGGCCAGTCAATTGGCAGAAGCTGGAAACGAAATCTATGGTATGGAGCTGGAAGGACTAAGCGAAGAAGATCAGGAGTTTGAAATGGCAAAACAGTTCGTACGCTTTGCCAGTACGGCGGCGGAGCAAGCGGCCGGTGCCCCTCCCCATATCGAATCAAAAGTAGCGGCAAAATCTGCCGCGATAACATCAGCCCAGCAGCATGCACCCGGCCTGTTACGCCCTGCCCCTTCTGCTACCGCCATGTCTACTATGTCGCTGCCGGGTAGTGGTCGCAGTGGGCGTTGGGTCAAACGGGGCAGCAAGATCATTCTGTACGGCGTCAAGTAGTCATTGCATTAATTGGAGTGTCGCTCATGGTGAACAAACCTGCTTATGTGCGCTGGATGTTGATGCAAGAGGCTCGTGCCATGCTAGTTCGGCTGTCTCAGGTAAAACCGTTTGTATTGACCGAGTCAACTGTGCCGGCGGCAAATGCTTCGTTAGCGGCTCAAAGCGCGATCGATCGCTACCTGATGGCGGGGCGGCATACATTGCGGTTGCAGGTACAAGCCTATTTACACTGGCTGCATGGCCTGGACGACGAGAACACTCATCCAGCTGAGGCGCAGCAACGTTTGAGCTTATTGCGATTACGCTTCAACGCAACGCTTTCACAGCTTGATATTTTTGCAGATGTCTTGACGCAACGCAGCGAATATGAAACTGGTATTAGGTTGGCTGGACTCGATGTCGTGGCCGCAGATGCATTGAGGTTGGAGAATTATTATGTGCCACCCCCCGTGATCTGTTATTTGGATCGTGGCTCGGGTGCGGCGATTCGCCGGGCCAGGACTCGCTTGCCGGGTGGTGGAGAAAATCCGGTGGCCGTGATTCGGGTGCCGCGCGAGCGGATGATTGGTAGTGGCATTGCCTCATCTTTGATCCATGAGGTTGGTCACCAAGCGGCGGCATTGCTGAATCTCACCAACTCCCTTCGGCAGGTATTGCAACAACAGGAGCGTGAGGTCAAGGATAGTATTTGGCGCCACTGGGAACGGTGGATATCGGAAATTGTTGCAGATTTCTGGTCGGTTGCCAGGGTAGGGGTGACTTCAACCCTTGGTTTGATAGGGGTAGTAAGTCTGCCACGGGCTTTTGTCTTTCGCATGAACATGAATGATTCCCATCCTTTTCCCTGGATCCGGGTCATCCTGAGTTGCGCCATGGGTCAGGCACTTTATCCTCATCCACAGTGGCATCGACTGGCTCAACTCTGGAAATCGTTTTATCCAAAGGCAGACTTGGATACGGCCGGTTATACCTTACTTAATCAGCTTGAAGCCGGGATACCTGAGTTCATCGACCTGTTAATTCACCATCAGCCTCGAAGTTTGCATGGCCAGTCACTGATTGAGGTCATGGATAGCGCCAATCGTCAACCTGATCGATTAAATGCTTATTTTGAACACTGGCAGCGGGCACCCGCAGCGATGTATCGCACTGCTCCGACTTTGGTATTTGCGGTGATTGGGCAGGCACGTTCCAATGGCAGGATGAGTCCGGAACAGGAGAGCGCAATTTTGACCAAGCTGCTGACCCATTGGGCAATACGCAGCACATTAAGAACTCATGCAACCTGTGTAATGCCTGAACTAACGCCCCCGATAGTCAAGGTGTCTTCATGAACCTGAGGGTGGCATAGCACAACGGATGCAATTGATTTTAATTGAGGAGAAATATTATGGAAAATGAAAAGGATGACAATGATCTTGGAGAAAATCGCATTCGAATTCACCATTCTACTGGAACATATAGTGATATAGAAGGAGGAAGCGCAATCACGACGCTTATACAAAAAGCGACTGCGTATTTCGATGCAGGTTTCGTTAGGCAGACAAGCACAGCTTTGGAGCCTTCAGCAGGAACGCCAACGGACGACCAGGCACTTTGGGCAGCGATTCGGGATCGTACGAATGCTATTAGCTTTGAGCAATACAATAATTTTATCGAGCGAGTATTTTGTGCCCCCCGCACATCTGACCAGGGCAGAGCAGTATGTTGTCCAGAGTTTGAGGATTCAGGTCCAATAGGGATAGGCTCTACATCGGATAACTGTCGAAATATGCCGTGTAGTACTTCAGATATTGAAGCATCTAATAATTTCGTTAAAACCAGCTCGATCGGATCGCCGTCGATTAATGAAAGGTATGAAGAATTATGCAGGCGACCCGGCATTTATGGCACCGATGCCTATCAGTTATTAAAACTGGCGACACAGGCATTTTTGCTGTTTGAAAGCGGAGTAGTGATTGAAGGAGCAAGAGATCCTGGCAGCGGTCGATTTCTCGTACCTAATTCTTCTGGTCTTCGCGGACGTAAGTGTGATGACAATGTGCCGGTAGAAAAAGAGCGGGGTAACTTAAATGATACTTCTTTTGGAACGCTCCAGAGTACCTTAGAACGTTATCTCACAACCACCTTAGGCGCTAACAGAGCACTACCTTATTTGAAGCGAATCGTCAGTGCTCTTCCTTCATTGAATTTGAGCACTGAAGAGGGACCGCCGTATTGTAATATTATTCTGCAGCATCGGCTTAGCTGCCCGAGCCTCCTGGAGCTCATCTGGTCCTATTGGCACGAGGAAGGCATGCTGGTACAGACAATGAATGCCATTTCCCTGCGATTCCAAAACAAGAAGCGGCACGCAAAGGATCCGCTGGCGAATCTGGCACTTGATTCTTTACGTCCTCTGAATAATATTCTTTGGGGATATATCCAGGATGAGCCTAATCGATTAAGCATACAACGCCGTTGCTACGAATACGACAGTCAATACGGCATTACTCTGGTAGGTAAAGCTGTGCCCAAATTGGAATCTGCCGATAGCCGCTCCCAGTTTATCAAGGCATTTCATAATTTGCTTTATCGTACAGTATTGTTCTACCGTGAAGATGATGATAACACCATCAAAGCCGATGCTTTCTCATTACTCAACGCACTGCGAGAAGTACATATTATCCTGGCGGAGGGAGCAATCAACCAGTTCGGCGATTTGCCATGGACTGCACGCCATGAGATGTTGCTGATGCAATGGATGCTGGCACGGCCCGAAACGAAGGAGTTCTTGCGGGGCCGTTATTCTGTGCCATACCAGGAAACATGGATGGGGGCAGTGGATGATATGAAGCGCTTGCAGGGCTGGTCGGATGTCACCGTCACACATTTCCATGAACTCGCCATAAAAGGGGAACAGATCTTGCTCTCCATCCGCTATGGCGATTGGATTGATATTAATAATCAGGAACAGGCCAGAAATTGGGCGCGTGACTGGCGGCCTGAAATTCAGCGCTATATACATGCCTACTATGCAGTGTCGGGGGTTGATCTAACTTCGGAAACCGTCGATGCCCGCGCAGCGGAAGCGCGTTATGCACAGCCATCTCTATTGCTTCAAAAACGACTCGCGATGCAGCAGCCAAAAAATAGGGTTGCCGGCCCTAATCAGCGTTTGGCAAATAGCCGGCGGACGGGGTATGCACCCTTGACAAACAAAATGGCGAACCGTCTGCGCATTGAGCGAAGCTGATTGCCGCTCAGAGTAAAGTCTGAAGGAGATCAATTATGAAGTATGCATTGAATCTAGAACCCGAAAGCGTAGGCGATGCATCCGAAATGGATGAATTCGAGGATGAGACAATTGATAACTTTTGGGAGCTGCAAGGGAATCCTGGTCATGAGTGTGGAACATGCGCTGAATTCGACACGGAGTTAGGCGAGGCAGAATGGGAGACCGAAATCAGAAGGGGGCAGCGTATGCCTATGCGTCCAACTGGGCTTAGGCCTGCTGCTTACCGAAGACCTGGCCCATCAGGTCAACCTAAACCTCGTGGTAATTATCCGTTTCATAAACACGGGAAATATAGGCGCTGGCCTGCGGGCGTTATAACAGCACCCCATAGTTGCACCTGCCCAGCGCCTAACTGTCCACGGCATGGCAGCGAGTATGTGCGTTGGGTGCAAAACACGTTGAATCAGGTTTTGGGACTGCGGCTCCCGGTTACCGGCATCATGAATCCGGCGGCACGGAGCGCTGTTCGCAGCTTCCAGCAGCGCCAAGGGCTCCCTGTCGATGGCATTGCCGGTCCTGATACAGAACGTGCGCTAATTGCTGTGAGAAGTGGAAAATCGCCCGGCAGTGTTGCTGCAAAACATGCTGAGACAGATATGGTGACACCGCTTGCATCGGCCAAGGTACCACTTACTGCAGAATTCGACTTTGAATTCGAGCGGCCAGAAGCCGCTGGAGAACGTCAGAGGAAGGCCCTGGCTAAGCGCCTACAGAACACACCAGTTGGCCGAGCGCTTACAAAGATGGGAGCAAACATTACCATTGAGAAGGCCCCGCCCTTGCATCCCGCGCATTGGGTACGCGGCCTGAGCGGTTTCGAGGTGCGCTGTGGTGGACAACGAAACATCAATGTCGTGTTTGGGCTGTTTGACCAGCAGAAGAAAATGCTGGCTTGGTACCTGTTTTCTTCGACCGTAGACTTAAGGTCAAAGCTCGCGTGCAAAAGAAGTGGCTCAAGACCGGTCGTGAGACCTTTTGGAGTTGCTAGCGCCGTGGCCACTTTTACTCCCAACCTCCAGAAGAAAAGCCAAATTGACGTGTCTGAATTGGTGCGTGACGCCAAAGGCCCCTCCGCAACAATGTTATTAGACACTAAGATTGATAAGAACCGCATAACTTGCCGCTTGGATAAGCTCAATACTAAATCAAATGGTCTCGTTCACCTAACTTTCGGTTTAATAAAAGTCTCCGAGCCTTCAAGCGCGAATGTAGCCATCCTTGGAAAGCTGTTCTTCCTAGACGTTGAATCCTTTGATGAAGAAAAGTTCAGAGAGCCCCCTGTTTTGGACCCTCGGCGTATATTAGATCCTCAGGCAATAGCCGAGAGGAAAGCCCTATCTCTCTTTTGACTACGGCTTATTTCTTGTGAAAAAAATTGGGATGGGCAATTTTGGTTAGTTACTAGTAAGGATATTCTTTAGGCTGAGTTGGTGTGTCGCGGAGTTCACCAACAACTTGCAAAAAGCCCCGACTTCAAGAATGAAATGGATTAAGAATGAGGCGGCGACAAATATCATGAAAACGTAATTAGCCAGGGGTCCTAAAAATGGAGAACAAAAATGAATGCAAGTGAAATGGGGGCGGAGTGAATTTCATTGCGAGAGGGCGAACGCTATCGAGGAAAACGCATTCTTTGCCAGGAACAACTTACCGGAGGATCGCGAATGGTTGCTGTTTCTAACGCCTTGATGAGGGCGCCCTTGACTCTTCTGTTCTGTGAATAACCGCTGTAAGCCCGGAATAAACGCCAGCACATTGGAAGATAATTATGGAGTTTAGTCATGAGCAATGAATACAGTTTTAAAGAGCAGCCATTTAAGGCTTCTTCCGAATTTGGGGAAGAAGAGAGCGAATTCGATCCAGAGACTTTCGGTGCTGAGCTAACCTACTCCGAATGGAAGGAGGGAATGCGAGGCAGCACGCCCTGGTCGTCCAAGCGCCGTATATGGGGGCATTCATCTCCTCCGTTGTTTGTGGACAAGGTTGAAGGTGAATCTGTCTCCTGTAGCTGCCCCGTGCACGGCACTGCGTTCGTCCGCTGGGTGCAAAGTTCATTGAATCAGGTTTTGGGTCTACGGCTCCCGGTCACCGGTATTATGAACGCGGCGATGCGGAGCGCGTTGCGCCGGTTTCAGCAACAGCGGGGTCTTAGGGCCAACGGCATCGCCGGGTCGGAGACCCGGCGCGCATTGGTCGAAGCAAAGAAATCTGAAAAGGGACAAACCGGCGACTTAACCGACCCGGCCGAATACGCGGAATTATTGGCTGAGGTTAGCGATAATGGAAAAGCAGATGCTTTTGTCGCCGACAAGAACGGAAAAAAATACTTTGACTCATTCCCGCAGCTTGGAAATTTGAAAGTTCAACGAATAACCATCTTGAAACCGCCAAATTTCGAAAATCTCATGGATTTGATGCTGGCATCGAATCAAAAGAACTTTGTGATCGATGCTCATGGGAACCCTAATGGCTTGACTATGCCTTTGGCAAGCGCAACTAGAATATCTGCGACAAAAACTGCCTTATTTATCCTGACAGGAATTGAATATATTCAATCATTGATCCGTACGGCTAAAGAAAGTGACACCTTTTGGGAGCGAGCTTCTGGGATGGATTTGGAGAGGTGGCGGCGGATTGTGGAAGTCATGCATTCCAAAACATGGCAACAGATGATGGCTGGATGGCCGAAGATAACTCCCAAAGTCTCCACAGTGGATGCAGCCAAGAGGATTGTCCAAGCTCGCCTCAACTCACTCGTGGATTCACTATTCCCCGGAAAGGTTGCCAACAAACAAGATCGAGTGAATAGGCTTATCAATAAAATGCTGCGCTTGCAAGCCCAGGGCATTCGTGAAATCCAATTTCGTGCCTGCAACATCGGGAAAGACTCGAATTCACTGTATGAATTTCGGAAGTTTTTTGGAGCTGATCACCTCTGTGCTCCTGATGTGCGTAGTGGCATGGGACCCCTAAGAAGATTTGACATTAGTCGGGGAGCTGTTGATCGATTAGCGCGCAATCGTCGAACCCAAGTATTTAGTATGCCGAGTGGCCGATTGGCCATCCTCATTAATGTCCTGAATCACGAATTTGAAGCATTTTGTGCAGCAGATGCACAGGCAGCCGTGAATGAATGGATTGCCACTCACATCATGGCTCACTCGACTTATCGACGAGGAGCATTTCCAATTCATTTCCTACAAACGCAGCCGCCAGCCTTTCCATTAGATAATGACTATGCGGCTCATATTAAGTGTCGTTCATCTTTCTGGGAAAGTGTCATTCGTAAGAGTGAAAAGCACCAGCAAGAAATCGAGGATTATGACGAACGGGAAGAGAACTGGGCGGTCAAGGAACAGGAAAATGAAAAGTATGGTGAATATATTGGCCAATTGAGCGAAGAGGAATTTGAAGAAGGTGGCACAATACCAGTCCTGTCGCTTGACAAGCTCAAGATCGATGGCCTTCCAGAGATTACTTTGACGTTGGGGGATAGTGGGCAATATCAGGGATTTTTTAGAAAACCTCCATCGTCATACAACGGATCGGTGAAACTAAGCGGAAGGGTTCAAATTGAAAAAGCGGGAACCCGGCGGAACTATGATTACGATCTCGATCGTAGCCAATGGCCTTTGGGTAAGGTGTGGGGTAATGTTGCAATCGGCGGCGCTATCTCTTCAAGTAGCGCAAGTTTCTCTTCTGTCAAGCGCGACGGGGTGTTTACCACATCGACCTGGATCGGCTACAAACCTTACCTGGTTCGTCGTCTCGTAATAAAAGTGATATTAGCGCTGAAAAACGGCAAGAGGTTCGGAGCCAAAGTGGTGGTGGAGCTAATCGATCTGGCCGGGTTCCTATCGATCGTTGACCCCAAGGAAAAGGTCCGCCCTGGATGGCAAACCCACTTGCAGTTTCTAGCCTCGGTGCGAAAGGTTTTTCATGGTAATGCCAGAGAACCACAGTTCATCGGTCCATTCAACTGGATATTGTATCGACATCGGAACGTAGAGCCACTGTTTAAGTTTTGCACTCCCGATGAAGAACGGCTTCAAGCCAAGCCCAAACATTGTAATCCCGCGCAACAAGCCGCAGAAGAACGGCTTCGACTCTACAAAATACTTTATGACAAAGGAGAGTGGCTTGAAATAGGACATGCACTTGCCGGGATTGAAGGCTCGCCAAAACAGGAGCCGAATAAGAATCAGAGTGTTCCAATACCAATCCGGCCGGAACTAATCGTGACTTGGTCAGGCGATTTGGGTAGTGCCTTGCAACGTTATATTCAGCATTTTTGGCTTGCAACAGACAAACACGGGAATCCCATAGACAAAAACGATCCGCTGGATCTGAATTACTATCTTGTGAGGGAAGCGAGCCGATCTGATTTAATTGGAGACATTGATGGAATCAATATCGGGAGTGCCTACGATTCCTCACGTTCTTTAGCAGATAATCTGAATGCCTACTATAGCAAGAAAAGCCTTCGCCGGTTTCACGAGTTTATCGCTAACTCGAAGAACGCGAAGGGGATTGCGGAGTTACCGCTGGAGCCCGGCAAGAAACCTCCCAAGCTCTCCAGACAAGCTCGGCAGACGATTGCTATTCACACCCATGGATATCTCAAATATTTCTGGGTAACAGGCGCACTGTATCACGGCACCGAGCCTGCCAAGCGCAAGCGGGTAGATGACATCATGAGGGTGGATAGCAAGTTGCTTCCCTTATCTGCAGAAATTCAGCAGGTTGCCGATTATTTTGGCCGCTTTCTTGAGGATGGACTTGCGCTGGAGCAAAAACAAGGTATCCAGCCGGAACTTGAAGAATTTGATTCATTTCTTAATGAATTGGGCAAATAGCTCCCGCGGGGTAATATGGAATTGCCATTCAGTCAGACAAGCACCAAATTAACGGCCGCACGCAAGTGATACTGGCTTCGAGACCATCATCGTGTTTCAGTGGCGGCAGCGGGTGGCCATATCGGTTTAGGTACCACCAGCCAATTTGGAGCAGGGCAGGGTGTCGTTGCGATTGCCAATGCTTCGGCCGCCCCGTCCGTGTATCCTGCTGACGGAGGAGTCTTGTTTGTCAAGGACGGCGCGTTCATATACCGAGGGGCTAAGGGAACAGTAACCAGGAGCGCGCCCGCTTAGGTGGTGTGGTAGCTTCATAATAGGGCTTAGTATTTCCATCTCGTGAATGAAATGCAGAAGGCAGCACGCGTTGGAAGATTGAAATGGCTTCGCCACAGCATGTTTACATGAGGTCGTTTCGCAGATTGAGAGGAGAGCAAAAATGACTAGTGATATATTTGGCCGCTTAGTGAGAGCACAATACCTAGTGAGATGAATACCTCATTCGGGCCTCGCATCAGCACTAACCGGTAGGATTTCCACGATGGCATCGACCTGCCGACTGAGCGGTAGCGATCCAAGGGTAGCTAAGAGTCCGGCAATGATTAAAATCGATGAGTGGCGGCGATAGCGATTGCATCTGCTGCGGATTGGTACTCGCGAGAGTACCGGGGTGTTTTATCTGGACAATGATGACGCACTGGAAGAGTATGCACGTCTTAACTGGGATTCGATGGCTATTGAGCTATCGGTTCTGCGGGCTGGAATTGGTCGATCGCCGGCTGGAAAGAGAGCAATTGTACTGATCGATGAGCTGCGGGTGAGCGGATCCTGGATCTCACTGACAGAGTCCCGCGTGGTGGAGCTAAGATAATGCAGTTTCTAACATTCATACTCGTTTCAAATTTTATGAAAATATCATACTAGCATAGGGACTGTGCCAGTTTTTTGAAGGAACTATAATCTCATGGCTGAAATGGGTAGTTGATCGGCTTTCGCTAATCAAATATTCCATCTTTTGATATAGCAAGTATCTTTTAATTTCCTAAGAGGAGGTGGAGCGTGATCATTGATTGCCACTGTCATGCCGGAACAGGTGATGGCTTGACCGGCCCCTGGGACACCAGGGCATCATTGCATGATTATCTGCGACGCGCATCAGCAGCAGGCATACATAAAACGGTGCTGTTTGCCGCTTTTCATTCAAACTATGCCATAGCCAATGAAGAGGTGGCACGCATCGTAGCGAGTAATCCTAAGCGTTTTTTCGGCTTTGCTTTTGTCCATCCTGCACGTGATCGGGGGCGTGTGCATGAACTTGTCAAGATTGCCGTTGAGTGCTATGGTTTCGTGGGCATCAAAGTTCACCGCCACGATGCCTCCATTACACGCGAAATCTGTACAGCTGCGCGCATTTACAATTTGCCGGTGCTGTACGATGTGGTGGGTGAGGTGTCTGTTTGCGAGCTACTTGCTCAAGAATATCCAGATGTTAACTTTATCATTCCGCATCTCGGCAGTTTTGCCGACGACTCGCGTGCTCAACTTGGTGTGATCGACCATCTGGTTCGCCATCCGAATATCTACGCTGATACCTCTGGCATACGACGCTTTGATTTGCTGAAACAAGCCGTCAAACGGGCGGGAGCAAATAAACTCTTGTTTGGCTCCGACGGGCCGTGGCTGCATCCGGGAGTTGAACTGACTAAGATCAAGGTATTAGGACTGCCACCATCCCAGGAAAACTTGATTTATAGCATGTCCCCTATAAATTGATTATAATTTACAGATGACCTATCCGATATTATTTCGCCGTAAAGTATTATCCGTTCGTGAGAAGGAGAACCTCTCAATGGCGCAAGTGGCCAAGCGTTTTGGTGTAGGGGTCGCCAGCGTGATGCGTTGGATCAAAACTCCCGATCCCAAGACCACCCGCAACAAACCTGCCACCAAGATCAACATGGAAATGTTGGCGCAGGACATCAAGAATTATCCGGACGCGTATCAGTACGAGCGCACCAAACGGTTGGGTGTCAGCAAGCAAGGCATTAACCATGCTTTAAAGCGTCTGGGCGTGACTTATAAAAAAAAGCCTGTGTCACCCCAAAGCCAGCGAAAAAGAGCGGCGTATCTTCCAGCAAAAAATTGAAGACTATGAGCGAGCAGGCCGCGTTATCGTCTACCTTGATGAAAGCGGCTTTGCGCACGACATGCCACGCACGCATGGCTATGCGCCAGTGGGTGAGCGCGTCCATGGCGTAAAAGACTGGCATGCACGAGGTCGAACCAATGTGATTGGCGCTCTCATCGGAAAGACGCTGCTGACCATAAGTCTGTTCATCGCCAATATCACCGCTGACATTTTCTATGCGTGGATAACGCAGGACCTTTTGCCTAAACTTCTGCCCGCTTGCGTGATTGTCATGGACAACGCAACCTTTCATAAACGGCAGGATATCCAAACCGCCATTGCCAATGCCGGGCATACACTTGAATACCTACCGCCTTATTCCCCTGACTTAAATGACATTGAACCCAAATGGGCTCAGGCCAAAGCCATCAGAAAAAAGGAAGGTTGTTCCATCGAGCAGCTCTTTGCCGCTTATGAAATTTAAATCATTTTATATGGGATCTGCTATAAGGAGGAAATTTTCTAAATTTGATCAGCGTAGCTAGAAATGGCAAATCATCAATAATGACAGACAAGTTAGCTGGCTCAGCGAAAATAATGACTGCAAGCGCTCGATTTTAGCTTATTGGTCATGTGAGATAGAGCGTATTATTTATCTTGTCGCGTATTGGGTTATTTTCGTGAGATACGCTAACAATTTTCCTGGCGCTGCGCTGCCCGACGCATCTGAAGTGCGCGGTCAGTAACGCCCAGACGCTGGGCAGCTCTTTGTAGGTTGCCGCTAGCTTCATTCACAGCAATTCGGATAGCAACATTTTTACTTTCTCGACTGATGGTTTTGAGATTCACACCGCGCGTCAAGGCGACGCGGATGGCGCGCTCAAAGCCACCGTCGCACCATGTGCTCCAGTAATCAGTATGATTTGGTCGGTCTTCCGGAGGGATGCAGCCTACCGTGATTGCTCCTTGCCCGGCGTAATGGCAGAGCATACGTGCTACAACCTGTTTGAGATCACGTACGTTGCCAGGGTATTCGTGACGCAGCAGGTATTCCTGTACTAAAGCATCCAGCTCAGGAGGTTCTTGATTGGGGAGGAATACCTTCAGGAAGTGATTGGCCAAAGGAAGAATGTCTTCAGGACGTTCCCGTAAGGGCGGCAAATGGCAAACATAACTGGCGATACGGTAATAGAGATCAGCGCGGAATTCACCGCGTTGCACTTGTGCGCAAAGATCGCGATTGGTGGCGCAAATCAAGCGGAATGAAGTTTGCTGCCAAGCATTGCCCCCAACGCGTTTGAAGGTATGTTCTTGAATAACCCGCAATAGCTGGGCTTGCAGTGTCAGAGGGAGTTCTCCTACTTCATCGAGAAACAACGTACCACCGTTGGCAAGCGCGAACACCCCATCACGGGAAGACACCGCGCCAGTAAAAGCACCCCGCTCATGACCGAAGAACTCACTGCCGGATAATTCCGGCACGATCGTGGTACAATCCTGAATGACCAAATTGCCCTTGTGCGCACGGGGATCCAGGACATGCACGAGATTTGCCAGCAATTCCTTGCCAGTACCACTCTCACCGAGGATCAAAACCGAAGCATCGGTGAAATGGGCCACTTCCACCACTTGACGTAGAATCGCCTTCAAGACCTGGCTTTCTCCCACTAATACATTCTGCACTGCGAGGGAATTCACCAGATGATGCACCGCCCCCCAGCGTTGAAGACGAGAAATGATCTCATGGATGAGGGTATTATCTTGCGAGTTCACTAAGACGTCAGAAGCACCTGCTTCCAATAGCTGCCAGACGGCATCACCCGGAATAGTTGTGTTACAACAGGCAAGCACGGCTATCTGGCCATTACGGCTAAGTTCGCGTAATTGCTCACAGATTTTTGGCGTGACCTTATTACTAAACATCACGCCTGCCATGCAGGAAAAACTATTATCATAGTCGTGTACTTTGATGTCCTGTTGGTGCAATCGATCAACGATTTCATCAGCAGCTTGTTTCTGATAGCCATCCATCCAGCGAAACCAGACTTTGATAGTCATCTAGTACCTCCAGTATTCAGTATTCTCGAAGAGAGAGCATGCTTAAATAAAGAGGAAAATAGAATTTTTCTAAACTAACAATTGAATTCGATTTTTCGAGTTAATGCCAGTGTATGTCATTGATATAGCAATGATTTTCTCTGATTCGATGTCTCGCTCATCTCTTCTGTTATGAGTAATGCTATCAATATTGATCATTACTCTATGCAATTAGCTTTAAGCCTGATGATACTAATGAATAACAAATAGGCAGGCAACCCTACATTTGCATACAATTTTTCTTTCTTAATGGCAGAAATATACAAAGTCAGCCATATGATCTATGTAATCACTCAGAAGTATCTTCTCAATGCGTTATAAACAATAAACTTTCTAAGTTCTTGTGGAAATTATGGAACATTTGACTATTTAACTGGATCAATCATCAGCCAAGAGAGAGATGATTATCCCTGCTTAAATCTCAGCAGATAAACTAACAGTTGAGAATCATTTTCAGTTTTCTCACACACAGTACTCTTAACAGATGTGTAATCACTACGTGAATCGCATGCTCAATGCAAAGGGGTTAGCGGAATCGTTCAAGTTTAGCGGTGGTCACAATAACTGATTATGTTACTGATTTAGTGTATAATTATTTCTTGTTCACGTCCATTTCAAGTTAATTCTTAGGTACTTAATATATGTCACGCCCACTCCGAAATATCGCTATTATTGCTCACGTTGACCATGGTAAAACTACCATGGTAGACAAATTGCTGCATCAGGCAGGAACATTTGCCGCGCATCAGACCATTGCCGAACGCGTCATGGATTCCAACGATATCGAACGCGAGCGTGGCATCACGATTTTTTCCAAGAATTGCGCAGTCGATTATGAGGGGGTGCATATCAATATCGTCGATACGCCTGGGCATGCCGATTTTGGTGGTGAAGTCGAGCGTGTGTTGTCAATGGTGGATGGGGTGTTGTTGCTCGTGGATGCGGTGGAAGGACCGATGCCGCAGACACGTTTTGTCACCAAAAAAGCATTGGCGCTGGGGCTACGGCCGATTGTTGTTATTAACAAGATCGATCGCCCTGGTGCGCGACCGGATTGGGTGATCAACCATACCTTCGATCTGTTTGATAAACTGAATGCAACGGAAGCGCAGCTGGATTTTCCAGTAGTGTATGCCTCCGCACTTAATGGCTATGCTACCTTGGATCCGAAGCAAACCAGCCCGGATATGCGTCCATTGTTCGAAACTATTCTCAAGCATGTGCCTGAACCTGCTGGCAATCCTGACGAACCGCTGCAATTGCAAATCAATGCGCTTGATTATTCGAGCTTTGTTGGGCGCATTGGCGTGGGGCGCATTACGCGTGGCCGACTCAAGCCTGCTCAGGAGGTAATGGTCATGACGGGGGAGCAAACGCCCAAGAAAGCGCGCATCAACCAGGTGTTTGGTTTCCGTGGACTGGAACGCGTGCCGCTGAGTGAAGCATTAGCAGGCGATATCGTGTTAGTGAACGGAATTGAAGAGCTCAGCATCGGCACGACCCTGGCAGATATCGATCATCCCGAAGCGTTACCAATGCCGAAGGTGGATGAGCCAACTCTGTCCATGACTTTTCAGGTCAATACTTCTCCCTTTGCGGGTAAAGAAGGAAAATTCGTTACCAGCCGCCAGTTGCGCGAGCGTCTGGAAAAAGAACTGCTCACCAATGTGGCGCTCAAGCTGGAAGAAACGGGTGAGACTGATTCTTTTCTGGTTTCCGGGCGTGGCGAATTGCATTTGACGATCTTATTGGAGAATATGCGGCGCGAGGGTTATGAATTGGCTGTTTCTCGCCCCCGCGTGGTAATCCGTGAAATTAATGGGGAAAAATGCGAACCTTTCGAAGTACTCACGGTGGATGTCGATGAAGAAAACCAGGGTGCCGTGATGGAAGCGCTGGGGATGCGGCGTGGCGATTTGCTTGATATGGTATCGGATGGGCATGGCCGAGTCAGACTGGATTATCGTATCCCTGCACGGGGTCTGATTGGCTTTCAATCGGAATTCATGACCATGACGCGTGGTACCGGTATGATGAGTCATGTCTTCGATGAATACGCACCGATGCGATCGGAGATCGCAGCACGCAGAAACGGTGTGTTGATTTCTGCCGAATATGGCGAAGCAGTCGCCTATGCCCTGTGGAAGTTGCAAGAGCGGGGACGCATGTTTGTCAGCCCGGGCGATCCGGTTTATGAAGGCATGGTGATCGGGATTCATAGCCGCGATAACGATCTGGTGGTCAATCCGATCAAAGGTAAGCAGTTGACCAATATTCGTGCCTCCGGCCATGATGAAGCCGTGGTGCTGACACCACCGATCCAGCTCACGTTGGAATCCGCCATTGAATTCATTGCGGATGATGAACTGGCGGAAATTACGCCAAAAAGCATACGGATACGTAAACGCTTACTGCTGGAACATGAGCGTAAGAAAGCATCGCGCACAGCTGCATAAATTATCTTTTTCTGGCTTTGCCTGCTGGTATGAACGAACACACATTGTGGTATATCGCTGATCCGATGTGCTCCTGGTGCTGGGGGTTTTCCCCCGTGATTGAAACCATCAGGCATGATTATGGAGAGCGCTTGGCGATCAAACTGGTAGTGGGCGGGCTGCGTGCCGGCACTACCGAAGCGCTTACCCCCGGGAAACGGGCAGAGATACTACAGCACTGGCATAGCGTCCAGCGTATGACGGGACAACCCTTCACGTTTGAAGGGGTTCTGCCAGCGGGGTTCATTTACGATACCGAACCTGCGTGCCGTGCTGTGGTTAGCGCTATGCTCATCGATTCATCGTATACCTTTCTGTTACTCGCTGCCATTCAACATGCTTTTTACGTTGAGCAGATCGATGTGACCCAGTTGCAAACGCTGATTCAACTCGCGACAGATGTCGGTATCTCTGCCGAATCATTTTCGCAAGTATTTACGTCGGATGCGGCTAAACAAACAACACAGGATCATTTCCGCCAGGCTATTCAATGGGGGATTCGAGGTTTTCCCACTGTTATTGGACAGGATGTTGCCGGTCTTCATTTGCTGACTAATGGCTATTGTACTATTGAAACCATGGGTCAGCGCATCGATGTATGGTTAAATACGTCTAATAGCCATGGCTGACTATTTAGTACCGAGGAGTACAGAAACACGGGTAACGGTGGAGTAGAGAGTCTGCTCTTTACTGTGCAGTGCTGTGCTGTGTATCGGTAGCCAGGTCTACAGGTCGATATTTTATGAACTGTAGTATGATGTGATTGAATATAGACTGATCCCTCTGCTGCACAGCTTGCCGAGCTCCGATTGATTCAGGATTGCCGAAAAACTGGGGAGGTTTGCCAATGATATCTGCTCATCGAGAAGGGCGCTTATTGCGAAGTTTGCTGATCGCATTTCTACTATTATGTGGAATGTATCCTTTGTTAGTTCAGGCTGAAATCTGGAGTCGTACATCCATAAACGGCATGAGAGATGTGGCTGTCGCACCTGACGGCATCATCTGGCTTACCGATAAGAACGGCGCCGTCTGGAAGTCGGATAATATCTACGCCTCCTCACTCACGCAAATTGCGACGAGCGGTTTTAGCCGAATATCTGTTGGACCTGATGGTGTGGCATGGGTAATTAAATCCAATGGTACCTTATGGAAATTTGCCACAGACAGCTGGAGCGAAACAGCAGCAAAGGAAATAGAAGATGTTGCTATTGCATTCGATAGCAAAAAAGTTTGGGTGGTTGGAAAAAATGGCACGATATGGTTTAGTAGCGATCAAGGGCAGAGCTTCATGCAGATTGAGGGAAGTAATTTTAGTCGGATTTCTGTTAAATCAGAAAATATGGTATGGGCAGTTAAATCCGATGGTACCTTGTGGAATCTGGCCGCGGGAAATTGGAGCAAAACATCGGCAAAGGATATAGAAGATATTGCCATCGCACCAAACGGTTTGATCTGGCTCACCGGAAAAGATGGAACGGTATCGAGCTCATCAGATGATGGCATTACTTTCATTCTATACGAAGAAGTCGGTGGTTTGAAAAATATTGATGCCAGGAACAGAGGCGCATGGGCGGTCAGTATCGATGGCACACTATGGCATAAATTCTTTTCTCCTCAGTTCTAATTCCATTTTTTAATCATACCTGATAGTCTTCTGGCCAGCCTCTTGGCAGCTCGCGCAGAGCACAATAGCGAAGCGTATTGCGCTTTAGCATGCCCGGCATGGGCTAAAACTTGTTATCTGAAAGGCAATATGAGGTATGTGTGTCTATAAAAAATGTATGCAATTAAATTATTGCATGGGTTTTTGTCACCACTTAGCATGGCGATAGAATTTGATTGAAAAAGAGCATTTATTTTATCTATATATATTTAGCAGCCCGAATGTTAAACCTCGTCGTGGCGGTGCCATATGACTTCGCCTGTTGGCACTCTATGGCCCTATGATCCTATAAGCCGGGCGGCGAAACAGACTAAAAGAAAAATCAGGAGCACCAAATATAAGGCTTCGTAAATTGGCCTGCCAATGAAGAAAAATACGACAGCGTTGAAAAAAACCATCAACTCGCTTGCAAAAAAGCACGGCACACCGCTATTTTTGATTAGCGAGAACCTGCTCATCGAACAGGTGAAGAAGTTTCAGACGCTACTGCCAAGCGTAAAGCCATTCTATGCGGTCAAAGCGAACAGCCATCCCTTCGTGCTGAAGATATTTGCAGAGTACGGAATCGGTTTCGACGTTGCGTCGACTCAGGAGATGAAAGCGGTGCTCGATCTCGGCGTTACACCCGATCGCATAATCTTTGCGAACACAGTCAAGCGGCCTGAGGCTTTGCAGTTTGCGGCCCAGCACGGTGTACGGTTAATGACATTCGATTCAGAATATGAACTCAACAAGATCGCAAAATATGCGCCGGGTGCGCACGTCTTGATCAGGATAAAAGTGCCGAATGTCGGCTCGCTCGTCGAGCTGTCCTTAAAATTCGGGGCCGAGCCGGCCGATGCCATTCCTCTCCTCATCAAAGCCTTTCAAATGAAACTCAAACCGGTGGGAGTGAGTTTTCACGTTGGGTCGCAGAGTACCAACGAGGAGAACTATCTTGCCTCCCTTGAAATGGCGTCAATGATATTCAATGAGGCTAAGATATAGCAGATCCCATATAAAATGATTTAAATTTCATAAGCGGCAAAGAGCTGCTCGATGGAACAACCTTCCTTTTTTCTGATGGCTTTGGCCTGAGCCCATTTGGGTTCAATGTCATTTAAGTCAGGGGAATAAGGCGGTAGGTATTCAAGTGTATGCCCGGCATTGGCAATGGCGGTTTGGATATCCTGCCGTTTATGAAAGGTTGCGTTGTCCATGACAATCACGCAAGCGGGCAAAAGTTTAGGCAACAGGTCCTGCGTTATCCACGCATAGAAAATGTCAGCGGTGATATTGGCGATGAACAGACTTATGGTCAGCAGCGTCTTTCCGATGAGAGCGCCAATCACATTGGTTCGACCTCGTGCATGCCAGTTTTTTACGCCATGGACGCGCTCACCCACTGGCGCATAGCCATGCGTGCGTGGCATGTCGTGCGCAAAGCCGCTTTCATCAAGGTAGACGATAACGCGGCCTGCTCGCTCATAGTCTTCAATTTTTTGCTGGAAGATACGCCGCTCTTCTTCGCTGGCTTTGGGGTGACACAGGCTTTTTTTTATAAGTCACGCCCAGACGCTTTAAAGCATGGTTAATGCCTTGCTTGCTGACACCCAACCGTTTGGCGCGCTCGTACTGATACGCGTCCGGATAATTCTTGATGTCCTGCGCCAACATTTCCATGTTGATCTTGGTGGCAGGTTTGTTGCGGGTGGTCTTGGGATCGGGAGTTTTGATCCAACGCATCACGCTGGCGACCCCTACACCAAAACGCTTGGCCACTTGCGCCATTGAGAGGTTCTCCTTCTCACGAACGGATAATACTTTACGGCGAAATAATATCGGATAGGTCATCTGTAAATTATAATCAATTTATAGGGGACATGCTATAAAGCAGTTGCCCTTGGAGATCCTCGACATCGGTGGCGGCTTTCCGATCCGTTACTTTGAGCAGGACAAGGATAGCTTCGCTCCTATGTCCCTCCAAATAAAGAAGGAATTGAAACGGTTGTTCGGTCCGGATGTCCAGGTAATCGCCGAGCCAGGCCGGGCGTTCGTTGGACCGGCATGCTATCTGGTCATGCAGGTTGTGGGAAAATCGATTCGTGGCAACAAGCATTGGTATTATCTTGACGATGGCGTGTACGGGTCACTGTCCGGTATCATCTTTGATCACGCGAAATACCATTACCATACGTTCCGCAGAGGGGTCAAGCAAATAACCACCCTTGCCGGACCTACCTGTGATTCGCTGGATATCATATCAGTAAGCGAGGATATGCCAGAATTGGAGATCGGAGATCTTATCTATTGTGAAAACATCGGTGCCTATTCCTGGGCAACAGCCACTAACTTTAACGGCATACCGCCAGCAGAAGTGGTTTTGATACCGTAGATGGTAGAAGATGGCTCGTGTTGCTAGAATGCTAGACCTTGGCATGACGGCGCAATACAGCTTCGTCTATTTTGCGTCTTACTGCTCTTACGATCAAATCCTTTTTCTTTACAACATATTAAGTTCTGCATGGTGCCGGACTGCAGGAATATGACCATCTGTCAGTTCCTTATAAATATCTTTCAGGTTCTCCTTTAATTCTTCGAGCGATTCCCCTTGCGTCATATAATCAGGAAATTCATCAAGGTAACCTAACCACATCTCGCCGTCTTGCCAGTATGTAATGCCATTGCAGTTTTATACATTCATTTACCTTTTAAGTATCATGTAAAGTGATGTGCTCTCGCAAAAATCAGCACCATAACCTTATGTCAACGTGTGCATCTTCAAAATAAAAGATTTAAAAAATCCGATAAAACCCTATCATAAACCTGTGAGTATCATGCGTAAAATATGATTTTTTGAATGAGGCTTGCCTTCTTTATTCGAGAAAGCTTTATGGAAAGCATTTGAATGGATCAAGTTCCTTATTCGCGGCCTGGCTCCTTTTTGCTATGTTCAATTGCAAGACGCGACCCTTTTGTGCGCAGTGGGTGCGTGAGAGGTGATGTCAAATGTAAGGCCTGACCCTAAGATCGCATTAAAATTCGGGGCTGAGCCGGCCGATGCTATTCCTCTTCTGATTAAAGCTTTTCAAATGAAACTAAAACCGGTGGGAGTGAGTTTTCACGTTGGGTCGCAGAGTACCAACGAGGAGAACTATCTCGCATCCCTTGAAATGGCGTCAATGATATTCATTGAGGCTAAGGATTTAGCTAAAAATAACTTCCCGAAATCAGATTGTTTGTGGGACTGCCCGGTAGTTCCAGCGAGGAAGATAGTCATCAAAGATGATCCTCATATTTTCAAGAAAATTCTCTGCACACTTTTTTCCTGTAACGTAAACCCCGGTCAATATATCCACGGTTACTTTTAAACCCTTGCAGGTTTTAGTCTTCTCCATAAATTGTTTGGCAATGGCGACCGAATGAAACACCACACCCTGGCAGGCACGCGTAATGTGCGAAAACAACCGGTGTTCAATAGGGTTGTACTTTGAGCAGTAAGGCGGATAGTGGGCAACACGAATTTCCAGTCCCAGCCGTTTGGCAAGCACCTGCAAAGCTTCCTTGAACACATGTCGATTGGCGGCGTTACTGCCGCCACCATCACAGAGAAGCAACAACCGCCGGGCCTTGGGATAGTGCTGGCAACCCTGCTGTTTCCACCAATGCGCAATACTGTCGCAACAAAATTCACTGGTATCGTGGCTGGTATTTAGGTTCATATGCCCTTCGTTTCGCGCCAGATCATAGATGCCATGCGGAATCAATTTGCCTTCACCGGCACTGGGAAAATCATGATCCAAAGCATCTACAGGCGTCTGTGTATAGGTGTAACCTTCTCGACTGAAATTGCCAATCAATTCCTTCTTTTTGGAATCAATACTGATCACAGGCTCTTCCTTGGCCATATACGCTGCCTTAAGTCTGGCAATGTTTTGAAACTGGGCATCCCGATCAGGATGGGCTCCCAGCGTTTTTTTCTTACGCGTTTTACGCTGTCCTAAACCATGTTTCTTTAATAATTTACGTACCGTGTACCGACTTGCTGATGTGCCCATTTCAGCCAGGCGGCGACTAATTTCGCAACGTGATAGATTGGTCCATAAGACACCTTCGCGCATCGGATCGCCGGCGGTAAATTCCGCAAGTAGCCTGAGGAAATTTTCTTCCAGGGTAGGCTTGTGAACCATTGCATTTTTACGTCCCGCACCTTTTTTTTCTGATCCGGCTCGGCGCAGGATCCTCACTCACTTCCAGTTCTACCAGACCACGTCGCACCGTCTTGGGATCCATATCAAATAACCCAGACACATACTCAATACCGCCGTGCCCTAGCTTGGCCGCTTCAATCCCCGCATACCGCCGCCGATCCTTTTCTGATAGCAGCAGAAACAACCGCTGCATCTTCAGTTCAATGCTTTTATCGTAAACAGCCACAATTTGTCATTCACCAATTATAAATTGGCTTTATTATCCATAATCCTGCATGAACATTCTAATCCAATTTCTGGAAGTTATTTTTGACGACATACTAAGCTGAAGCAGTTGCCCTTGGAGATCCTCGACATCGGTGGTGGCTTTCCGATTCGCCACTTTGAGCAGGATAAGGATAGCTTCGCTCCTATGTCTATTCAAATAAAGAAGGAATTGAAACGCTTGTTCAGTCCGGATGTCCAGATAATCGCCGAGCCAGGCCGAGCGTTCGTTGGGCCGGCATGCTATCTGGTCATGCAGGTTGTGGGCAAATCGATTCGTGGCAACAAGCATTGGTACTATCTTGACGATGGCGTGTATGGCTCATTGTCCGGCATCGTCTTTGATCATGGGAAATACCAGTACCGTACTTTTCGTAGGGGCGTCACGCAAATAACCACCCTTGCCGGACCTACCTGTGATTCGCTGGACATCATATCAGTGAGCGAAGATATGCCAGAATTGGAGATTGGAGATCTTGTCTATTGTGAAAACATTGGTGCCTATTCCTGGGCAACAGCCACTAACTTTAACAGCATACCGCCAGCAGAAGTGGTTTTGATACCGTAGAGTAAGAAGATTGCTCGCGTAGCCAGAATGTTATACCTTGTCATGGTGGCGCAATACGGCTTCGCCTATTGCGTTTTACGGCTCTTACGATCAAATCCCTTCTCTTCACAACACGTTAAGTTCTGATCAGAAAATTCATCAAGGTAACCTAACCACATCCCGCCGTCTTGCCAGTATGTAAATGCTATTAAAGTTTTATTCATTCATTTACCTTTTAAGTATCAAGTAAAGTGATATGCTCTCGCAAAAAGTCAGCACCATAACCTTATGTCAACGTATGCATCTCCAAAATAAAAGATTTAAAAAATCCAATAAAAATCTATCATAAACCTGTAAGCATCATGCGTAAAATATGATTTTTTAAAGAGGCTTGCCTTCTTTATTCGAAAAAGCTTTGTGGAGACACTCGAATAGATCAAGTTCCTTATTCGCGCCCTAGCCCCTTTGTGCTATGTTCAATTGCAAGACGCGACCCCTTTTTGTGGGGCAGTCCATCCAGTGGGGACGTGAAAGGTGATGTCAAATGTAAGGCCTGATCCTGAGATCCCTATTAAATCTGGTCATGGCGGCGCAATAAGGCTTCGCCTATTATGCCCTACGGCCCTATGTTCAGTTGCGAGACATGACCCTTTTTGTGCGCGGCCCATTTTGTCCGTGAGGACTGCGCGAGCTGCTATCTTGATCGAATTAAACGAAATAGTTCAGCCTGATACCGTGCATCTTGAAGCGCATCATGGGTAGCAATGAGCTTAGGTTTGAGATTAGATGAAATTTGACTTGATTTGGTTTGATCCCATGAGCACTTCGTAAAACCCATATATAAAGATTTAATGTCCAAGGCAGCAAATCCGAAGGGATTTTTATCAATATAGTAATGGAAATAGTAATTGATAAACGACCAGTCGAATGCTGCATTAAATCCAACGAAAATAGGTGTACCGTCGGATCCGGCGACATGTAGGACCCAGTCATAAAACATTTGTATTGCCTCGGCCGCTGCGATCCCTTCTCGCTCGAGTGTATCTAGTGATAACCCAGTTATTGCCAAAGCTTCTGGATCTGCGTTGCGATTTGTTGGCTTGAGCTTACAGGTGAACGTCATCGTATCATCAAAAACTACACAAGCACCGATAGTCAGTAAACTATACTTTCCGGGAATAGGTCCCGAAGTCTCTACATCTACTGAAATAAAAACTTCACGTTTAGTATTCATGGGATAAGAGGCTCCATTGGCACTAAGGGAGGACGATTTTTAATGGCCTCCCAGTGTTTGCTAAACTCCCTTTGACGTTCTTCTACTGTTCCAGTCGTTTTCCAGTGATGGCCGAAAAATGAGTAAATATCAAAAGGATGATCAGTTCCATCTTTTGCAAGGAGCATAGTGGGGAGACCTCGCCCGAATGCATACCCCAGCTCTATATAGCAATTTGGACGGCAACCAGTGATGTCAGCGATGACAACGCTGCTGCGATGGAGTTTAGCGAAAATTTCTTCATCGATTCTGGCGTAATCATATACCTGATTTCCGTCAATTACAGTCAACTTATACCCGAACTTACCCTCTACAATGGGTTGAACAACCGTGTCAAAAAAAGTTTGAACATCAAGATATTCTGGATGAGCTGGATTTAGTAACCGAACAACGAATGCCTTGGGTGGCGAAATATCCTCAAGGAGGTCAATTATGTCAAGTACTCTTTCGGTGATTTCTTTTCGCGACGGAAAATCAAGCCGGTTGATCCAAGTATGCGTCGGGGTTCCACCTTCTGTTTGAAAAAGTCGCCGCGCATGATTACTTGTCTGAGCATAGTCGAAGATCTTCTGTGCCCCAGTGTTGGGTGAACAAAGCTTGAAATTCAAAGGAACAACAGGTTTACCAGCATCGTGATAGAGATTTGCTAAAAATAGCACCCCTTCACCACCGCCAATCGCAATCAGAATATCTCCACAGCGCGCTTGAACCTCCATCCGTTTGCTATTCATGTTCCAATGTGCCGCGCTTTCGATCTGGACTAGAGGAGAGCCGCGGAACTTATCCCACAGGGACTGATATTGCTCGGGAATCTGTTCTTCGTTCTTGTGGTGCTTGACAGCGATTACGAGTGAACTAATTGCATCAGCCGGACGATTCGCCAAATTCTTTTCGATAGTATCCCAGACTAGCCAATCGAAACAGATTGGAAGGCCATCGGACTCCCGTACTTTCTCAGCATCCACAGGAATAACGAAAGTAGCGCCCTTACGGAGCAATTCCTTAACCAAACTTTCCACCAACTGGCGGGCACGCCCAACTTCCTCGGCTGACGCGTACTTTGCTTCATTCGGAATACTCCCTGCAATATGAATTCTACGGCCGAAAAGCGGTGATCTTGCCATTAAAAATCCTCCAAAATTGGTGATGGACGCAAATTTTTTGCCGCATCATGAATATGTGTAAAGTTAAGTGGCTGATTGGGAAAAGCCGAAGCCAATGCTGCCGGATATAACCGGGTCCGAATGTCTGAAAAGGTCCAACCTGGAATATCATTTTTTGGTCCTGTAGCAGCCACTAACTCGGCTATTTGGCTCTCGGTAAGGGAAACTCCAGCCAGATCCATTTTCAATAATGACCGTCGTTCTTCTTCATTTGGCCGAAGGAACTCTTCTATTATCGCTGCTCGTCTTTGTAGAGCTGCATCGAGTACTGAAAGTCGATTAGTACAAAGGAATACTACTATTCGTCCCCCAAACCTCCGCAAGTCATCTACGCATTGTATTAAGGTGTTAACCGCAACCTCATCTTCATGATGGCTATGTTCCTGAGTGCGAGAAGTGGCTAGGGAGTCGCCTTCGTCAATAATCAAAATTGCACGCCTACTTTTGCCAGCCGATTGGATAACTTCTTGAAAAGCCTGGGTCAATAATGTGCCCATTTCGCCGACTTTTCCACTGCCACGCACCCTGTTGCTCAACTTGAATAGCATAGAATCTTCAGTCCCAGATTCTTTTGCTAAGCGATTGGCAATACATTCGGCTGATGCCGTTTTTCCGGTGCCTACGTCGCCATAAAAAATCACCAACGGGTATTGGTCCGCTACAAGATCACAAAGAGGGATGCGCTGTCCATGATACTTTTTACTCCAATCTGCCAACTCATTAAGGTTGAGCAGTAAGCGCAGTTGATCATGGATTTTCTCGTAGCGTGAATCAAATCCAAGTAGTGTTTTCTCCCTTGCCGCCAGAGAGCTATCGGGGAGAGCTGTTTTGCTATCAAAAATATTATTTTGATTACTCATTAGTTGAAATCCTTGCGCTGCATACCATATGCGTTACTGACATAGTTTCGACCTGAATTGGATTTCAATGTCGAATGGCTCGTATCTACACTGGTAGGAACCCAGTCGATACAAAGCTTTGGTTTCAATTTGGATCGAGCTTCGGAATTGTATTCTGATGTGTACATCAGAATTATTTGAAGATAAGGTTGATTGACGCGAGGCCAAAGTACGCCACCCGGTCGGCTTGTGGTCAATGCTCCTGATTCTGTGTTAATGTCATAACGTACCGCCTTTATTTCGCTATTTCCGCTAAATAACGTCAAATCCACTGCTTTTAAGTAGCCGTTTTTTGCGAGAACTTCAATATCATGCCCCCATTGGCGCGCTTTTTCTTCCGAAATGGCGCCGGTGCTGCCGGCGATCATGACGATGTCAGCAGTAACTTTCCGCATGACTGTTTCAATATCAGTGACGGAGTAAGTCTCTGTAGCAGTATTTGAATAACTCATTAATTAGTCCTCCACCTTGAATCGAGGACCAAACAGTTCTTTCCAGATTTCAATATTATTTTCGCAAGACGCATAGTGTGCGATTTCCCAAGCATCGTTTGCAGCTTGCACAATTTCCAAACGTTCTTCGTCCTTAATTCGGCTGGCGACATTATTACTATTGCATACGGGATCAAGAATGACGACTGGATCGGAGAATTGTGGGTACACCGATCCATTTTCTGGGAAATAAATGACTTCCTTCAATTCAGATTGAGCGATATAAAGCAGAAAGTCACGAAAGCATTTTTCGATTGAGCCGTCCTTGCCATTCTTTGCAAGCACATGGGCCATGATCAATTCGATGATGAAGGATTTCAGTGGTTTAAGCTCGGTGTAGTTTCTCCACCTTTTAGCCAGTCGCACCAACGTCCGGAAATCACTATCAACATCCTTGCGATCGCGTACGAACTTGATTTGGCAAGGAGCACACGTTTGTATTTTGGAGCCGTCGTGTATGTCATACTGCCATCCGTAACCTAGTCTGGCTGGATCTTCGATTACGGGAACGATATCAACACTCAAGCCAGACTTGATGAATTTGACGGTCGCTGCCTTTCGCTACCTTTCGCTGAATTTCGAAGTGGTCAACAGCTTTGTTGGGATAAAGCTTAATCAATAAGTTGTAAATTGTTTCACTCAAGCTTTCCAAGGTTTCCTTATCGACACTGCGACCAGAGATATAAAACACCACATCTACATCTATGGGATCTTCCGAAGTTTTTCGAAGAATGGTGTATTTCGCAAACGATCCGGCCTTTACTACCTTGGTAATTTTAATGTCGGTCTGATCGTGCAGTCTTTTGCTTAGTTCACTGATGAGACGATCTACTTGCTCGTGATATTCCTTGCGTTTGTCAGCAGGCAAGCGCAAGACATTGCTATCGTAATATCGAAATTGGGTATTGTTTATTGACATTTGTTTTGTTCGCTATTCAATTTTCATAAATTTTGCTCGTTTCGGCTGTTTAGCGATTTTGGATATTGGGCCAGAGTTTGTGCTTTCAAGAGATCTTTTAAAATAAAACAATTAAATTATGAGTTGTGACTGTTTTATGTTAAATAATAATAGCTTGCGATATTATTATATGAAGCTAAATATTGTTTTAAAGTTAGGGGTATGGTGTTTTTTAAGTTTGCAATGAATAAGAAAAAAGCACGGTTCTTTAGTCAGTAGAATTCTCATTTGACTGTGGCCAAGCAACGGCACACTGTTTATTACAGATACTTACGTTTCCGTTTCTTGCTGCCATTCAACATGTCTTTTTTTAGACATCTCAATGTCAAACAAGCAGATGGACTAGTTCAGCTTGTGGCAGTTCTGGGTATGCCTGATTAAATATCTTCAAAAAATTACGTGACTATTTCGCATTGATTTTTCATCGATTGGGTACTTCTATTTCCTATTTCGATTACGTACCGTTCCTCAATCAGCGTTATAATTGTTCTTTTTCAGAAATAGATTAAAACACATGACCACCATAGTATCCGTACGACGGGGTAAACAAGTTGCATTGGGGGGCGATGGTCAGGTAACGCTGGGTTCTATCGTTGCCAAAGCCAGCGCGCGCAAGGTGCGCAGGCTTTATCATGGGAGAATTCTGGCAGGGTTTGCAGGGGGAACCGCAGATGCCTTTACCTTGTTTGAACGTTTTGAAGGTAAGCTGGAAAAACATCAAGGCCATCTCATGCGCTCTGCGGTTGAACTCGCCAAGGATTGGCGCACCGATCGTATTTTGCGGCGCCTGGAGGCAATGCTGGTGGTAGCGGATGGAGAGGCCACTCTGATCATCACTGGAGCTGGCGATGTGATTGAGCCTGAAATGAGCCTGGCTGCCATTGGCAGCGGTGGTGCCTACGCCCAGGCAGCGGCGCGGGCGCTGTTGGCAAATACCGATTTGCCTGCCAGGGAGATTATTGCCAAAGCATTGACCATTGCAGGTGATATTGATATTTATACCAATCAGGTTCACGTTATTGAGTCGCTCGATTAATTTGATTTACTCCTTCTAAGAAGCTATTACTATGTCACAAATGACCCCACAGGAAATTGTTCACGAATTGGACAAACATATCATCGGCCAAGTTAGCGCCAAGCGCGCCGTTGCGATTGCGCTCAGGAACCGCTGGCGCAGACAGCAAGTGGGTGATCCGCTGCGGCAGGAAATCACGCCCAAGAATATCCTGATGATTGGTCCCACCGGTGTCGGTAAAACAGAAATTGCGCGACGTTTGGCGAAGCTCGCAGATGCGCCATTTATTAAGATAGAAGCGACTAAGTTTACTGAGGTGGGTTATGTTGGGCGCGATGTCGATTCCATCATTCGGGATTTAGTGGAATCCGCTATCAAGCAGGGACGTGAACGGGAAATCAGAAAAATGCGCCCGATGGCGGAAGATCGTGCTGAAGACCGGATTCTCGATGTATTATTGCCACCTGCGCGCGATCTCGATTTTCGAGCAGAGAGCGAGGAAAGCAGCGTAACCCGGCAAAAATTCCGCAAAAAATTGCGCGAAGGGGAACTGGATGACAAGGAAATAGAAATAGAAGTTGCTATCCCACAGGCGAGCATGGAAATCTTTGCACCACCAGGAATGGAAGAGCTCACGTCACAGATTCAGGGTATGTTCCAGACGATCGGGGGCGGGAAAAAGAAAACGCGCAAACTCACGATACGTGAAGCCAAAAAAATCCTGGTTGAAGAAGAAGCGGCACGGCTTATTAATGACGAAGAACTGAAGTTGCGTGCGGTGCAGAATGTCGAGCAGAATGGCATTGTGTTTCTTGATGAAATCGATAAAATCACCAGCCGCTCTGAAACATCAGGCGCTGATGTGTCGCGGCAGGGAGTGCAGCGTGACTTATTGCCGCTGGTGGAAGGGACTACGATTTCTACCAAGTACGGTATGATCAAAACTGACCACATCCTGTTCATTGCGAGCGGCGCATTTCATCTCTCCAAGCCTTCCGATTTGATTCCTGAGTTGCAGGGGCGTTTCCCCATTCGGGTTGAATTGGGAAGTCTGAGCGCAGGCGATTTCGAACAGATTCTCACCAATACCGATGCTTGTCTGACCAGGCAATATCAGGCGCTGCTGAAAACAGAGGGGATCGAGATGAGTTTTGCCGAGGATGCCATCAAGCGATTGGCGGAAATTGCCTATTTTGTCAACGAGAAAACCGAGAATATCGGGGCCAGAAGACTGCATACCGTCATGGAGAAGCTGCTGGAGGAAATCTCTTTCAATGCGAGCAAGCGCAGCGGCGAAGCGATCGTCATCGATGCGGTTTATGTTGATTCGCGTCTCAAAGAACTCTCTCAAAGTGAGGATTTGGCGAGATATGTACTTTAGAAACCTCTAATAGAAAGAGGATGTCTCGTGCCAGCACATGAGGTTGTGATACTGAGTGGGGTGCGCACCGCCATCGGGGATTACGGCGGGGCGCTGAAGAGTGTTGCTCCGGTTACTTTAGCGGCAAAGGTGGTAGGCGAAGCTGTTGCACGCGCGCGTGCTAACCCTGCTGAGGTTGGTCACCTGGTTTTTGGTCAGGTGATCCACACGGAAGCACGCGATATGTATCTCGCGCGGGTAGCAGCTCTGCAAGGTGGCTTGCCACAATCCACTGCAGCCCTGACCTTGAATCGAGTTTGTGGCAGCGGTTTGCAGGCCATTCTATCCGCTGCTCATCTGATCTTGTCAGGCGATACTGAGGCAGCAGTTGCGGGTGGCGTGGAATCGATGAGTCGAGCAGGTTATCTGTTACCGGCGCTGCGCTGGGGACAGCGTATGAAAGACAGCCAAGCGGTAGATATGATGATCGGCGCTTTGACTGATCCGTTTGATCAAGTTCATATGGGTGTGACGGCGGAAAATATCGCTAAGAAATGGGGAATCAGCCGCGAAGAGCAGGATCAAGTTGCCATGGAAAGCCATCGGCGTGCAATCGCTGCCATCAAGCAAGGTTACTTCAAAACGCAGATCCTGCCTATCGAAATCCCCAGCCGAGAGGGAATGACGCTGTTCGATACCGATGAACATCCGCGCGAGCAAGTTAACCTGGAAAAACTGGCTGAGCTTCCCAGCGTCTTTGAGGAAAATGGCACCGTCACCGCAGGCAACGCCTCCGGTATCAATGATGGTGCAGCCGCGATGGTGCTCATGCATGCTCGAACAGCTGAGCAAAAGAATCTGCATCCGTTGGCGCGTCTCGTTGCTCATGGTTATGCGGGCGTTGATCCAAGCTATATGGGAGTCGGCCCGGTCCCTGCTGTCAAGCAGGCACTGAAGCGTGCAGGGCTCAAGCTCGCCGATATGGATGTGATTGAATCGAACGAAGCATTCGCTGTGCAAGCCTGTGCCGTTGCGCGTGAACTCGGATTTGATTCCGCCAAAACGAATCCCAATGGCGGAGCTGTCGCATTCGGACATCCGATTGGCGCAACCGGTTGTATTTTATCCATCAAGGCGATCTACGAACTGCATCGTACAGGCGGACGCTATGCCCTGGTAACGCTGTGTATAGGCGGTGGGCAAGGGATTGCTGCGATTTTTGAACGGCTCTAATAGCAGCTATCCATGTAACCGTTTATTGAGCAAACATGTCCCCTTCTTCCCGTCATGATCTGCAAGTATTATTTATTACACCAGAAGTCTATCCATTGTGTAAGACTGGTGGCCTGGGTGATGTCAGCGCCGCATTACCGACTGCTTTACGTGAATTTAACGTAGATATACGCTTGTTATTGCCTGGCTATCCCGCCGTTATGTCAGGGCTCAAATACAAACGGAAAATCGCCACCTTCAATGATTTCCACCATTTTCCACCTACTACGTTATGGTCAGCTAAACTGTCAGTCAACTATTCGGAGAATGTACCGGTATATATCATTGACTGTCCCGCGTTGTATCAACGTGAAGGCGGAATTTATCTCGATACCGCTGGGCAAAGCTGGTCGGACAATGTCTTGCGTTTTGGCGTGCTCTCAAAAATGGGGGCTATTCTATCAAGTGATGCGAGTCCGCTGACTTGGTTTCCTGACATCGTCCATTGCAATGATTGGCAAAGTGGGCTCACGCCTGCTTACCTTCATTTTCATCCGGGGAAAAAAGCGGCTAGCATGATGACTATCCATAATCTTGCCTTTCAGGGCTGTTTTCCGCCAGAAACAGTGGCTCAATTGGGGTTACCAGCCGCCAGTTATAATATGAACGGTGTGGAATATTACGGTAATCTGTCGTTTATGAAGGCTGGGCTTTATTATGCTGATCGTATTTCGACAGTCAGCCCCAGTTATGCCCGCGAAATCCAGCAGGCGCCGCTTGGGTTCGGTTTGCAAGGATTACTAGCGGCACGCAGTCAGCATATTGATGGCATCGTCAACGGTATTGATACGATGGAATGGGATCCTGCCACTGATCCTCATCTCAACAAAAACTATTCCAGCAATAACCTGGCTGCCAAGAAGGCGAACAAGCTTGCGATACAGCAGGTAATGGGGCTGGAGGTCGACAGTGATATTTTGCTGTTTGCCGCTATCAGCCGCTTTACCGAACAAAAGGGTTATGATCTCATCCTGCAGATCGCACCGCAGCTCGTGCAGATACCCGCCCAACTGGTATTGCTGGGAAGTGGAAATGCCATGCTGGAAGAGCAGTTGGTCAGACTGACAGATACTTATCCCGGCAAAATAGCTGCGCACATTGGGTTTAACGAAGCGCTATCTCACCTGATCGAGGGAGGGGCGGACAGCTTCCTGATGCCGTCGCGTTTTGAACCTTGTGGCCTGAATCAGATGTATAGCCAGCGTTACGGCACACCTCCGCTGGTCCATGCTACCGGTGGGTTGATTGATACTGTCGTGGATTGTACTGCGGCTACCCTGGCAGATGGCAGTGCAAGTGGTTTCCAATTCCATGGTATGACGCCGGAGGCATTTCTGGCGGGTATCCAGCGTGTGGTGATAGCCTACCGGAATAAGCGGGTTTGGCGGCAGCTACAGAAAAATGGCATGAGTAAGGATTTTAGCTGGCGGGCGAGTGCGATGGCATATCGTGAAATTTATCAGTCATTGCTGGCCCCAGTTTGATAGCATGTGAAGCGGCTGTTACCACGTCTTCTGCTTTTCTGCGGCTGCTATCAGTTTTTGGTAGGTCGCTAGACGCCGCGCATGAATGTTTCCTTCCTGAGCTGCGAGCAATAAGGCGCAATCCGGTTCTGTCATGTGCCGGCAATTGCTGAACCGGCATTGCCCAAGATAGGGGTAGAATTCAACGAAACCGCCTACCAGCTCACTGTTATCAATATGATGTAAGCCAAATTCCTGCAGACCGGGCGAGTCAATGATGGCACTGTCCAAATCAAGATGATAAAGGCGCGTGTGTGTCGTGGTATGGCGCCCGCTATCGAGGGCAGTGGAAATTTCCATCGTGGTGCGTTTGGCACCCGGCATCAATGCGTTGATGATGGTTGATTTCCCCATACCGGACTGGCCAGTCAGCACACTGGTGTGACCATGCAGATAAGGTCGAAGTGGTTCGATATTTTGAGTAGCACTGATAGTCAAAACCGGGTAGCCCAGCGAACTATAAAACGATAACGTAGCCGCTGCTGTGCGGGCCTGTTCGAGCAAATCAGCTTTGTTGAGTACGATGAGCGCTTTGATCCGCTGATTCTCAGCTGCGATCAGACAACGATCGATTAATTCTTCGCTGAAAGTCGGTACCACAGCCACTACGATGATAAGCTGAGTGACGTTGGCGGCAATCAGTTTCTGACGAAACGCATCGCTGCGATAGAGCAAGCTTGAGCGTGATAACACAGTTTCTATCACGCCTTGGCCCGAGGTGGTAGGAAGGATTTTAACCTGATCCCCGCAGGCAATGCCGCCTTTTTTGCCGCGCATAACGCACGTTAACAATGCTCCATCGCTTGTTTGGACGCCATACTGCCTGCCGTAGTTAGCAATGACCTGGCCTATCATTGGTTGAGTAAGTTTTGTCTTAGAAGGAGACTTTGAGCTCAAATTTTGAATAGCCAATCAATTTTGGCAGCACAAATAAAATCATTTTCCGACAATCCATCGATCGCATGCGTCATGTATTCGACCTGACACTTGTTATAGCCTACTGTCATGTCGGGGTGGTGATCCTCACGGTGGGAAAGCCATGCCACCGCATTCACAAATGCCATGGTTTGATAGTAATTTTTGAATTCAAAGGTTTTGCTGATTTTATTAGTCATCAGCGACCATCCTTCCAGCTGTTGCATTAATTTATTTGCTTCCTCTGCAGTAAGAGGAGGCACACCCCCTTCGCAGGGTTTGCATTGCTTGTTCGTTAGCTCACAGATATCAGCCATAAATACCTCTATACGGAAATAAATTTCTTGAGATGGGCAACCCGAATCGCAGCGGGAGGATGGGAGTCATAAAAAGTGGAATGGACTGGATCAGGGGTGAGCGTTGCTGCATTATCCTGATAAAGCTTCACTAACGCTTGAATCAAATCAGCGGCTGAAGCATTTTGTGCCGCATATTCATCTGCTTCAAATTCATGTTTGCGCGAATATAAGCTGGACAGCGGTTGCAGTAAAAAGGTAAAGACGGGCATCACGAGAAAAAATAGTAGCACCGCCATTGCGTTGGAAGGAACGGATGGGACAGTCACGCCTAATCCTTGATAGAACCAGTTCTGCTGCATCAAATAACCTAATAGCCACAAAAAGGCCAGACTGACGATGAATGACCAGACAATGCGTTTGATGACGTGGTGGCGTTTGAAATGGCCAAGCTCGTGAGCGAGGATAGCTTCTATTTCTGATGGTTCCAGGCGTGACAATAATGTATCGAAAAATACAATTCGTTTCGTTTTGCCAAAGCCGGTAAAATAGGCATTACCATGACTGCTGCGGCGTGACCCGTCCATGACAAATAAACCACTTGATTCAAAACCACACTTATACAAAAGCTGCTCGATCCGCTCTTTGAGAGAAGCGTCTTGTAATGGCGAAAATTTGTTGAACAGCGGCGCGATCCAGGTTGGATAAATAGCCAGGAGGAAGAGATTGAAAGCGACCCATGCCAGCCAGGCATAAAACCACCAACTCTCACCCATTTTCTCCATCAGCCATAACATGACGAATAATAAGGGTGCACCCAGCACAAAGCCTAATGTATATTGTTTGATCAGATCAGCAAAAAACATAGCCGGTGTCATCTTGTTAAAGCCAAATTGCTGTTCAATAACAAAAGTCCGGTAATAACTGAATGGAATTTCAATCACACTTAACAGTAAAACCGTGCTGATAATGAGCGCCATGCCATGAGGGATCGGATCGGTAAACCAGTTCGCCCAGAAACTTGCAAGGACATTGAGTCCCCCTCCCAGCGTGAGCATCAATAATAGAAGAACATGGGTAAAGGTGCTGGGAAAACTGAGGCGGGTTCTAGCGCAAGTATAATCAGCCGCTTTTTGATGAGCGGCAAGATCAATTTGTGAGGCAAAATCTTGCGGAACCTGGTTGCGATAAGCACGGATATGACGGATATGGCGGATCGCTAACCATAGTTGAGTAACAGTGGTCAGTAATAATGCAGTAATAAATACAGCAGTAAAAGTTTGCATAGTCAAAATAGCATAGAAAATATAATCGATTAACACTCAAACCTTGTGAAAACGAGCGTAGCAAGTTTCGCTAAAACGAGCGCAGCACACTTTGCTAAAACACGCACAAAACAAGTTTTAACAAAATAAAAGAAAAGTCACAATAAAAAACGCAATTATTGGAACACAGCCGTGCTGATTTGTTCACAAATACTTACCCTTCACTAAACATTAAGTGACGGATAGTTTTCAATATGACAAAATCAATCTCTTAAAATTCAAGAAAACGCATTATGGCACAAGATAGCAATAACCTCATCTGGATCGATATGGAAATGACCGGCCTGAATCCTGATAGCGATCGTATTATTGAAATCGCTCTGGTCGTGACCGACTCACAACTCAATGTGGTAGCCGAAGCCCCGGTATTAGTGGTGTCACAACCGATCGCTATACTGGACGGTATGGATAAATGGAATCAATCGACTCATGCTAAATCTGGACTGATTGATAAAGTTAAAGCTTCTAAGATGACAGAAATGCAAGCTGAGGAAACTATGCTCGCTTTTTTGCAAAATCATGTTCCGCCAGCAACCTCACCAATGTGTGGGAATTCAATTTGCCAGGATCGACGCTTCCTTGCTCGCGCCATGCCACAGCTGGAAGCGTATTTCCATTACCGTAATCTGGATGTCAGCACGATTAAGGAGTTGGCGAAACGCTGGAAACCTGAAATCATGGCTGGGTTGAATAAAGAAAGTAAGCACGAAGCGCTAGCAGATATTTATGATTCAATTAAAGAATTAAAATATTATCGTGAGCATTTTATCAGCGCTTAATAGTCTCAGTATTTATCTCGGCAAGGAGAGCATTCAATGATTAATAAAACAACCTTTACTGTCACTGTTAATCCCAAAATACCGGCTCGGCTATCGCGCATGGAAGAATTAGCCAATAATCTTAGATATAGCTGGGACCGTGAGACACGTAGTTTGTTTTCTCGTATTGATCCCCGCTTGTGGGGAGCAGCCGGGCATAATCCTAAGGCTTTTCTCAGGCGAGTCGATGAGTCGTTACTGCACAAGGCTGCATCTGAACGAACATTTCTATCCAGTTATAACAGCGTGCTGTCATCTTATGATGCGTATCATGCGGAACCCTTACAGTACGACCATATCGAAGGCTTCAGCCCACCTGACCGGATTGCCTATTTTTGCTTCGAATTTGGTTTTCATGAAAGCCTTCCAGTTTATTCTGGCGGGCTCGGTATTCTGGCTGGAGACCACTGCAAGGCAGCAAGCGATTTGCGTTTGCCATTGGTTGCAGTCGGATTGTTATACCGCCAAGGCTATTTCTTCCAGACCATCGACGCCCAAGGTAATCAGCAAGCAATTTATACTGATTCAGATTTTGAAGTTCTGCCGGTGAAGCCGGCTTTACATGATGATGGCTCAGAAGTCCATATACAAATAGCCTTGCCGGGACGTAATGTAATGGTAAAAGTCTGGCGGACTATCATCGGCCACGTCAACTTGTATTTGCTGGATACGGATTTACCGGAAAACCCTGAACATGACCGCTTGATCACCCATCAGCTTTATGGCGGAGATAAAAATATGCGGATCGAGCAGGAAATCCTTTTAGGGGTTGGTGGAGTCCGTGCGTTACAGAAAATGGGGATTAAACCAACCGTATGGCATAGTAATGAAGGGCATGCAGCCTTTATGATGCTGGAACGGGCACGCAATCTGGTGCAGCAGGGACTGGATTTTGCCAGTGCAATGGAGACAGTAGCTGTCAATACCATCTTTACTACGCATACCGCTGTACCTGCAGGACATGATCACTTCTCCAGAGCTATCATGCATGACTATTTTGCTGAATTTTGTCATGACTTGAAGATCTCCTGGGAAGAATTTATGGCATTGGGACATATGCCAGGTAGTGATGACTTCAACATGACCACGTTGGCTATCCATATGTCACGCACGCATAATGGAGTTAGCAAGATACATGGCGATGTCTCCGCCCGTATTTGCCGCGATCTCTGGCCCCAAATTGAGCCAGAGGAAAATCCAATCACTTATATCACCAATGGCGTGCATGTCCCCACTTTTTTAGCGCAGGAATGGTCGAATTTATTTTATCGATATCTGGGCTATGAATGGCGCGACAAAATGTGTGACATTGAATTCTGGTCACGTATTGATATGATTCCTGATCATTTGTTCTGGAGTGCGCGGCAGACATTAAAATCACAAATGTTCTACGGTATTCGTGCCCGCCTGACCGAGCAGAATAGACGCAATCGCGGCTCGGAGACGCATCTTGATCGGCTCCTGGAATTGGTTGATCCTATCAATCCCAATGTATTGGTATTGGGCTTTGCGCGTCGCTTTGCAACCTATAAGCGTGCAGCCTTGTTATTCGAGAATCTCGACTGGTTAAGAAAAATCCTGCTTGACCCAGAGCGACCAGTATTACTCGTTTTTGCTGGCAAGGCACATCCCGCGGATATTCCTGGCCAGGATTTGATTCGAAGAGTTAGCCAGGTAGCACGACTGCCGGAATTTGAAGGGCGGATATTGCTGGTGGAAGGCTATGATATGCGTCTTGCCAGAAGACTGGTAGCTGGCGTGGATGTTTGGATCAATAACCCTATTTACCCGCTTGAAGCAAGCGGCACTTCCGGCATGAAAGCAGGGATCAATGGCACGATCAACCTGAGTGTGCTCGATGGCTGGTGGGAAGAGGGCTTTGACGGAAAAAATGGCTGGGCCGTTAAACCAGCTTCGGATGATACTGAAGCTGGTGTGCGTGATAAAGATGAGAGTCAAGCATTCTACGAAATTCTGCAGGACCAGGTCATTCCCATGTATTACCACCGAGGCAAATTCGGCTATTCTGCTGAATGGGTCAAAATGGCCAAATATTCCATGGCTTCTCTGCTGCCGCGCTACAACGCAACGCGCATGGTGAATGAATATATCAAAAAATTTTATGCTCGTGCTCATGCACAAGGTGAGCACTATGCTCAAGATAATTTTGCGAATGCCAAAAAAGTCGCTGCCTGGAAGGCGAAAGTAAGTGCAGCTTGGGGAGGTGTTTCGCTACGGCGGCAGGATACGCCGTGTAAGCGGATTGATTTCAGCAATGCCCTACATTTCAAATTGGCGGCTAAATTAAACGGTTTGCAACCTGATGATGTGGTGGTGGAACTGCTTATTTATCAAGAGAATAAGAAAGTTAGGTTAAACAGCTACCAGCATGTTCGTTTCAAGTTTGTGGGAATAAACGAAATGCAGGAACACTTGTTTGAGCTGAATTATGTGCCCGAGTTATGTGGTAAGAAGGAATATTATTTACGCATGCATCCCTACCATCCGCTGCTGACTCATCCGTTGGAGATGGGCATGATGGTGTGGGTATAAAATTTTGTGCGAAGCGTTATTTCGCAAAATGGTACTGCTTAAAGGTTGCGCAGGTTCAAATTCGAAGTGCAATTTTTGATGACTGTTTGGTATAACTTATCGGTACTCCGGGGAATAGTTCACACATGCCTCGAAGGCGAGCCTCAGACAGTATAAATAATACGGCCAGGTGAAACTGACCGAGGCAGGTAATGATCGCACGGAGATAATAAGCCCGATGATATCTTGCTTATATGCACATGCTCAGCAGCTTGGAGAGTGTACAACACGTGCAGGGGTTTCAGGTTGCAACGTTACGTGATCTATGCCATATTGCTCCGATAGCATATGACGCAAATCGTCTAGAATACTGTCCCATTGATTGAGATCAAGCAGCACAACGTGGGCTGATAATGCGAATTGCTGCGATGACAATGACCAGATATGCAGATCATGTACCGACAACACTCCTGGCCGGGCTGCCATTTCAGTGCCAATGGTCGTCAGCGACAACTCCAGGGGAACACCTTCCATCAAGCCATGCAGCACTTCACGCAACAGACGCAAAGTGGAGTACAGGATAAACGCGACAATGAGCAGCGATAGCAGCGGGTCGATTAAAGTCCAACCGGTGAAGATGATTACCAGCCCAGACAATATGGCAACGATAGAGGCTAGCAGGTCGCTCAAAACGTGTAATGCCGCGGCACGTTGGTTCAAGTCAGTCTCACTATGCCCTAGTAGGTACAGTACGAGCACATTGAGTACCAAACCAATAAATGCCACGGTAGACACGACCTCTCCTTGCACGGGCAGTGGTTGTTGCAGCCGTTCGACAGCATGGATGATAACAATACTCGCCATTACCAGTATTAATAGACCATTGATTAAAGCTGCAAGGAACTCTGCACGGCCTAGCCCATAAGAATGGCGTGGCGTCGGGCGACGTTGCGCCAGCCAGGCCCCAAGTGAGGCGATCAGCAGAGCGCTGGTGTCGGTCAACATATGCCCGGCATCACTTAGTAATGCCAGCGAATTCGCCCACCAGCCCACACTGGCTTCTATCGCTGCATAGATGAGCGTAATGCTGGCAGCGAAATATAAGCGATGCGGGCTATTGTGGAGATGAGGTTGCTGGTGGTTGGGATGCCTCATGCTATTTCGCTATACGGCAAGTGATCATGCAACTTAATACCTGGTACGCTGCCGTAGTCAGCGGGAAGTTTGGCAGTGATTTCATATCGCAGCATATTAACATTCTCCTTATTAGGTGATTGTTAAGGGATATTTATCCCATTTCTAAATCAAACCTAGTTTTGTCGGCTTCACCTTGACGTTTTATTTTTTCTGTCTGCGGCTCGCCTTCGTGTCAGGTTTAATTTGAAAATGGAATTGTTTCTGTTTTTCGTTTACTAGCACTTCGTCTCGCTTGATGGCTTGTTCAGACTTTCCCGGCTATAAGGTAAGCGCAATCTCCAGATTATCGATTAAGCGAGTCTGGCCCAGCCAGCCTGCGCCGAGGATGACCAGATCCGTGTCGCTGGTATTGGCCGGCAGCAGTGTTTTACGCTGTTGCAAGGCAATATAGTCGACCTTCCATCCCTGCTTGGCGAGCTCACATTTTGCCCGCTCTTCTAATAGCCGGAGATTATGATCGCCTTGTTCTATTTTTTGTTTCACATGAAACAGTGTGCGAAACAAATGACTGGCTTGCTGTCTTTGCGACTCGCTCAGATAGCTGTTGCGTGAACTTAACGCAAGACCATCTTCTGCGCGCACTGTTTCACCCGCCATAATCTCGATAGGTAAATTCAATTGCTGCCCCATCTTTTGCATCAGATGCAGTTGCTGATAATCTTTTTTGCCAAATATGGCGATATGTGGCTGGACGATATTAAACAGTTTTAGCACAATAATTGCTACACCTCGAAAAAAACCAGGGCGGAATTGTCCTTCCAGCGTATCAGCTACGGCCGGGAGCAGTAGTTGAAATTCCTGAGGGACTGGATAAAGTTCTTTTTCGTCAGGTAAAAACACGATTTCCACCCCGAGCTGCTCCAAAAGATGGCAATCGGTTGTTTGGGTGCGTGGATATCGATCGAAATCTTCGTGCGGAGCAAATTGTAGCCGATTAACGAAAATACTGACGACGGTACAGCCTGCATGCTGCTGAGCTAGTTGAACCAATGACAAATGACCCTGATGCAAATTGCCCATGGTCGGTACTAACGCTATGGACGATTCACGTTTAAGGCGGGTTCGCAACGATGCAATATCAGTAATGATTTCCACAGCCAGTGCTTTAGGATAAATGAAATGAATGGTTAGAAAGTATGCTCTGCTGCCGGGAATTTTCCTGCCTTGACTTCTTGTACATAATGTTCGATCGCGGCTTGGATGCTGTCAGTGCCTATCATGAAATTTTTGACAAACCGGGGTTTATTGCCTCGATAAATGCCCAGCATATCATGCAACACGAGTACCTGAGCAGAGCAATTGACTCCTGCGCCGATACCGATAGTGGGAATAGACAACTCCCGGCTAATTCTAGCCGCTAAAGCTGCTGGAATCGTTTCCATAAGCAATATGCCTACCCCTGCTTCCTGTAGTAGCATAGCGTCATTCAGAAGTTGTTCAGCTTCGTTGGTGGTTCGTCCCTGGACTTTGTAGCCGCCCAACTGATGAACCGACTGTGGCATCAAGCCGATATGAGCACAGACAGGAATACCGCGCTGAGTAAGAAAATCGATGGTGTCAGTCATAATTTGACCGCCTTCAATCTTGACCATCTGTGCGCCTGCGGCCATGAGTCTGGTTGCATTCATGAAAGTTTCTTCAGGTGATACCTGGGAAGTGCCAAAAGGCATGTCAACCATGATGAAGGCTTTGTTTGATCCGCGCACTACGCACTGAGTATGATAAATCATATCATCCAGCGTGACGGGTAATGTGGTAGTATGGCCTTGCATGACATTGCCTAGTGAATCACCTACCAAAATAATATCGACGCCGGCATTTTCCAGTATGGCTGCAAAGGTCGCATCATAGCAAGTCAGTGCAGCGATCTTATTGCCTGCTGCATGCATTTTCTGTAAGGTATCTCGAGTTATTCTCATGACGGTTTAGTCCATAATGACTTATAGATATTCTCTCAGGCCACAGTTGAAATATTCCCGCGCACCTCTCATCTGATTAAGACGCTGGAGTAACAAGTTGAAATCGGCCGTGTTGTTGGCAAAATTGAGATTCTCGCTATTGACGATGATGACAGGCGTTTTTTCATATTGATGAAAAAACTGTGTGTAGCTACTCGATAACTTATATAGATAGTCTTCGGATATATTTTTCTCATAAGTACTACCACGACGCTTGATACGTTCTAACAGTTTTTCTGGTGAAGCCTGAAGATAAATGACGAGATCAGGAGAAGGCGCTTGGGGCTGTATTTGAGAATAAATTTTCTGATAGAGATCATATTCGGATTTGTTCAGTGTCATACGAGCAAATAATTGATCTTTCTCCAATAAAAAATCACTGATCATTGGTTTTGAAAGAACGTCTGCCTGCGTCACATATCGGAATTGATCAATACGTTGCAGTAAAAAGAATAGCTGCGTAGGTAATGCGTAGCACGAGCGGTCGCTATAAAATTTTTCGAGGAAAGGGTTTTCTTCCGGGCGTTCCAGCATTAAGGCACATTCCAGATGGTCTGCCATATTCTGGGCAAGACTGGTTTTGCCAGCGCCAACTGGGCCTTCGATAGCAATGTAGTGATATTTTTCAAGTATCATGATGATGAAATATATTCAAGTCGTTGTTGTGTACATGCGACCAGTAGCTCGCTAACCAACCCCTGGCCAGGAATTTTACAACCACGTGTGATTTCCATAAGTGGCTGTAATACGAATGCGCGTTCATGCATACGGGGATGTGGCAAGACCAAACCTTCCTCATGACATTGCAGATCATCATATAACAATAAATCAAGATCGAGAGTGCGCGGCGCATTGGGATAAGTTCGAATACGCCCGCAACGCCGTTCAATTTCAAGTAAAGCCATAAGGAGAGCCCGCGGCATAAGCATTGTTTCGATGTGGACAACTGCATTAATGAAATCAGGCTGATCAACTGTCCCCATCGCTGCGCTGCGGTATAGGGAAGATTGTCTTATCAAGCGGGAGTCAGGAAGCTCTGTTAGCAGTGAAATAGCTCGTCTGATTTGAAATAAAGGGTTTTCCAAATTGCTGCCTAGCCCAATAAAGGCCTGACTGGCTGATTGAGTCGGAATGGATGGTATCAGATCATTTTCCATAATAGCCGCTAAATTGGTGACGTCGCTTTTTTATGGTCTGTTGTTCCGGCTGATTTGCGTCGGCGGTTTCTTTTGCGTCGTTTGGGTGCCGTTTCCTTTAACAGCATCGCTTCGCGTGTAGCGGTATCAGCATGCTGGAAAATTTTCCACCACTGTCCTACTTCCATATCGAGCTCGCCACTTTCACAGCGTAACATAAGAAAATCATATGCCGCACGGAAACGCGGATGTTCAAGTAAGCGGAATGGCTTATGTCCTGCTCGCATCAGAAATCGTGGCTGTAATGTCCAGATATCATAAATGATGGAATCCAGCCGCCGTGGTAGAGCGAGCTGCTGACGTTGTAATGTTAATATTTCAACCATAGACAAATGCAGTGCAGGCATAGGTTTTTCTCCAGCAGCCTGGTGTTTATTCCAGGCTGCCAGCACTTCATGCCAGAGTAGCGTTGCAAACAAGAAGCCTGGTGAGATGGGCTTGCCCTCCTGCACGCGCTTATCGGTATTCTCAAGCGCTAAAGTAATAAAGCGTTCACCTAGGGGTTGCTCAAGAATGACATCCAGCATGGGAAGTAAACCATGATGAAGTCCGCGCATACGTAAATCCAAAACACAAGCAAGCGAGTGGCCAGACATTAATAGTTTTAGCATTTCATCGAATAATCGGGCTGCTGGCACATTCTGCAACAGGGGGGCCAAATCGCCTATGGGCACTGCCGTCTCTTCATCAAGCTGGATATCAAGTTTGGCAGCCAGCCGAACTGCTCGTAGCATGCGCACCGGATCTTCCCGATAACGTTGGGTAGGCTCGCCAATGATGCGCAAGCGTTTCGCCTCAATATCCTCATAGCCGTTGAGATAATCAAGAATTTCTTCGGTAGCGGGATTATAAAACAACGCATTAACCGTAAAATCCCGCCGCATCACGTCTTCTTCTTGACTGCCAAAAATATTGTCCTGCAGTAAACGCCCGTGTTGATCAGCATGGCTCTCAGTATTTATTTCCATACTGCCATTAATAGGGTAATTGGCACGAAAAGTGGATACTTCCACAATCTCGCTGCCATAAGTGACGTGTACCAGTCGAAAACGTCGCCCAATGATACGAGAACGGCGGAATAACGCACGTACTTCCTCGGGAGTCGCATTGGTTGCAACATCAAAGTCCTTGGGCTCCAGTCCCAGCAATAAATCACGAATGGCGCCCCCGACGACAAATGCAGAAAACCCGGCTTGTTGTAACACTACAGTTACCTTTAATGCACCTGGACTAATTTGATTGCGGCTAATGCAATGTTCCTTGCGAAGTATCGTGCGCAACACTGGGACAGTGTTGGCAGTAGATGAATTGCGCATGAAAATACGTTGAAAAAATTTATGGATCATTGCAAGATGCTGAAAGGATCAGTCACGGATTCTCCTGAAATCTGTAATGGGATGAGCGTATAACGGAACAATTCTCAGGCGAGACAAGTTCTTTCCTGCAGCTAGGCGCATTGCCGCATTCTCTGCTAATACGATATATCCTATCTGCCTTAGCGATTTTACTATGCGGGCAAGTGAAAAGTTTTTAAAGCTATCTTTATCAGTCATGGGATGGGCTTACCAACCAAGCGTTCAACTGCAATGCTAGGATTATACACTTGGTGATGTATTCAGATTAAGTGGTTCATTTTATTTAAATTAACCACACTCGTCATGGGTCTAACACCCCGATTTTAAGGATGGGTTATCAACAAAACGAGAGCAGAAGTCAAATGAGAGTTTTAACGAAAATGGAGAGAAATGCAATATTCGGAAGAATAAGTGTGGTTGACAAGCAACAACACCGATGAATCGAATCAAGGAGATACTAAAATTAAAATAGGCATAATATTCATGCCATTGTTAGAAATCCGTTGTGCGATCCAGGATAACTCGATCATAAAGCTGCTGAAAGCGAATAACAGCAGAATAAGCAACAAAAAATTAAAGTAATCAAGTAATAGTGATGGTAATGCTAAGCGGATACATAAGCAAACGAGCGATTAATTGATAGCAATTAAGTTATTATGAAAAATTGGGGAAGCTGACCGATAAGCCGGATTCTGTCGTGGACAGTCATTCCTCTAGGTGCCCAGTTACCCGGGCACTCAAGCAACCTACCCGCAGGCTCAGCGAGCAGCGTCATAGCCTGCCTATTTGGTCTTGCTCCGGATGGAGGTTACCGCGTTTCACCGTAACTTAATACGCTCGTCTCTGTGGCCCTGTTCCTCGCCTCACAACGGCCGGCCGTTAACCGGCATCCTGCTCTGTGGAGTCCGGACTTTCCTCTCCCTGTTTGCACAGGCAGCGACTGTCTGGTCAGCTTCTAGATATATTTTATCAAGTTCCTGTATAAGGAATGATAAAACTTTATCCTATAACAGTCCGTTGATTTCCTGTAATACTTCTTCATCGAGTTCTCCAACTTCGGCTTTGAGGCGTAATCGCGACATCAAATAGCTGTAATACGCTTGCGCCAAATCTCTGCGTGCGGCAAAGTATTGCTGTTGAGCATTTAAAACATCCACTTCTACCCTGACACCCACATCCCTTCCTAGTATGGTGGAATCCAACTGGCTCTTGCTGGTTGTAAGTGCCTGCTTTTGAGCTTTGATCAAGGCAATACCGTTAGTCACATTCAGAAATTGCTGGCGTACCTGCAAACCAATGGTGCGCTTAGTATTTTCCAAATCCTGACGTGCCTTATCCCGATTGGCTAATGCTTCACGAATGCGAGATTGCACTGAAAGCCCTTGGAAGATAGGAACATTCAGTTGCAGACCTACTGATTTCGATTCTAAATCGATACCAACCCCGGTAATGGCCCCCCCAACGCCTTGTTGATTACTGTACTGAGCGACCAGATCAAGTGTTGGGTAATGTCCCGCCCTCGCTTTTTTGATATCCTGCTCGGCCAGATCAAAGGTGAACTGCTGTATTTTGAGAGAAAAATTTTTCTGCTCAGCCAAGGCTACCCACTCTTCCATATTCTCGTAGGGGAGGGTAAGCGGAGCTGAAACTATCTTATCTATGCTAGTACTGATTAGCTGGTCTGGAAATCGGTTGATGATTCCTTGCAGGGCGCGCTTGTTAACTTCAAGCGTGTTTCTAGCCACAATTTCTTGCGAGACCGTTAAATCATGGCGAGCTTGCGCTTCATGCGTGTCTACAATCGTGGCAATACCTACTTCAAAGTTGCGCTTGGCTTGCTCCAGTTGTTCACTGATGGCTTTTTTCTGGCTTTCCACGACCTCAAGATTGGCCTGGGCAATGAGCACATCAAAATATGCCTGTGATACGCGCAATATCAAATCCTGGGCAGCCAGAACAAATCTGGCATCAGCTTGTGCAACCTGGTTTTTCGATTGCTCATAGATGATAAAATTTTCTATGCGAAAAAGCGGCTGCGTGGCTGCAAGGACGATGCCTCGATTTTTGACCAATCTTTCTGGACCGAAGTTAGTATCGATATACTGATTCTGACCTGTTCCAGTGAAATTAATGTTAGGGAGCAATCCTGCCCTGCCTTGCGGCAGTTTCTCCTGCGCTGCGATATAGGCAGCCCGCTCGGCACCATATTGCGCATCCTGCTCCAGCGCTTCACGGTAAATATTCATGAGGCTCGCTGCTTGCGCGGGTGTTTGCAGGATGATGCCGATAGCAACAAGCATAACAACCAGGTGCCACGGATTTTTCATGAGTACTTTTAGCAAAATCCTTCCAGATAGTGAGCGATATTAATCTCCTTCTCTGTGAAAAGTAAGCTAATGTATTGGATCGAATGCATTAAAAAGTAAATCGTTGAGGTTGCAGGGCGTTTCTCAGGGGGGCCGTGCAAGTTTCAAACAGCACCTTTGTCTCGTAGACGTTGGGTGCTACACAGGTGATAAGCATGGCTTCCATCAAAGGTTCTTCGCCGACAATCGCAAACAGACGTCCCCCAGGATTAAGGCTTTTTTGGAAAGCTTCAGGTAATATGGGTGTGGATGCGGTAAGAACGATGACATCATAAGGGCCGTGCTGAGGCCATCCCTGGGCTGCATCTCCTTGTTCCAAGGTGACATTAGTAATGCCATGGGTCTGGAGATTCATTTTTGCTATACTGCAAAGTGTTGGCACAATTTCAACACTATACACTTGGGCGCCCAACTCTGCCAGTAATGCTGTCATGTAGCCGCTGCCGCTGCCTACTTCGAGAATTTTGTCGGTTTTTTTGATACGTAATTCCTGGAGGATTCGCGCCTCCATTTTGGGTGTCAGCATAACTGCACCATAATCTAAAGGAATTTCCATATCTGCGAAAGCAAGTGAACGATAGGCTGCTGGCACGAATTCTTCGCGCCGCACTTTGTAAAGTAAATTGAGAATGGTTAGATCCAGAACATTCCAAGTCCGGATTTGTTGTTCCACCATATTGAAGCGGTTTTGTTCGAGATTGGTGTCGAGTTTCATAATCATTATTTTTATGGATGAAATAATCAGGCTTGCAATTATTTCATATTTCTATTAGTTTCACAGCTTCAGCTAGGGGTCCGCACTTGGAGATTAAATTGTGGTGCGCAATAAACTTGTTAGCAACATCTATTTTTTTCAGGCTCCAAGTGTCGGTGAGACAGTCCCTTAATACCTGATGCGGATAATGCCGCCGTAGGGAAGCTAGAGATATCCGCTTGCTCCTTACGGTATTTTGAGGAGCATAATATGAATACAATTATTTCAAAGTTAGGAAAATTTACCAGCGAAACGGCGCAGGTGGATGAAGCTGCGATCAAGCCATTGCCCAATTCGCGCAAGATTTACGTAGAGGGTACTCGTCCTGACATTCAAGTCCCTATGCGGGAGATCAGTCAATCGGATACAGCCATCAGCAGTGGCACAGAAAAAAATCCTCCCATTTACGTGTACGATACCTCTGGGCCCTATACGGATCCTGCGGTTAAAATCGATATTCGTGCGGGATTATCTCCCTTGCGGGAAAAATGGGTCGATGAGCGTGGTGATACTGAACGGCTTTCAGGGCTGACATCGGCTTATAGCCGGGAGCGTTTGAATAATCCGAAGCTCTCACAAATGCGCTTCAATCTCCAACGTCCGCCGCGACGCGCCAAGACAGGCATTAATGTGACCCAGATGCACTATGCCCGCCGTGGCATGATTACCCCTGAAATGGAATATATCGCGATCCGGGAAAATCAGCGACGGGAAATGATGGAGGCGCAAGGCAATGAATTACTCGTTCGCCAGCATACTGGCCACGATTTTGGTGCGGCGATCCCGCGCTTAATTACTCCCGAGTTTGTGCGCGATGAAGTTGCACGTGGACGGGCCATTATTCCCGCCAATATCAATCACCCGGAATCTGAGCCGATGATCATCGGGCGTAATTTTTTAGTCAAAATCAACGCCAATATTGGTAATTCTGCGCTGGGTTCCAGCATTCAGGAAGAAGTCGAGAAAATGACTTGGGCAATCCGCTGGGGAGGGGATACGGTCATGGATCTTTCCACTGGTAAAAATATCCATGAAACGCGCGAGTGGATTATTCGTAACAGCCCGGTACCGATCGGTACGGTACCTATTTATCAGGCATTGGAAAAAGTTGATGGCAAAGCAGAAGAACTGACATGGGAAATATTCCGCGATACCTTGCTTGAGCAGGCGGAACAAGGGGTTGATTATTTTACTATTCATGCTGGAGTGCGTTTGCCGTTTATTCCCATGACCGCCAAACGTATGACTGGCATTGTTTCACGTGGTGGTTCGATTATGGCTAAATGGTGTCTTGCGCATCACCAGGAAAGTTTTCTTTATACTCATTTTGAGGAAATCTGCGACATTATGAAGGCCTATGACGTCAGTTTCTCGCTGGGTGACGGACTCCGGCCGGGCTCGATTTATGATGCCAATGATGAAGCACAATTTGCTGAATTAAAAACATTAGGTGAATTGACGCAGATTGCCTGGAAACACGATGTGCAGGTGATGATCGAAGGGCCGGGTCATGTTCCTATGCATTTGATCAAAGAAAATATGGATCTGCAGCTTAAATATTGTCAGGAAGCTCCTTTTTATACCTTGGGACCGCTTACGACCGATATTGCGCCAGGCTATGATCATATTACTTCTGCCATTGGTGCCGCTATGATCGGCTGGTATGGTACCGCCATGCTATGTTATGTGACGCCCAAGGAGCACTTGGGGTTGCCTGATAAAGATGATGTCAAGGACGGTATCATTACGTATAAGATTGCAGCTCATGCGGCTGACCTGGCTAAGGGACATCCTGGCGCACAGATTCGCGATAATGCGCTTTCCAAGGCGCGCTTCGAGTTCCGCTGGAATGATCAATTCAATCTCAGCCTGGACCCGGACAAAGCCAAGCAATTCCATGATGAGACACTGCCGCAGGAAGGAGCTAAACTTGCTCATTTTTGTTCGATGTGTGGTCCCAATTTCTGCTCAATGAAGATTACTCAGGATGTACGCGACTATGCAGCGCAACAAGGCATGAGCGAGGATGATGCGCTAAAAAAAGGCATGGAACAGAAATCTACCGAGTTTAAAGAAAAAGGCGCGGAGATTTACAGTAAATTATGAGGGTTTTTTCATATCGTTTATTGTTATTTTTTAAATCTTTGAACAAAAGGCCGACATGGATTGGCCGATACTGATCAAAGCGCTGATTCTTGGAATTGTTGAGGGGTTGACTGAGTTTCTGCCGATTTCTTCCACAGGGCATTTGATCCTGATGGGTGATTTGCTTGATTTTAATGATGACAAGGCTAAGGTTTTTACCGTAGCCATTCAATTGGGCGCGATACTGGCAGTATGCTGGGAATATCGCGCCCGACTGACAGCAATTGTAACCAGTATAGGTTCAAAAGAGTCAAATCGTTTCCTGTTAAATTTATTGATTGCCTTTTTGCCTGCTGCCATCCTCGGTTTTTTATTTATCAAGACGATCAAATCTTACTTATTTCATCCCTTACCAGTTGCCATGGCGTTGATCATCGGGGGCATATTAATTTTATGGGCAGAACGCCGTGATCATATAGTTGATGTTAAGCAGGTAGAGGATATGGACTGGAAACATGCGCTGAAAATTGGCTGTGCCCAGTGCCTTGCCTTGATTCCAGGCACTTCCCGTTCGGGGGCCACCATTATTGGCGGCTTATTCTTTGGCTTATCACGTAAGGCAGCGGCCGAATTCTCCTTTTTTCTGGCGATCCCAATTATGTTTGCCGCTACCTTTTACGATGTGTATAAAAGTCGCGACCTGCTGCAAATGGAAGATTTGAGTATGTTCGCAGTTGGTTTTATGGCTTCGTTTGTAAGTGCATGGCTCGCGATACGTGGATTGCTGCGCTATATCAGCCATCATGATTTCGCTCTCTTCGCATGGTATCGCATCGGATTCGGCATCATGATCCTTGTAACGGCTTACACCGGACTTATTGCCTGGTCAACAGGTTAATTTAAATGTAGGGTGCAATAAGCGCAGCGCATTGCACCAGATTTACTGCGTAATGCCCGCAGCTTATTGCGCCCTACGGTCGGTCAATCAGATAGTAGCGGTCTCTAGCCGCTTGAGAAAGCGCCTGGATGGCGCTTCTACTGAAGAATAAGCAACGATCGAAACATTAACTTTGCACCCAAGGCAGATCCGCCGCCTTCCAGCCGCCTTTACGGCCGCGGTGGCCCGTTTCATCCTTATCGCCTTCAAAGCCTTCTAGGATGTTGTAGCAATTAGGAAAATCTGACTGAGTGGCGATAGTGGCTGCATAATCTGAACGTCCGCCGCTACGGCAAAGAAACATGATCACATCGTTTTGCTGTACTTTTTCAGCAACCTGATCAATAAAATTTGGATTAGGTTGCATGCCTGGGTAAGTCTTCAGCTCGACTTCGATGGCGCCAGAAATGCGACCAACCCAGTCCAGTTCGGCTTTACAGCGAACATCAATCAACTTGGCATTGGGAGTTGCTTGTAACAGTGCGAATGCTTCGGCAGGCAATAAAGCCCCTTTGTAAGGTAAATCCATCTCCTCAGCCCGTTCATGTGCTTTTTCCAATATTTTGCTTGAATTTTCCATGTGTCTATTTTAATCGGCAAAAGGTGAAGTGTAATCAAAGTGAAGCGCTGAGGCAAAAAAAGCCATGAATAATAATCTGAACTGATGCTATCCAAGTGAATCTCATATAATTCCACTTCTCAATCAAACCAGACTTTGTTGGCTTGTCTCTGTCATATTATTGATAGTGTCTGCGGCTCGCTTTCGCGTGAGGTTGGATTTGAAAATGGAATAATGTATTGTACAAATTAACTTTCTTTGTTTGTATTCTGAAAAAACACTATGTTCTATCTGATACTGGTTATCCTGCTGGTTATTTTAGTGGTCGGACCCTCTTATTGGGTGAAACACATCATGGAGAAGTATAGCCAGCCGGACGATCGTTATGCTTGTACGGGTGCAGAACTGGCCCGCACCTTGCTCGATCGGGCAAATTTACAACAAGTTAGGATCGAGACTACAGAGCTGGGTGATCATTATGATCCCCTGGAAAAGGTGGTTCGCCTTACTTCGGATAAATTCAATGGTCGATCGCTTACCGCGATTACAGTAGCGGCGCATGAAGTAGGGCATGCTGTTCAGGATCGGGATGATTACTTGCCGTTAAAAATGCGCACCAGGCTAGTGCAACTGGCTGCACCAGCGGAAAAAATGGGAGCGAGTATCCTCATGTTGGCGCCGCTTGTAGTCGCATTAGTCCGTGTGCCCCTGGCCGGTGCATTATTTTTGGCCGGCGGGTTGTTAACGTTAGGGACTTCAACGTTAGTACATTTGCTTACCCTCCCGATGGAAATGAATGCGAGTTTTGTGCGTGCTCTACCGCTTTTGGAGCAAGGAAATTATCTCAAACAAGGTGATGCACCGCATGCCCGCAGGTTACTCAAAGCGGCCGCCTGGACTTATGTTTCCGCTTCACTTATGACATTACTCAATATCGCACGCTGGTGGGCTATTATTCGGAGGTAGCGATAGGGTAGAGGTGCCGCCGTAGAGATAAATGCATGACGTCAACTATAGAATCTCAGAGTGATGGCAGCAAATGTTATGATGTACGGACTTGCCTGATAAGTATGCTAATCGCTTCTTTAACGATGCGATCTGAAATCAAGAGAGGATATTGATGACTAATAATATCAGCGGATGGGCTGCGCTCGATGCCAAGCAAAAACTCGAGCCGTTTACTTATGATGCTGGGCCGCTAGGATTGGAAGAGGTTGAAGTTGCGGTCGAATTCTGCGGTTTATGCCATTCTGATCTTTCCATTATTAATAATGATTGGGGATTATCGAAATATCCGGTTATTCCGGGGCATGAAGTCGTGGGCCGGATTGTGGCAGTCGGTGATCACGTCAAAGAACTGAAGATCGGGCAGCGTGTTGGTATTGGCTGGAATGTCAATAGTTGTATGCATTGTCATGAATGCTTGACGGGTCAGCATAATCTTTGCCTGCAAGCGGCACCGACCATTATCGGCCATTATGGCGGCTTTGCAGAGCGCGTGCGCTCCCATTGGCTATGGGCCATTCCGTTACCCAATGCGCTCGAAATATCTTCTGCCGGGCCGCTGTTGTGTGGTGGCATTACTGTTTTTGCCCCGCTGCTGATTCATGGTATCAAACCGACAGACCGGGTGGGTGTTGTTGGGATTGGCGGGCTCGGTCATCTTGCGTTGCAATTCGCCCGTGCCTGGGGATGCGAAGTGACGGCATTTACTTCGAATCTATCAAAAGCAGAAGAAACCCGGGCATTTGGCGCCCATCACGTTGTTTCCAGCCGTAACAACGCGGAAATCCGCAAGGTAGCTAATTCGCTTGATTTCCTGATGGTTACTGTCAATGTACCGCTCGACTGGACATTGCTGCTCAAAACGCTGAAACCGAATGGTCGTATGCACGTGGTAGGCGCCGTGCTGGAGCCGATGCCTATTCCGGCATTTGAGTTGATCATGGGACAGAAGAGCGTGTCAGGTTCACCCACCGGCGGACCAGCTATGTTGGCAACCATGCTGGATTTTGCCGCCCGACATCATATTGCACCGCAAGTCGAGCATTTCCCGCTGAATAAAGTCAATGATGCTATCGGGCATCTGGCAGCAGGTAAGGCAAGGTATCGGATCGTGCTGGATCATGTGGGTCCATTCTGAGCTAAGCCCAATGCCGATTCTGCCGCGGATACGTTTTTCAACCACTTGTGATTAT